>NZ_JAYFFH010000006.1:0-125409 GCF_036289385.1 Anaerofustis butyriciformans
GAATCCCTTGTTCTTCTTCCATTCTTATCCGTTTCTTTATAACATATGAATACATCAAAAGGTTCTTCTTTCTTTGATATTTCAAGTATCCCCTTTTGTATCTCGTCTATTTCTCTTGCCTGTTCTTCGTATATTCTCTTTTGTTCTTCACTTGCATATTTTATTGCAAGTTTATAGTCTCCATCTGCAAATACTGATGTATAGTGTGTTCTATTTATTGTCGGTACTATTTTTTGTGTTATTGGATCTTCTACATATTCTATTCCATATTTACATAATACTAAACACCAATATGCCTCTGCATCTGTGCTGTCATCTTCTAAGATATTTTCATATACCTTTAATGCTCTATCGTATTCATTATTCCTTCTTAGTTCACTGGCTGCATTATATAAATTTTCTCTTTTTTCGTCATTTAATAGAGGTAATGTCTGCTTTGTACCGCAGTACTCACATACTCCTACCTCTTGATTTTCTTCTATTCTTAACGTGCCGCCACACATTTTACATTTATACTCTGCCATCTTTTCCCCTAACAAATTATAAAAAATTTAATATAAAAACTTTATAGAAGTAGAAATTATAATTTCTACTTCTATAATATAATTATTTAAAAAGTTTACATTTTTGATTTCTATCATTAATTAAAACAAGAATTTCATCACAAAGCTTATCCAAACCTTCTTCTTTTTCTTCTTTCACCATTTTTGCAAAATCATTAAATCTTAATGTAATTTCAGTTTCAATAGATGAAATAGCATCACATGACATTGGATCACTATAACGGATCGCTTCAAATACTTTTTCACACATAGCTTTTGACTTATTATTTTTTGCATAGTTAATTAAACTTTGAGAATCTGCAGTAAGTGATTTTATAAAGATTGTTTGTTCTTTTATTTTATCATCAATGTCACCAACCATTTGACCTGCAGCTTTAGCCTTAACTATTGAAATAGCATAAAAACCTAGAACAAGTAAACAAATAATAACACCTAACCAAAATGGGAATCCTGGAACAACCATACAAATTATTCCGACAATTAAAGATATAATTAATGCAGAATAACTTATGGTAATAATAGGTAGATTTAAAAAAACTTTCTCTTTTTTATCTTCTTTAAAGAAAATATAACTACAAAGTAATTGTCCTAAGAAAGCTATATCAATTAAAGCATAACCAACAAAAAAACTTCCCGTAATTTTATTTATACCTGTTACCATATTTGGCATAATAAAAATAACTAAATTTAAGACAATAAAAGCTACTGCCCAACAAACAGCATAATAATTAAAATATCTTTTCATTTCTATTTCCCCTTTTTATAATTTTTCCCCACATTCAGGACAGAATTTTGCATCTGTTACAATTTTTGCACCGCATTTTGAACATGTATTTTCCAATTTAAAACCACATTTAGGACAGAATTTCCCTTTTGCAACTGTTTTATTACAATTTGGACATATAATTGTTTCCATAGATTTATCAATAACTTGTTGACCACAATTTAAACAGAATTTTGCAGATGAAGGAAGCACAGCCCCACATTTTGAGCATACATTAACTTTTTGACCATTTTGCACTGTTTCACTTGCGTTAATTGAAGAATCCATTGCATCACTCATCATGCCTCCAACCATACCACCAACGGCTCCGCCTACACCGGCCATTGTTCCAAAACCAACTCCCATATTTGTAAACTCTCCAACAGCTTCGTTCTGTGCAACTTGTTCCGCAACATCAAATCCACGTTCTTGTTGATATGTATATCCTTCTTGACTTCTTTTTGTTGCTAAAGCCTTAGATTCTATAACTGTTTTTTGAGCTTCTGTTTGAGCATGAATAATATCTGTTTGTTGTTTAATTTTCGCTTCTGCAATATCTGCATATTGACGGAAATGAAGTTCTTTAAATTTTTCGTATTGTCTATCCCCGTCCGGTTTAACAATATTTGTTACAAAAAATCTTTCAAGATTCATTCCGTAATCACTAAAATCATTAACTAATAATTTCTTAATAGATTCAGAAAAAAGAGTTATATTTTCATCAATTTCAAAAATATTTATTGCATTATTTTTCATTACTTGAGCAATATAAGTTTTTACTCTTGTCATAAGGAATGAACGGAAAAAACTAACCAAAGTATCTCTATTTAAATAATTTTCCGTACCCACAAGTTTTACAAGAAGTTTTCTGCTGTCATTAACCTTAAGACTCATTTCTCCGGAAGCACCTATATAGATAGGAAAACCATATGTAGGTTCAATATATTGAACTTTACTGTCTGTTCCCCATTTTATTGCCATTTGTTCTGTTTTATTTATAAAATAAACCTCACAATGAAATGGTGTTTTATCATCCGTTGCTCTATTCAAAATCTTACCTATTAAAGGTATATTTTGAGTTTCAAGAGTGTATCGTCCAGGTCCAAATAAGTCTAAGGCTTGACCGTTCATAAAAAATACCGCTTCTTGAGATTCATGAACAATAAGCTGGGTCAAACCGTTAAAATCTTCCATAGGATGTTTCCATATAAATGTAGAATTATCTCCCTCATATTTAATAACATCTGCTATTTTAGCCATAAAATCATCTCCCCTTTTATTAAATATTTATTTAAATTTTTTATATTTTATTGTACGTTTTCAATTTAAATTATAAATGATTTTACATAACATATCAACGAAATATCCAAAAGATAATATAAAATAATTTATTTTAATTATAAATTATATTTATCAAATACAACATTTTTTATTATATATAATATGAAAATAAATCATTGCTATAAAAAAACTTTTAATATATAATATACAAGTTTATTAAATACAAAATAATTTATAGGCAGGTAAAAAATGACAACAGAGCAAATTATTTCAATAGTAATCTTTTTAATTACAATGACAGCAATTATGACAGAAAGAGTACATCGTACTGTTGCAGCAATTACAGGTGCAATACTTCTCATTGTTACACATATTTTAACAATAGAAACAAGCATAGCTTATGTAGATATAAATACGGTCGGCGTATTGGTTGGCATGATGCTTTTTGTAGCTGTAGTAAAAAATTCAGGTATATTTGAATACATAGCAATCAAGTCGGCTAAAATTGCAAAAGGAAAACCGGTTAATATAATGATTATATTCATTTTAATAACTACTATTTTGTCAGCATTCCTTGATAATGTTACTACAGTTTTATTAATTGGTCCAATGACAATAGCAATAACAAGAATATTAAATATTAATCCCATACCATTCCTTATTACTCAAATTATGGCTTCAAATATAGGTGGTACTGCAACACTAATTGGGGACCCGCCAAACATAATGATTGGAAGTGCTGCAAATTTAGGATTTACAGATTTTATATTAAATACAGGACTACCTGTAATATTCATTATTATTACAGCAATAATATATTTTCTTTTAATTTATAAAAAACAACTTGTTGTTGATGAAGAAAATATAAGTAAAGTAATGGAAATGGATGAAAACAAAGCAATAAAAGATAAATCTTTAATGATAAAAAGTATTGTTCTTATTGTTCTTGTTGTAATCGGATTTATTTTCCATTCTCAGCTACAAATGGAATCTTGCGTTATAGCACTTCTTGCTGCTATAATTATGTTACTTATTGGAAAACAAGATGCAGAAGAAATAATTCTTGGAGTAGAATGGTCAACAATACTTTTCTTTATAGGACTATTTATAGTAGTAGGAGGTCTTGAAGAAACAGGAGTAATCGATAAATTAGCTAATTTATTGGTGTCTGCCACAAGCGGTAATATGATACTTACAATGATTATAATACTTTGGGCATCTGCAATTATTTCTTCATTCCTTGATAATATTCCTTTCGTTGCAACTTTAATACCTCTAATCCTTACAATGCAACAAACAGGAAATATTGACGTAACACCACTATGGTGGGCATTATCTTTAGGTGCTTGTCTTGGAGGTAACGGAACATTAATTGGAGCATCTGCAAATGTAGTTCTATCAAGCATAAGTAGCAAAAACGGATATCCTATAACTTTTAAACATTACATGAAAATAGGTTTTCCGTTAATGATTATATCAATAATAATATCATCTATATATTTATTAATACGATTCTAATAAGAAGAAAGGAGATTTAGCATGAATAGGAATTCAGTAAGCGGAGATATAATAGACTTTAGTCTAAAACAACTTGGTGCAAAAATAAGCAAGTTCAATAGTCAAATGCATTTGGTCGAATTTGATATAAATGAAAAATGTATGGTTTCTTATATCTTCACAATTACAAGAGAAGACAAATTTTATCTACAAAGACTTAAACCATATCCACTATGGGAAGAAAAATATGCGAACGTTGATGAAATAGTTAAATTTATAGAAAAAGATATCGCAAAATTTAAAAATGCAGCAAACAGCAATAATTTCGATAAATTTATAGAAATTGCACAAAGCAGTGTTTTTATCTCTCAATATTTAGAAAATCTGTTTTTAAATTACAATATTGACAGAGAAATGCTTGATAATATTGAGGTGGGAATAAAAGAAATAATGGAAGTTATTCAAATGCATAATACAGAAGAAGCATATGAAAAAATAAAAGTAAAACTTAAATAAAAGACAGTATATACTGTCTTTTTTTAATTTATAAAAATACCCAAAATGTAAATTCGAATAAATACAAGCAAAGTTAAATGAATAGGATAAAACAAATAAAAAAGATATTTTATATTTAATTTTCCCTTTAATCCATTATACATATTAATAATTAAAAGAGAAAATACACTTATGCAAAAAAAGCTTTTCGAACTATACATAAGTAAAACTCCTGACAATAAAAACATCATTGATTTATCATTTCTAAATAAATAAAATATTGCTATTAATAAAATACCGATATAATCATAATCCAAACGAAGATAATAACTTAAAATACAAAAAACAAATACTATTATCCCCTGTTTGAAAATTGCTCCGCTGTTTTTACTTAAAGCTCCAAGCATCAATACCGCAAGAGCAAATTCAAACAAAACATTTTGATATCCTAAATAAAAAAATGAATTATGAAATGCTAAATCAAAAGGAATTTCAGAAATAAAAGCAAATATTAATATTCTTATAAAGTATCTCTTTATGCTCTTTGTATGTAAAAACCCTTCAACAATAAAATAACAAAACAAAGGGAAAGATATTCTTCCTATAAATCTTAAAGCATAATCAATATTAAACCAAAATAGAGCATCTCTTCCCCAAAATACACTAAAATTTAATATGCCATTTTCTATTAAACCCCCTCCAATATGATCTATAAGCATTAATATTAAAGCAATAATTTTAATCTGATTTGAATTCAAGCAATCTTTCATTGTTATCACCTTAATAAATAATACCACAAAAATAAAGATATCAATAAAAAAAGCACTACAGAGTAGTGCTTTATCTGCTTTTGACTATTAACTTAATTCCCGTTCTGTCACTGCCATTTATTTCAACTTCCGTAAATGCGGGAATACAAACAAGATCATGCCCTCCCGGAGCAACATATCCTCTAGCAATGGCTATGGCTTTTATCGCTTGATTTAACGCTCCTGCTCCAATTGCCTGAACCTCTGCCTGATCACTTTCTCTAATTACACCCGCAAGCGCCCCCGCAACAGAATTAGGGTTTGAACCGGATGATACTTTCAATACTTCCATAATGTTTCCTCCTAAAATATAAGTTATTAATAAGTTAATTTCTTCATTAATTAATATGTAATAAAACTTGTATTATTCCCATAATTAATGAATTTTATAATGACTTTCTTTAAATATTACTATGAAAATCTAAAATCATAATATCATAACTATTTATAGAACTTTTGTGCTTTTTGTCGAAGAAATTAATATAAAAAGAATAATAAATTTCAATAATTTTCTAAATATTTTTATTATTTTGGAAATTATTGTTTGTAATTTTCAGAAAATTCTGATATAATATGCGGTTATACTTTAATTTACTATATATAAAGGAGATAAAATATGAATAACTGTGTAGAAATAAGATGGCACGGAAGAGGCGGTCAAGGAGCAAAAACTGCAGCTTTGTTACTTGCCGATGTTGCCTTCCAAACAGGAAAATATGTACAAGGTTTCCCTGAATACGGACCAGAACGTATGGGAGCACCAATAACTGCATATAACCGTATAAGCGATACTCCTGTAAGAGTGCATTCAAATATATATACACCACAATTCGTGGTAGTTGTAGACGAAAGTTTACTTGACAGCGTTGATGTAACAAAAGGACTTAAAGAAGACGGTGCTATAGTAATAAATACAACAAAAGATAAAGAAGAAATAAAACACCTTCTAAATGATTATAAAGGCGGTATCTATACAATAGACGCAAAAAAAGTTTCAATGGCTTGTCTTGGAAAATACTTTCCAAACTCTCCAATGCTTGCAGCAATAGTTAAAGTATCGAAAATAATGGATGAAGATTTATTTTTAAAAGAAATGAAAGCATCTTTTGAACATAAATTCGCAAACAAACATGAAGTTGTAAGCGGAAACATGAAAGCTCTTAAAATGGCATTAAGGGAGGTAAGATAATATGGCTGATATAAAAAAATTAAGTAAAAAACCCGCATGGCACGAACTTACAACAGCAATGACAATAGATGAAGGCGGTACTTCTAAATTATTTAATACAGGAGAATGGACAAGTGTAAAACCTAAAGTAATCGGAGAAGAATGTAGACAATGTCTTTTATGTGCACAAGCTTGTCCCGACAGTGCAATACCAATTGCCCATAATCACAGAGTAGCAGTTGATGTAAACCACTGTAAAGGCTGTGGAATATGCGTAAAAATTTGCCCATTTGGTGCAATAAAAATGGAAGGAGTAAAATAATGACAAAGAAAGACAGATTATCAGGAAACGAAGCGGCAGCATACGCTCTAAAACAAATTAATCCGGATGTATTCCCTGCATTTCCAATTACTCCATCTACAGAAATACCACAATATTTCGCATCTTTTGTATCTAACGGAAAAGTAAATACAGAATTTATCACAGTTGAAAGTGAACATTCTTCAATGAGTGCAGCAGTAGGTGCCGAAGCAGCAGGAGCAAGAAGTGTTACGGCAACATCATCTTGCGGACTTGCTTTTATGTGGGAAGAACTATACGTTGCAGCATCAGACAGACTTCCTATTTTACTTACACTTGTAAACAGAGCCCTATCAGGACCTATAAACATAAACTGTGACCACTCAGACAGTATGGGAGCAAGAGATTCAGGCTGGATTCAAATATATTCTGAAAACAATCAAGAAGCATATGATAATATAATTCAAGCTTACCCTATTGCAGAAAATAAAGATGTATTACTCCCTATAATGATTTGTCAAGACGGATTTATAACATCTCATGCAGTTGAAAATATAGAGCTTTTAGATGATAAAGATGTTAAAGATTTTGTAGGCGAATATGAACCTGAAAATTATCTTTTAAATCCTAAAAAATCTTTTGCAATTGGAGCTTATTCAGTAACTGATTATTATATGGAAGCAAAAGTTGCACAAGCTAATGCAATGAAAAATGCAAAACAAGTTATACTTGACATTGCAGAAAAGTTTGAAAAAATTTCAGGAAGGAAATACGGACTTTTTGAAGAATACAAATTAGACGATGCTGATTATGCAGTAGTAATCATTGGTTCTGCAGCAGGAACAACAAAAGATACAATAGATAAAATGAGAAAAGAAGGCAAAAAAGTGGGACTTTTAAAAGTAAGAGTATTCAGACCTTTCCCTGGAGAAGAAATTGCACAGGCTCTTAAAGACGTAAAAGCCGTTGCAATAATGGATAGAGCTGAAAGCTTTAGTTCTCAAGGAGGTCCTCTTGGAAGCGAAGTTATGTCTTCTCTTTATAAAGCAAATAATAATTGCAAAGCAGTGAACTATATTTATGGTCTTGGAGGAAGAGACGTTACTGTAGACAATATGGAAAATGTATTTAACGAACTTGAAAATATACATAAATCTAATGAAAAATACGATACTTACAGATTTATGGGTGTAAGAGAATAGAGGTGGCAATATGAGTTATAATTTTAAAGAAGTAATAAGCAGACCTGAACGTTTAGCACCGGGACACAGAATGTGTGCAGGGTGCGGAGGAACAATTACAGTAAGAAACGTATTAAGAGGATTAAAACCAGAAGATAAAGCTGTAATAGGAAATGCCACCAGCTGTATGGAAGTATCAACATTTATTTACCCTTATACATCTTGGGAAGACAGTTATATACATAATGCTTTTGAAAATGCAGCTGCAACTATAAGTGGTGTTGAAGGTGCATATAAGGCATTAAAAAGAAAAGGAAAACTTAAAAAAGATCCAAATTTTAAATTTATTGTATTCGGTGGAGATGGAGGTACATACGATATAGGACTTCAATCTCTATCAGGAGCAGTTGAACGTAACCATGACTTTACTTACGTTTGCTATGATAACGGTGCTTATATGAACACAGGTATCCAACGTTCTTCAGCTACTCCAATGTACGCTGATACAACAACAACACCTGTTGGTAAAAAAAGTAACGGGAAACTTCAAAACAGAAAAGACCTTACTGAAATAATGGTTGCACATAATGCTCCATACGTTGCGCAAACAACATTTGTTCAAAACTTTAGAGATTTACATTTGAAAGCTGAAAAAGCAATATATACAAAGGGAGCAACATTCCTAAATGTAATGTCTCCTTGTCCAAGAGGTTGGAGATATAATACTTCTGATATTATTGAAATATGTAACTTGGCAGTAGAAACATGTTACTGGCCACTATTTGAAGTAATAGACGGAGAATGGAAACTTAACTATGAACCAAAGAAAAAACTTCCTATTGAAGATTTTTTAAGACCACAAGGAAGATTTAAACATCTATTCAAAAAAGGAAACGAAGATTTAATTGAACAATTCCAAAAAGAAGTAGATAAACGCTGGGAAAATCTTTTGAAAAAATGTAAATAGGTAGCCATAATATAAAAGTACGGACTGTATAATACAGTCTGTATTTTTTATAAAAAAAACGGCAAAACTGCCGTTTTAATCGTATATCCTATAAATTCTTTCTACATTTGTGCATTTAAAAGTCGTATCATCAAAAGTAAATACAGCACCATTTATCTGTCTTCTTCCCATTGCAAGAGCATATTTACCCGTTGGTCTTTGTGCTCTAAATTTCTTTACAATGAATTCTCTGTCTACGCCTATAACCCCGTCAACACTTCCGCACATTCCAACATCTGTTATATAACCTGTCCCATTTTCCAAAACCATGTTGTCTGCAGTTTGAACATGAGTATGGGTTCCATATACACCGGAAAATCTTCCATCAACAAAATATCCCATAGCAATTTTTTCGCTTGTTGCTTCTGCATGAAAGTCTAACATAATAATATCGCATATATTTTTTATTTCTTCATATATTTTATCTGCAACATCAAAAGGATTATCAAGAGGATTTAAGTAAGTAGTTCCAGATAAATTTACAACCCCTACCCTTACTTTTCCAACTCTATACACTTCATATCCTCTTCCAGGACAAGGAGAAGGATAATTTGCAGGTCTTATCATTCTATCTTCTTCTTGAATAAAATTATACACATCTTTATTATCCCAAATGTGATTTCCCGATGTTATAACATCAATACCACAACTTCTAAGTTCGTTATATACTTTTCTTGTTATTCCTTTTCCGTTAGCCGAATTTTCTCCGTTTGCAATTACAAAATCCGCTTTATATTCTGCTTTAATATCAGAAAGCTCATCAACGATGAGCTTTCTTCCATATTTAGCGAATATATCACCAAATACTAAAATCTTCAATTTTTACCTCTTTAACTATTTTGCATATTCTGTTGCTCTTGTTTCTCTTATTATGCTTACTTTGATATGACCTGGATATTCAAGATCATTTTCAACCATATTTGCTATTTCTTTTGCAACATGAACCATTTGTAAATCATCTACTTGTTCTGGTTTAACCATAACTCTGATTTCTCTTCCGGCTTGGATTGCATAAGATTTATCAACGCCTTCAAAAGAATTTGCAATTTGTTCTAATTTTTCAAGACGTTTTGTATAGCTTTCAAGTGTTTCTCTTCTTGCTCCCGGTCTTGCTGCAGAAATAGCATCGGCAGCTTGAACCAATACGGCTTCAACAGTTGCCGGTTCAACATCACCATGGTGAGCTTCAACAGCATGAATAACTTCTTTATTTTCTTTATATTTCTTTAATAAATCAACACCTATAGAAACATGGCTTCCTTCAACTTCATGGTCAATTGCTTTACCTATATCATGAAGCATACCTGCTCTTCTTGCAAGTTTTGCATTTGCACCAAGTTCATCTGCCATAATTCCCGCTAAGTTTGCAACTTCAATAGAATGTTTTAATACATTTTGTCCGTAACTTGTACGATAATGAAGTCTACCTATAAGTTTTGTTAAATCAGGATGAAGTTTCATAACGTTTGTATCAAATAACGCTTGTTCACCCATTTCTCTGATTTTTGTATCAATTTCTTTTTCTGCTTTTTTAATTGTTTCTTCAATTCTTGCAGGATGAATTCTTCCATCAACAATAAGTCTTTCAAGAGAAATTCTTGCAATTTCTCTTCTTACAGGATCAAATCCTGAAAGAATAACAGCTTCAGGAGTATCATCAATAATTAAATCAATACCCGTTAAAGTTTCAATTGTTCTTATGTTTCTTCCTTCTCTACCGATTATTCTACCTTTCATTTCATCGTTAGGTAAGTTTACGACAGAAACAGTAGTTTCTGCAACATGATCGGCAGCACATCTTTGAATTGCATAAGATACAATTTCCATAGCTTTTTTATCAGCTTGTTCCTTTGCTTCTAATTCCTTATTTTTAATAAGTAATGCAGTCTCTCTGGAAATTTGCTTTTCAACATCAGAAAGAAGTAATTGTCTAGCTTCTTCAAATGTTAGTTTTGAAATCTTTTCAAGCTCTTTAATTTGTTCTTGATGAGTTTTTTCAAGTTTATCTTCTTTTTTTAGAAGCTCTTCATTTTTCTTTATCAAAGAAGCTTCTTTATGATCTAAAGCATCGCTTCTTTTATCTGCCATTTCTTCTCTTTGAAGAACTCTTTTTTCAACAAGTTGAAGTTCTTCTCTTCTGGCTCTTGCTTCTTTGTCAAATTCAGTTTTTAAATTAAGCACTTCGTCTTTTGCTTCAATAAGCTTTTCTTTTTTTATTCTTTCGCCTTCTTTTAAAGCATCTTCGACCATCTTATTGGCAGTTTGTTCGGCATTTCTAAGTTTGCCTTCGCCAGATGTCTGCTTATAATATCCACCGATGAAAAAGCAAATTATCCCAATAACAGCCGCTATAATTAGCACTACTGGAAGTGATAATTCCATTTTCTCCTCCTTATTTTAAATTAATTAATAAAAATATTTAATTTTAAGTATGTAACGAAAATGAACCAAACAAAACAATACTATGTTTCTGGTATTAGAGTTAAAAATATATAAAAATATAAAATTTTAAATATATATAAATACTAAAAAAGTTTAGTTTATTATCGTAATTTAAACATACTACCTACTAATTTTAATGTTTTTTCACTATTAAGTCAACAAAAAAATAAAAAGGTTTTTATAAAATTCATAATATTTTTTACAATTTTTTACTATTAAAATATTATTATGATTTTATATTTTAATAAAACACAAAATGCGGTATAATGTTTAGCACAAAAAGGAGGTAATTTTATGAAACAATTCCTTAATGAATTTAAAGAGTTTGCTTTAAGAGGGAATGTAATGGATTTAGCAGTCGGTGTTATAATCGGGGGTGCTTTTCAATCAATAATAAACTCTCTTGTTAAAGATATAATCTCCCCTATTATTGGCTTATTTGCCAGAACTGATTTTTCAGACATGGTTATAACAGTACTTGATGTTCAAATTAGATATGGTTCTTTTATAACTGCCGTAATAAACTTTTTAATAATGGCATTTATTATCTTTGTTATGGTGAAAATGTTAAACAAATTAGCATCAATCGGAAGAAAACAAAAAGAAGATGAAGCACCTAAAACAAAAAAATGCCCTTATTGCTTAAGTGAAATCCCGGTAGAAGCCACAAAATGCGCACATTGTACTTCTGATTTAACAGAATAAATTTAATTAACTTAAAATAAAAAAGTTTATTAAAATTACAATCAAGGAGTTAAAATGAAATTAAAAAAAATAAATATAAATAATTGGAATAGGAAAGAATATTTTGAACATTATTTTTCTAATATACCTTGTACATATAGTATGACTATAAAATTAGATATTACAAAAATAAAGTCAAAAAATATAAAATTATATCCAACAATGCTTTACTATATAACAAACATTGTAAATAAACATGATGAATTTAAAACAGCATTTAATGAAAATGGTGAGCTTGGCATTTATGACGAAATGATACCTTGCTATACAATATTTCATAAAGATACAAAAACTTTTTCAAATATTTGGACAAGGTATACATCAAATATTAATGATTTTTATGCTGAATATGAAAATGACTTAAAACAATATGGAAACAAAAAAGAATTAAATGCAAAATCCAATACTCCAAGTAACACATTTAATGTATCAATGATACCTTGGACAACTTTTGAAAGTTTTAATTTAAACCTTCAAAAAGGTTATACATATTTATCCCCTATTTTTACATTAGGTAAATACTACAAAGAAGATGATAAATTCTTAATTCCATTATCTATACAAGTTCACCATGCAATATGTGACGGATTTCATGTATGTCAATTTTTAAATGAATTACAGGATTTAATAAACAAATAAAAATATACATAAATTCTTTCAAACAATAAAAAAAGAGCTAAATGCTCTTTTTTTATTTTGCAGCTTGAGTCTCAGGTGAATATATTTCTCTTGTTTGTATATCTTCTTTATTTAATTCAAAATCAGTTTTATCTTTTTGTATAACACCTATATAACTTTTCCCTTCATATACTGGAAGTTCATTTCCTTCAAGAGTAGTAATCTTTAAATCACCCTCTTCACTGTCTTTTGACCACTTAATTTCTTGAACTCTACCGTTTGAAAGATAATATCCGCTACCACCTTTCCAATCAACTTCTTTTAATTCTGCAACACCAAGCATACCAATTTCAGTTTCTAATATAAACACATTTGTAAATTCCAATTGTTTATTTGTTTTCCCATCAATTTGATCTTTTCCGCTATGTTGCTTTTTATATGTTTTACTTTCACTGTCAAATGTAAAAGTAGAATAATATTCATTAGAGAAATTTAATGTAGCTTTGTTGCAAGCAGTAAGTTTAGTTGTTTCAATAACTTCTTTAGCTTCTTCCTCTTCTTTTCCACCAAATAATTTTTCAAAAAATCCGGGTTCTTCCTCAACAACTTCCTCTTTGACAATAGGTTCAAAAGCAAAAATAGGTTTATTTTTTTCTTCTTTTAAATCAGTCCTTATGTTTTCTTTATTTAAAACTTCAGGAATATTGCCACCTTTCAAATATCCGGTATGCTCTAATGCATAACCACTATTTAATCTGCTTTCATCCCTAGAAAACAGTTCACTTCCATAACTCATACCATCAAATGTATCCATATTCATTTTTCCTAACAAATCGTATGTATAATAATTTGCTCCCCAATGAATATATATACTATCAAAACTATTTGCAAATATAGGGAAATAATATCTACAACTTCTAATAGGACATACATCAGGCACTTTTGTATAATCTCCATAAACTGCCATAAGCCTTGTAATATTGCCCTCTACCGGAATTTCAAAAATAATATCTGCATCCCCTATTCCATATTGTGGTAATGCTTCTTTATGATTGTTTACCATTACAGCAATAGGTCTTTTCCCTACAGCTTCTTTTGATATTCCTTCAAGTCCTGTAAGAGGATTAACATCTGCCTTTACTTCAGCCGTTTTTTCTTCTTTTCCACACCCATAAAATGTTACAAGAATTAAAAATATACATGTTATAATTGCAATGAGTTTTTTATTCATAATATCCACCCCCTATACACCAAAAATTTTATCACAAATCTTTTTATTATGCAAACTTTTACATTTATTTAATTATATTACAACATAAAATTTACATTAAAAATAATTTTATAATAAAATGTTATTATCACAACACTTTCTTAAAATAAACAAAAATATTTATATATAAATAAGAACCTGTCAAATTACAGGTTCTTAAGCATGTCTCTTTTTGTATACTTTCAAAGAAGCAAAATAACTTATTATCATCAATACAATACCTGATATTAATCCTATTGAAAGAATCATATTTACATTATTCATTATATAAGATATATAATCAACTCTCCAAGAAGTTGCACCGTAAATCCCTGCAATCATCATAATAAGAAGTATATATAAAACAACACCTTTCTTATTTCCAAGAAGTACAAATATAAAGAAACTTATAGCATTAAATATAAGTCCTACCCCAATGGAAAATAAGAATACACTTAAAGCAGAAGATAAGGAAATGCTTTTATAAATATCTACATATACATAACATACAATTAAATTTAAAATAAAACATAAACCAAGCATTATAAATCCGCTTAAATACTTTGAAAATATTATTTCTTTTTTGGTCATTGGATAAGTAAGCTGTATTTTATCAAAATCAGTTTTTTCATCTTCTTCAACAGTTACTTGAAACAAAGAAGAACCAAGCATAGGAAGCGTTATACCACAAAAAAGCAAAAAACCAAAATTTGACCTCATAAAAAGCATAAGCGCAACAATAAATAAAAAAGCAAATATAAAACTAATTAAATTCTTTTTTATTCCAAATCCCAAATAAAAATCTTTAAATATTATTCCTTTCATTATACCTTTTCTCCTTTAATGTAAAATAACATAACATCTTCAACACTTGCATTTTCTATAATTAAATCCTTATAAACATTCATAAGCTCCATTCTATTTTTAACCAAAACTTTATATGAAAAGGCTTCTTTTCTATAAAAAACAATATCATCAGGGTTTAAACTATCAAAGAAATCTTTTTTGCATGAAAGAACACCGTAATTATCATGTATATCTTCATACTCTTTAACAAACTGTAATTTCCCTTCATGTATAAATGCTATGTAATCTGATATTTTATCAAGATCACTTGTAATATGAGAAGAAATTAATATGCTGTTTTCTTCATTTTCCGTATAACTTCTAAGTAACTCCAAAATTTCATCTCTAAATACAGGGTCAAGCCCGCTTGTAGATTCATCAAGAATTAAAAATTTAGGACTATGAGAAAATGCCAATGCAAATTCAAGTTTCATTTTCATTCCTTTTGAAAATTTCTTTATTTTCTTATTAACAGGCAGACCAAAATTATCAAGTAAAGAATAATATTTTTCATTATCCCAATTTTTATATATCTTTGAGAGCATCTTACCTATTATTTTTGCATTCATATATTCGCTATAATGACTTTTATCAAAAATAACCGCAATATCTTCTTTTATATCTTTTTCATGTTCATTAATATTTTTATTAAATATTTTTACTTCACCTTTTTCAGGTTCATTAATATTTAAAATCGAATTTATAAAAGTAGACTTCCCTGCACCGTTTTCACCTATTAAACCAACAACACTCCCTTTTGGTATTTTTAAAGAAATATCATCAAGTTTAAAATCCTTATATTCTTTTGTAAGATTATTTACCTCAAGTACATATTCCATAACTTAACCCTCCTCATAAAACATATCAATAAGTTTTAAAAGCTGTTCTTTCTTAATATCATTTTCCTTTGATATATCTACAACTTCTTCAATAATGCTTTCAACTTTTCTTAAATTTTCTTCTCTGATAAAATCATTATTTTGAGCTGAAACAAACGTACCTCTCCCAACGCTTGATTCTATAAATCCATCTCTTTGTAAATCCTCATATACTCTTTGAGATGTTATTACGCTTATATGAAGTTCTTTTGCAAGTTTTCTCATAGAAGGAAGAGAATCTCCCGGTTTTAACTCTCCTTTAATAATCATTGCTTTTATCTGAGATGTTATTTGTTCATATATTGGTTTATTACTATTATTACTTAAAATAATTTCCACAAAATCATCTCCTTTAAATTGTACTTATCTTATGAGTACATTATATATAATAATATATATATTGTCAATATATAATAAGTACAATTTTATTTTATTAATAACATTCTTGAAAAATATATAAACTTAATGTATTATTTTAATCATAAAAATCCTGAGAGGCGGAAAATGGAGCTATTAAAAAACAAAATATTAAAAGACGCAACAGTTAAAGAAGGAAACGTACTAAAAGTAGACAGTTTCTTAAATCACCAAATGGACATAAATCTAATAAACGAAATAGGTAAAGAATTTAAAAGAAGATTTAAAGACAAAAAAATAACAAAAATACTTACAATAGAAGCATCAGGAATAGGTATTGCCTGTATAACCGCACAGTATTTTGGAGTAGATGTGGTATTTGCAAAAAAAGCCCAAAGTATCAATATAGACGGAGAAGTATATCATTCAAAAGTAAAATCATTTACCCACAATAAGATCTATGATGTTATACTTTCAAAGAAATTTTTAGATAAAGATGACCATGTACTTATAATAGACGATTTTCTTGCAAATGGCTGCGCACTTCTTGGACTTATTCAAATTGTAAAAGAAGCAGGAGCAACAATAGAAGGTGCAGGAATAGTAATTGAAAAAGGAATGCAAGAAGGTGGAAAAATTATCAGAGAAAAAGGAATTAACCTTGAATCTCTTGCAATAATCGATTCTATGGATAACGGTGAGATAGTATTTAGATAAAAACACGTAATAACGTGTTTTTTTATTATAAAAATTTTTATTAGGTGGGAAATATTTCCCTATCTTACCAAATAGCATAAAAAAATATTGTCATATTCTACGATAAAATAAAATATATGCTATACTAGAAACAAGGAAATTAAACGGGAGGTATGTAAATGGGTATTAAATTGGGCTTAGATATCGGCACATCATCTGTGGGCGTTGCAGTTATTGATGATGATTATAATGTACTTGAAGCTGTATCTGATATTTTTACAGAAGCCGATGCAAGCAAGAATGTTGAAAGAAGAGGTTTTAGACAAACAAAAAGACTCATACGAAGAAGACAAAATAGAATAAGTGATTTTAAAGAATTATGGAAAAAATATAATCTTGAAATTCCAAAAGAAAAAATAAACAATCAACTTATTTTAAAAAATAAAGGATTAAATGAAAAACTAACACAAAATGAAATTTATTACGTTCTTTTAAATTCTTTAAAACACAGAGGTATTACTTATCTAGATGATGCTATAGATGAAACAAATAAAAGTAAATCTGATTATCAAAAGGGTATTGAAATAAATCAAAATGAGCTAAAAAACAAATTCCCTTGTCAAATTCAATTAGAAAGATTAAATACTCTTGGTAAATATAGAGGAGAAACAATTGTAAAAGAAAATGATGAAACAATTACATTTAGCAATATCTTTACAAAATCATCTTATAGAAAAGAAAATGAAGAATTCCTAAATAAACAAAGTGAATTTCATAATTTTATTACAAAAGAATTTATTGATGATTATTTAACAATATTTGACAGAAAAAGAGAATATTATGTAGGTCCCGGAAATGAAAAATCAAGAACGGATTACGGAAGATACACAACAAAAAAAGATGAAAATGGAAACTATATTACGGAAGAAAATATATTTGAAAAACTAATTGGAAAATGTAGTGTATATGAAAATGAAAGAAGAGCAGCAGGGGCATCTTATACAGCACAAGAATTTAACATATTAAATGACCTAAACAATATTACAATAGGAAATAGAAAATTAACAAAAGAAGAAAAAATCGAAATTATTAATACTATCAAAACATCAAAAACAGTGAATATGCTAAAAATAATAGCTAATGCTACTAATGAAGATATTAAAACCATGTTTGGTTCAAGAGAAGATAAAAACGGAAAACCTGATTTTCATAAATTTGAACAATATAACAAATTAAGAAGAACACTTGAAGAGCATGATATAGATATTAATGATTTTTCTATTGAAACATTAGATAAATTAGCCGAAATTCTAACAATAAATACAGAAAAAGATGGAATTTTAAATGCAATAAAAAATTCTAATTTAAATTTTAGTGACGAATTAATAGAAATATTAATTGCTTTTAGAAAGAAAAACTCTTCTCTTTTCTCAAAATGGCAATCTTTATCTTTAAAAATCATGAAAGAATTAATTCCGCAAATGTACGAAGAACCTAAAAATCAAATGGAACTTCTTACTGAAATGGGATTTTTCAAAAAAAACAGTGAAAAATTTAAAGAATATAACAAAATACCTAAGGAAGAAATAACAAAGGAAATATATAATCCTGTAGTAAAAAAATCTATATCAATAACAATTGATGCTATAAATGCCGTAATAAAAAAATATGGATATCCCGATGAAATAGTAATCGAAATGCCAAGAGATAAAAACAGCGAAGAAGAAAAGAAAAATATTCAAAAAATGCAAAAAGCAAATGAAAATGAAATGAAGAAGATTAAGGAAAGATTAAATAAAGAGTATAATATTGATCTTCAAAACAAACATTTTCATAAACATAAAAACCTTGCATTAAAATTAAAGCTTTGGAATGAACAAGACGGAAGATGTATGTACAGCGGCGAATACATAAATATAGAAGACTTAATATATGATTATTCTAAATTTGAAATTGACCATATAATTCCAAAATCAATATCATTTGACGACAGCAGAAGTAATAAAGTATTAGTATATAGAAGAGAGAATCAACTAAAAGGAAACACTACACCTTATATGTATTTAAAAGATATAGACAGAAAATGGAATTTTGATGAATTCATGAGTTATGCTCTCGATTTAAAAGATAGAAATCTTATAAATAAGAATAAACTTAAAAATCTTTTATTTACAGAAGATATTACAAAAATTGAAGTTTTAAAAGGATTTATACAAAGAAATATCAATGATACAAGATATGCTTCAAGAGTAGTTCTAAATTCTTTACAAAACTATTTCAAATCAAAAAACAAAGACACAAAAATAAGTGTAATAAGAGGAAGCTTCACTCATCAAATGAGAGATAAGTTAAAACTTAAAAAAGACAGAGATGAGAGTTATTCTCATCATGCAGTGGATGCAATGCTTATTTGTTATTCAAAAATGGGATATAATGCATACCATAAATTCCAAGAAAACTTTATTGACTTTGAGCATAATGAAATAAAAGATAAAATGCAATGGATTACCGGAATAAAAGATGAAAAATTAGACGATATAATGTATGAAAAGAAATGGAATATAATAAGAAATAACATCTTAAAAGCAGAAAAAGAAGTTAAATTCTGGCATAAAGTGGATAAAAAAGCAAACAGAGGTTTATGTAATCAAACAATAAGAGGAACAAGAAACTACGATAAAAAAACATATAAAATAAACAAAATCAATATCCTGACAGATGACGGATTTAAGACATTCAAAAATAAAATTACAAAAGGAAAAGAAAGTGATTTCTTAATGTACAGAAATGACAAAAAAACTTTTGATATTTTATTAAAAATATTTAACGAATATAAAGACTGTAAGAATCCTTTTGTTGAATATGAAAAAGAAACGGGAGATTATATAAGAAAATATTCAAAAAAAGGAAATGGAGCAAGAATACAAATTTTAAAATATCTTGATGGAGAAGTTGGTTCATGTATTGATGTTTCCCATAAATACGGTCATAATAAAGGAAGCAAAAAAGTTATCCTTGAAAGCTTAAATCCATACAGAACAGATGTTTATTATAACGAAGAAAAGAAAGAATATTATTTAATCGGAGTAAAATATGCCGATTGCAGATGTATAAAGGGTAAATATTTTATAGATAAAGAAAAATATAACACTGCTTTGAGAAATGAAAAAATTATAAAAGAAAATCAAAACATGGAAGATTTAAAAGCTATTGGATGGAAATATAAGTTTTCACTATATAAAAATGATTTTATAGAATATGAAAAAAACGGAGAAATCTTTACAGAAAGATTCCTTTCAAGAACAATGCCAAAAGCAAAAAATTATATAGAAACAAAACCAACATTTGCCCCAAATTTTGAAAATCGCAATCGTATAGGATTAAATAAAACAAAGATGATAAAAAAAATAAGAGTGGATATTCTTGGAAACAGATATTATGCAAAAGACGAAGATTTCACTTTGGATATTGACATTTATTAAAAATGAATATATAATGTTATTGTAGATTTTTACAATAACTCAATTTATTCAGATCTACTAAAATAAGGCTTTATGCCGAACTCAAGGGCGTCTTCGGATGCCCTTTTTTATTATATTTGTAAGGAGAAAACAATGGCATTTAGAGTGCTTTTAATAGAAAACGAAGTAAATATAAAATTAAACTTAGATAATCTCGTAATAACAAAAGAGGGAAAAGACATATGGGTTCCTATAAGAGACTTATCAATGATAGTATTAGATAACTTAAAAACAAACCTAACATCAAGGATGTTATGTGCTCTTGCGAAAAATAATGTTGGAATAATAATATGCGACCAAGAACATCTACCTATAGGATTTTATTCCTCCTTTGACAATCACAGCAGAATATCAAAAACAATAAAATATCAAACTGAAAAAGATGAAGATTTTTATGCTCTTCTTTGGGAAAAGATAGTTAAAGAAAAGATAAAAAATCAAATAAGAGTTTTAAAGCTATTAGATAAAAGCGAAGATATTCAAAATAAAATGAATGAATTTATAAAACAAATGCAGCATAACGATGAAAACAACAGAGAAGCCCACAGCGCAAAAATATATTTTAATGAACTTATGGAATGTTCATTTTCAAGAAGAAATGATGATATCTTATTAAATTCGGGACTTAACTATGGATATACCATAATAAGGTCCTTTTTAGCAAGAGTATGCGTTGGATACGGACTTAATACTCAGCTTGGAATACATCATAAAAACGAATATAACAGATTTAATTTCGTTGACGACATAATAGAGCCTATTAGACCATTTATAGATTTTTTTGCATATAATCTTTTAAAAGAAGAAAAATATTTCACCCCTAACCATAGGAGAGAACTAATAAACTTTTTAAATCATAAAGTTTTATATAACAACAAAAAAATGTATATATGCAACATGCTTGAAGAATATGTATACAATATAGCCGGATATTTTGAAGGAAGAAAGGAAGAAATAATCTTTCCAAATGTTGAAGATTATATTGGAAAAGAAAATGAGGTATAAAGTAATGAAACTTTTATGTATGTTTGATTTACCAACTCAAACATCAAGAGAAAGAAAAGATTATAGATTATTTAGAAAAGAATTAATAAAAGAAGGTTTTATAATGCTGCAGTATTCTGTATACATGAGAACCTGTCCTGACAGAGATTATAAAATAAGAATGGAAAAGAGAATAGAAAAAATAATACCTAAAAAAGGCAATATCAGGCTTGTAGCAATAACCGAAAAACAGTATGAAGACATGAAAATATTAATAGGAAGCAAAAACGAAACGGAAAAGGTAATAGGAAGTGAGAGGATGATAGTACTTTGAAAGTTCAAATATATAATAGAGAAAAAGAATATATTATAAATTTAGCGCAAATAACCCAGCTATGCGGAGTAAACTTTTATATTAAAGATTTTATAATAAATTCCATATATAAATACTTTTCAAATGGTAAATATATGGAATATGAAAAAAATATGGAAGAAAACATTAAAATCAATGATGAAAAATTGGGAAGGAATTACTTTGACATAATAAAAATAAAAGGAAAAGAAGACTTAATAAATATTCTAAAAATAACTAAAACCGGACTAATTAATAAATATATAAATGATAAAATACAAAATATAAATTTTCAAAGACAGTTAAACATTATAGATAATGCCCTTGAAGAAATATATATAAAATTAAACCAAAACGAATTTAAAAACATTAACTTTACATATAAAAGAGAAGATTTATTTAATTTAATACAGCATTCAACAATAAAAGATATACATGAAAGAGATTTAGAAGGATTAAAAAATATAGATTTATTAAAAGACTTTTTAATATTAATAAAAGAAATACAACAAATTAGTCCTTCAAAACAAATGATAATTATTGAAAATATTGAACATATGATATGTAGAGATGAATATGAAGATTTTTATGAACAAATAAAAGAACTTACGTATGATTTTGATTTATGGTTCATAATCCCCATATGCATTGAAAATTATGTATGTTTGGATAAAGAATATATTAACGGTATAAATATTATAAACGATATAATATATTCCCTTACAAATATGGAAACGATAAAATATTTTATTGAAAGTAATTATCCTTATTTTAAAAACTGGGAAGATAAAGAATTAATAACCATCTTAAAATTGATAATAAATAAAATAGGAAAAGAAGAAATTTATAATATAAAAAGTGATGTTATATTAAAAATATTTAATGATAATCTGTTTATTCATTCAAAGCATTTAGAAACATTAAATACCTTAGAAAACAATTTCCTTTTATCATAAATTATGGTATAATATATATGAGTTATTGTAAAAGGAGGGTGCTTTTATGAATGCTGGAATTTATAAATTCATGAAAATTTTTATAAATTCTGCAATTTGACATTTTAGTACCTGAACAAATTGAGTTATTGTAAAACAAATACAGAGGCTTTAATTTCAACAGTGAAATTTTAGTACCTGAACAAATTGAGTTATTGTAAAACAAATAATGGGAATGTATGTTCCTAAAGATTATTTTAGTACCTGAACAAATTGAGTTATTGTAAAACACAAGCCTTTGTAGATGCAACATCAAAAGGATTTTAGTACCTGAACAAATTGAGTTATTGTAAAACTTTTATTCGGACATATTGAACTGTTTAAGATTTTAGTACCTGAACAAATTGAGTTATTGTAAAACCAATTAAAGATTTAACAGCTACTGTTATTGATTTTAGTACCTGAACAAATTGAGTTATTGTAAAACAAAATTCAGACGGAAGCTACACTACTATTGATTTTAGTACCTGAACAAATTGAGTTATTGTAAAACCAAAGGATTAGATTTAAGGCTAAAAAAAATATTTTAGTACCTGAACAAATTGAGTTATTGTAAAACAAGGTATTCAAAGTTTAGTTTCATGGGCTTATTTTAGTACCTGAACAAATTGAGTTATTGTAAAACTTTTAACCAAATTTTAAAATCTGTATATATATTTTAGTACCTGAACAAATTGAGTTATTGTAAAACACTTATCGGCTTTTCAGGTGAGTAAATCCAATTTTAGTACCTGAACAAATTGAGTTATTGTAAAACCGGCAGGAGATAACACCGTGTTATATTTACATTTTAGTACCTGAACAAATTGAGTTATTGTAAAACCCTATTATATAAAGTCCCTCATACAACCCTATTTTAGTACCTGAACAAATTGAGTTATTGTAAAACTGTGTATGCCTCTTCCATAGCTTTTTTGCTATTTTAGTACCTGAACAAATTGAGTTATTGTAAAACGAATGGCAAGAAAGATTAATGTTGACTAATATTTTAGTACCTGAACAAATTGAGTTATTGTAAAACATTTATGGGAGATTTTAACATATCAAATGGATTTTAGTACCTGAACAAATTGAGTTATTGTAAAACTTCTATATTTAGCTTTTGCATTCATGTAATATTTTAGTACCTGAACAAATTGAGTTATTGTAAAACTATACATTCATATGTTTTTGATAATTTAGTATTTTAGTACCTGAACAAATTGAGTTATTGTAAAACTATAATTGCTTCATAATATTCACTACCTATATTTTAGTACCTGAACAAATTGAGTTATTGTAAAACTGTACAAATGACCTTACTTCCGCGACAGAAATTTTAGTACCTGAACAAATTGAGTTATTGTAAAACTGTTGTATATGGTATTCCGCATTGAACAGAATTTTAGTACCTGAACAAATTGAGTTATTGTAAAACAAAACCAACAAATTAGACCACTCAAGAGTATTTTAGTACCTGAACAAATTGAGTTATTGTAAAACAAAATGAATACGGACTTAATAGACACAGGTATTTTAGTACCTGAACAAATTGAGTTATTGTAAAACTAAAATTGATATTCTTAAAGATTTACTTGAATTTTAGTACCTGAACAAATTGAGTTATTGTAAAACTATATATATAGTCCAAATAGTAAACTATTTATTTTAGTACCTGAACAAATTGAGTTATTGTAAAACAAAATAAATATGTAGACGGTGTTCCAAGAGATTTTAGTACCTGAACAAATTGAGTTATTGTAAAACAACTCTAGGTGAAAAAAAATGTTTATATGCATTTTAGTACCTGAACAAATTGAGTTATTGTAAAACATACAAGAAGAAGCGGATAACTTAAGCTATATTTTAGTACCTGAACAAATTGAGTTATTGTAAAACTCATAGCTTGATTTTTAAGTTTGTTATTATATTTTAGTACCTGAACAAATTGAGTTATTGTAAAACGTCAGTAACGTACATTTGCTTAATTTATCAATTTTAGTACCTGAACAAATTGAGTTATTGTAAAACATTAAACCTTATGTATAAATTTGCAATAAAATTTTAGTACCTGAACAAATTGAGTTATTGTAAAACTTTGTAACAGTAACAGTTTGATTTTTTGGTATTTTAGTACCTGAACAAATTGAGTTATTGTAAAACAGAAGACGCCGAGTTAACGGCTAAGATTAGATTTTAGTACCTGAACAAATTGAGTTATTGTAAAACTTATCGTTCATATATTTAACGAACTCATCAGATTTTAGTACCTGAACAAATTGAGTTATTGTAAAACTTCTATATTTAGCTTTTGCATTCATGTAATATTTTAGTACCTGAACAAATTGAGTTATTGTAAAACTATACATTCATATGTTTTTGATAATTTAGTATTTTAGTACCTGAACAAATTGAGTTATTGTAAAACTATAATTGCTTCATAATATTCACTACCTATATTTTAGTACCTGAACAAATTGAGTTATTGTAAAACTGTACAAATGACCTTACTTCCGCGACAGAAATTTTAGTACCTGAACAAATTGAGTTATTGTAAAACTGTTGTATATGGTATTCCGCATTGAACAGAATTTTAGTACCTGAACAAATTGAGTTATTGTAAAACAAAACCAACAAATTAGACCACTCAAGAGTATTTTAGTACCTGAACAAATTGAGTTATTGTAAAACAAAATGAATACGGACTTAATAGACACAGGTATTTTAGTACCTGAACAAATTGAGTTATTGTAAAACTAAAATTGATATTCTTAAAGATTTACTTGAATTTTAGTACCTGAACAAATTGAGTTATTGTAAAACTATATATATAGTCCAAATAGTAAACTATTTATTTTAGTACCTGAACAAATTGAGTTATTGTAAAACAAAATAAATATGTAGACGGTGTTCCAAGAGATTTTAGTACCTGAACAAATTGAGTTATTGTAAAACAACTCTAGGTGAAAAAAAATGTTTATATGCATTTTAGTACCTGAACAAATTGAGTTATTGTAAAACAAGAATAGAGTACCATTATTTAACAGAAGAATTTTAGTACCTGAACAAATTGAGTTATTGTAAAACTTCTGATACAATTCTATCTATCTCATATACATTTTAGTACCTGAACAAATTGAGTTATTGTAAAACATTTTTGTAGTTTTAAGTAAAGGTTTCTGATTTTAGTACCTGAACAAATTGAGTTATTGTAAAACATTTTTGTAGTTTTAAGTAAAGGTTTCTGATTTTAGTACCTGAACAAATTGAGTTATTGTAAAACTAGAAAAAGGATTAGATGTGAGTATCTATGATTTTAGTACCTGAACAAATTGAGAAAAAAAATAACACACCCCAAAGTGTGTTATTTATTTTGTTTCAAACAAGCTACAATTCCTCCGCATTCTCTGTGATGAGCAACACAATCGCAACATCTTCCGTGGTTATCACAAGGGTATGTACAAGGGCATTCGTCCTTATATTGGTTGCTGCAAGGTCTTTCGTCTTTCATGATATTTATCTCCTTTTATTTCTTTATTTCATTATAATACTTTTCTATAAAATTCCAAAACTTTTCGCTTTTATTTAGGTAACTTAACTCTTCAGCGGTTTTAACTTCTTGAATAAGACCTCTTAATAATTGTTTGGATATATCCATATTATTTTTATAGTTAATTTTTGAAAATAAAATACTGTCATGTTTTAATTCAAATTTCATAGCGGATATAAGCTTTTCCATAAATTCAATAGTTTTATCTACATTTTGTTCATGCACAAAAATCTGCCATTTGCCTATGTATTTATTATATTCCCACATACTAAAAACATCTGCAACTTCTTCCATCTTCCCAGCTATATATTCACTATCTTCAACATTATTTGTTTCAAGCATATTATTTATCATATAAAGTAATAAATTTTGTATTTCGGTAATTTTTATAAACAGTTCTTCTTGAAGTAGTTTTAAAGATTTATCAAACTCTCCTTTTTTAAGGTAAAAAGAATTTTTTAGCATTTTATTATCAAAACTTTTATCATCTAACTTCAAAATAATTTCTTCAGCTTTGTTAAACTCATTATTTTGTATATATTTTGAACAAACTATTTTTAATGCTTGTTCTCTTATTTCATCATTATCCCCATCTATTACCCTTTTAAAAAGATTATCAAGTTCTTCTTTATAATAATCCTTATTTGAAGAATAATAAAGATCTATACCTCCTGATAAAACCAAAGCAGAATAAAAAATCAACTCTTCACTGTTTGGATATTCTTTTATTTTTTCCATAGCAGTGTTATAAGCATCAACAAAAGATTCCTTTTCCATTTTTGATGTTATATCATTTAAGATTAATGCTATTTCATTTTTACTTAAATCATCCTTAAAAGAAAGCAGAGTATTTGCATCAGTATCAAGAAGTCTGGCAAGAGCTGGTATAAGGGTTATATCTGGATAAGAATATCCTTTCTCCCATTTGTTTACAGCAGGAGCAGTTACATTTAGATACTTTGCAACCTTCTCCTGGGTAAGCCCTTTCTCAATTCTTTTTTCTTTAATAATATTCCCTATTTTCATTTCATACCTCTAAAATATTTTCTTAATCATATTTTACATAAAACATTAAAGAAATACTATTGAATGAAATTTAACCAAATCAAATTTTTATTAACCACATGTTAATAACTTCTTTCCACTTTAATAACTTTACCAAATATCCTTATTTTAGCCATATCCTTTCCTACAAAAACTCTTGTTTCATACATTGGATTAAAAGAAATAAGAGAAATAGAGTTTTCAGTCTTTTGTATCTTTTTTATTACACCTTCTTCACCGTCGATTATCACAACAGCAAGATCTCCACTGTCCACATCTGATTGAAGCCTTACAAGTGCCAAATCCCCTTCCATTATTTGAGGAGACATACTATCCCCCCTTACCTTAAGATATTTATATTCTTCTTTGTCATTTATGTTTATAGCCTGAGAAACACCAAGGAATTCATACGTTGCGATACCGTCTCTTCCTGCAACAACAGTTCCTATTATCTCAACATTCACTATATTGTTTATATCATAAAGCTGTGCATTTAATAGATAATCTATGGAAACTTTAAACAAAGAAGCAATTTTTTGTAAAGTGTCAACTGAAGGTATTATCCCCGCACTCTCATATTTTGCAATGGAAGATTTATCAAGGTCAAGTGCCTTTGCCAAATCAACCTGAGTCATATTATTTTTTTTCCTTAACGCTCTAAGTTTTTCACCAAACATTTTTATTTCTCCGTTTATTGTCATTTTTGTTATTAATATTTAAAATATATTTATATTATATTGAATTTCATTCATATTGTAAAGATATTTTTGATTAATATTGAATATTATTCATAAAAATATTGACATTTGTTGTTATACATATTAAAATATGAATATAATTCATATTAAACAAAACAAAACTGAAAATAAAGAAGAATTTAAAATTAAGGAGTAAAAAAATGAAGAGCAAAAATTATAAAAAGACAGAACATCTTTTAAAAGAATATATTATCTACAATAAAATTTTAGAACTTAGAGAAGAAAAAGAAATTGAAGACAAAGTAGAAAAAATTAATAAAGCAATGGACTGCTTAACAAATCTTGAAAGAAAAATTATAACCGAGTTTTTTATAAATAATAAAAATATGCTTCAAATATCAAGAGAAATACAACTTACAAGAGAATATACTTCAAGAATAAAAACCGCAGCAATAAGAAAAATGGAGCAGGTACTTTTCGGAAGCGGTGCAGCATAAAAAAAGAGCCTAAAGGCTCTTTTTATTTTTTAGGTGGTCTCCAACTTGATTTTAGAGATACTATTCTATTAAATACTAATTCATCTTTAGATAATTTAGGATCTACACTAAAATATCCGTTTCTTACAAACTGGAATCTATCCCCTGCTTTCGCATTTTTAAGGAATGGTTCCACGTAAATTTCTTTTTCATTTAGCGAATCTTTATTTACCATATCAAGGAAATTATCACTTGAAACTTCAGTATTGAATAAAGGTTCTAATAATCTTGCTTTTGCTTTAATTGCTGTACTTCTTTCTACCCAGTGAATCGTACCTTTTACTTTTCTTCCTGTAAATCCACTTCCTGATTTTGTTTCAGGGTCATAAGTACATTTTATTTCAACAACTTCGCCATTTTCGTCTTTAACAACTTCATTGCATTTTACAAAATATGCACCTCTAAGTCTTACTTCATTACCTGGGAATAATCTAAAATATTTTTTAGGAGGATTTTCCATAAAGTCTTCTCTTTCAATATAAAGCTCTCTGCCAAAAGGAACTTCTCTTTTTTCTCCATTTTCTATATCTTGATTATTTTCCATTTCAAGCATTTCAATTTCGCCTTCAGGATAATTTGTAATTGTAAGTTTTAGAGGATTTAAAACAGCATTTACTCTGTCAGCTTTAAGTTTCAAATCATCTCTTATAAAATGCTCTAACATTCCGCTGTCTACAGTTGAGTTAGACTTGCTGACACCGATTTCTTCACAGAAATTAACTATAGCTTCAGGTGTTACCCCTCTTCTTCTAAAACCTGAAATCGTAGGCATTCTTGGATCATCCCATCCATCAACATATCCTTCATCAACAAGCTGTCTAAGATATCTTTTGCTCATAACTTGATTTGTTAAATTAAGTCTTGCAAATTCAATCTGTCTTGGTCTTTTTTCTTTGTAATCATCAAGATTATCAAGCACCCAGTCATATAAAGGTCTATGGTCTTCAAATTCAAGAGAACATAAAGAATGTGTTATTCCTTCAATTGCATCTTCAATAGGATGGGCAAAGTCATACATAGGATAAACACACCACTTACCTTTAGTATTATGATGTTCTTCATGAACAACTCTGTATAAGGCAGGATCCCTCATGTTCATATTTGGACTTGCCATATCTATTTTTGCTCTTAAAACTTTTGAACCTGTTTCATATTTTCCTTCTTTCATTTCCTCAAAAAGTTTTAAGTTTTCATCGATACTTCTGTTTCTATATGGTGAATCAACTCCGGGAGTATTTAAGTTTCCCCTGTTCTTCTTCATTTCTTCATAACTTTGATCATCAACATAAGCAAGACCTTTTTTAATAAGTTCAACGGCATAATCATACATCTTATCAAAATAATTAGATGCATGAAGTTCTTTTGCCCACTCAAAACCAAGCCAGCTTATATCTTCCTTTATTGCATTAACATATAAAGTATCTTCCTTTGCAGGATTTGTATCATCAAAACGAAGATTTGTCTTACCGTTGTATTTCTTTGCTGTTAGGAAATTTATACATATTGCTTTTGCATGACCAATATGCAAAAATCCATTAGGCTCAGGCGGAAAACGTGTATAAATTTCGTCTTTTGCATAAACTCCGTTTTCTATATCTTTATCTATTTCATTGGTTATAAAATTTGTTTTTACATCCCCCACGTTACTTACTCCTTAAACAAAATATCTTAATAATTATAATACAATTCAACAAAAATTTGAAGTTTTTTTTATTTCTTTAAACAAAATGACAAATATAAAGCCATATTACACAAATATTTCACATATTTTTTAAAATGTAATAAAAATCTTATTAAAACATTTTCTTTTAAAATTATATGTTTTATTGTGGGAAGCTGTGGATAACTTGTTTGTATGTGGATAACTTTTGGTAAAATTCACGTTTTTCCCTTAATTATGCAGTGTTTATTTGTTGATAATTGACTAATCTTCTATAACTAAATCAAAATTTAGTCTGTTCATAACAATAAAAGATGTAATAAATGATATCAATATTTTAGGTGAAATTTTATATATGATTTTTTCCAAAGTTTGATTTTTATAACTTAAAAAGATAAGCAATGCTAACATTGTTTTTTTATCAAAATAATCTTTTAAATCATTTTTAGAATTAAAAGGTCCATTTTTAATTAAATCAGTTATTACTTCTTCTTTAGAAATCAATTTATATATTTCTCTTACAACATGGACTCTAAACTCTTCATATGAATAGAGCATTATTGGTTCAACGTCTAAAACCTCTGCTGTTATTTCCATTGCAGACATAAAGAACCTTTCATCTCTAATAGATAAATCTCCTCCATCATAACCGTTCTTTGACTTATAATAATCATTGATGTATATTATACAATTTCTTATTATTTTGTTATTTAAAAATATGCCTATAAATCTTTCATCTAAAATAAGTCTTGCGATATCCTTTGGTTTTAAAGATATGTCATAATCATTTGTCGGTTTTTTAACATAAAAATGAGAAGATAAAAACTCATCGTTATATAGTTTTACATCAAGATAGCCTTTACTTAAATTATCATTTATTTGTTTTTGGTTAAATATAAATTGTCCGTGAAGACTATGCTTACTGGTAATATTATAAATATTTACATCATCACATACGCTTTTCTTTGTTATACCGCTTAAAGGCGGATTTATATCAACTTCTATAATATCTTTATATCCTTTATCCGCAAGAGGTTTTCTAGGAAGATTATCATATATTCCTCCATCAACATAAATTTCTTCATCAATTTCTTTACGGTAAAAAACAGGATAATTTGCACTTGCCAAAATATAATCTATCATTTTTTCTTTTGGCATTTCATCTTTGAAAATTATAACAGGCTCTTTTGTTGTTAAATTAAAAGTTACAATACCAAAATCTATATCACTGTTTCTTATCTTTTCTTCATCAAGATTATCTCTTAAAAGAGTTTCAAGCTTTGAAATATCTCTTATTCTGTCTATAACATTGCTGTCTTTATTATAAACAATATCAGGAGTAAGTTCACTCCATAGTTTCAAAGCCATGTCAAAATCACCTTGAGCAATCAACGCTCCGTTTATAGCACCAATACTAGTTCCGCAAACAGCTTTTATTTTTATTCCTTCTTCAATCAAAGCACGCCATACTCCTATTTGATATGCACCACGAACTCCTCCCCCACTTAGAGCAAGAGCATATTCTTTATCTTTATCAAATTTCATGTCTACACTCCATAAAAGTTTTATTTTATATTTTATCACATTATTTTTTTATTTTTAACAAATATACTTTAATTTAATCTTAATTTAATAATAAAAAACTTACAATTAGTCGTTAATTTTTCTTCTTTAAAACATGATATATTTATTTCAAAGGAGATAGAAAATGAACATAAAAGAAATAAAGATAAACGCACAACTTCTTTGTAATAAATCAATAGAAAAAGAATTTTTTTTTAATTATCTAAACAATGGAATAAGGGAAATAACAAATAAAAAAAATCTAGACAAATATAATACAAACATTTTTAAACACTTTAAATATAACATTACAAACCATATAAGAAATTATTATGATTTACAAAGAAAAAACCATCATTGTCATTTTAATGAAAAAATAACATCTATGCACCAAGTGTTAAAGATCAACGAAAAATATCACGAAAGCTTAAGCATTTATATAGCTTTAAAAGAAAGAGAAAAATATTATGGGAAAAAAGATAATATCACAAAAGAATTAAAATATATGTATAAAAAAGCATTAAAAAAATAACCGGATTATCCGGTTATTTTATAAATTCATAATTTGAAGTGCAACATTAAAATAAATTAAAATAGAACAAGTATCAACAAGAGTCGTAATTAATGGTGAAGCCATAATTGCAGGGTCAAGTTTTAATTTCTTTGCACATATAGGAAGAACACACCCCATTAATTTTGCCATAATAATGGTTGCAACAAGTGTTATTCCAAGCACTAAAGCCAATACGGAATCATGATAAAAAATCATTATTCTTATTCCGTTTACTACAGCAAGAGCAACACCTACCAAAAGACCTATTTCTCCTTCTTTTAACATAGCTTTAAATATATCTTTAGGTTCTATTTCATCCAAAGCAAGCCCACGGATTATCATTGTAGAACTTTGAGAACCGCAGTTTCCTCCTGTTCCTGTAATCATTGGAATAAAAGCTACAAGTAAAGGAACAGTTGCAAAAGCAGCCTCATAGTGAGTTATAACAGCTTGAGTCATTGTTGCTGATAACATCAAAAATAAAAGCCACATTATCCTGTTTTTTGCATGTTTAAATGCAGAAGTCTTAAAATAACTTTCTTCACTTGGCATCATAGCTGCCATTTTTTCAAAGTCTTCGGTATTTTCTTCTCTGATTACGTCGATAGCATCATCAACCGTGATAATACCGATAAGCCTGTCTTCTTTATCAACAACAGGAATTGCAAGTAAGTCATACTTATCAAACATTTTAACTACATCTTCTTGGTCTGCAAGAGTATGAGTATAGATTATGTTCGTTTCCATTATATCTTCAATATATTTATCCATATCGGATAATAAAATATCTTTTGTGGAAACCAAACCAATTAGTTTTTTTGTATTATCTGTTACATAACAAGTATATATCGTTTCCTTATCTACCCCTGTTGCTTTTATTTTATTTAAAGCATCTAAAACAGTCATATCTTTTTTTAAAGATACAAACTCAGTTGTCATAATGCTTCCCGCACTATCCTCGGGATATTTAAGTATTTCATTAATCATTTTTCTTGTAGCAATATCTGTATGTTTAAGTACTCTCTTTGCTACGTTTGCAGGCATTTCTTCAACCAAATCCGCAGTATCATCTACAAATAATAAGTCTAATACTTCTTTAAGTTCTTCGTCACTAAATGCTTTTATAAGATATTCTTGATTATCATTATCCAATTCAACAAAAGTATCCGCAGCTGTTTCTTTTGGTAATAATCTAAAAACAAGCAATACATCTTCTGTGGATATTTCATCAAAAAGAGAAGCTATATCGGCTGGATTCAATGTTTCCAATAATTTTTTTAACTCAAAAAAATTTCTTTGTTTAAGTAATTCTAATATTTTCTCTTCCATATAACTCTCCTTTAAATTTTTAGTATATGCATTGCTATATTAAAATATATTATCAAAGAACATGCATCAACTATGGTTGTAATAAGCGGAGATGCCATAACAGCAGGGTCTAAATGCACCTGTTTTGCTATCATTGGCAGAATACCGCCTAAAAGTTTAGACATAAATACAGTACACATTAAAGTTAGTCCAAGAACCAATGCCAAAACAAAACTATGATATGTAATAATTATTCTTATTCCATTTACAACACTTAAGACAATACCGACCATTAAAGATATTTCACTTTCCTTTAATATTACTTTTAAAATATCTCTTGGTCTTATTTCATCTAAAGACATACCTCTTATTATCATTGTAGCGCTTTGAGACCCACAATTTCCGCCTGTATCACTTATCATAGGAATAAACGCAGCAAGAAGAGGTATAGTTGCAAAAGCGGCTTCATAATGGGTTATTATAGTTTGAGTAAAAGTTGCAGATAGCATCAAAAATAATAACCAACCAAATCTTTTTTTTGCATGTGTAAAGACAGAAGTTTTAAAATAAGTATCTTCATTTGGAGCCATAGCAGCCATTTTTTGAAAGTCTTCTGTATCTTCCTGTACGATTACGTCAATAGCATCATCAACTGTTACAATACCTATAAGTCTTCTTTCATTATCAACTACCGGAACTGCCAAAAAATCATATTTATCGAATACTTTTACAACTTCTTCTCTATCATCCACGGTATTTACATATATTATATTTGTTTCCATTATATCTTCTATTTTTTCTTCCATGTCGGATAGAAGTAAATCTTTAGTGGAAACAATACCTATAAGCTTTTTTGTATTATCTGTTACATAACAAGTATATATAGTCTCCTTATCAACACCGGTCGCCTTAATCTTTAAAAAAGCTTCATAAACATCCATATCTTTTCTAAGAGAAACAAACTCAGTTGTCATAATGCTTCCGGCACTATCTTCAGGATATTTTAAAATCTCATTAACTAATTTTCTTGTATCGGATTTAGTATGTTTTAAAATTCTTTTTGCAACATTTGCCGGCATTTCTTCTATAATATCTACAGTATCGTCAACAAACATTAAATCTAAAACTTCTTTTAATTCTTCATCCGTAAAACTTCTTATTAAATATTCTTTTTTTTCATTATCAAGTTCAACAAAAACATCACTTGCCGTATCTTTTGGTAAAACACGAAAAATAAGCGGTATATCCTCTAAAGCTATTTCATCAAAAAGAAGAGCAATATCCGCAAAATTCATGTCTTTTATCGTATTTTTTATACTTCTAAAATCACGATTTTCTAAATACGCTAAAATTAATTCTCCTTTGTTCATTTTGTAAAAATTGGATACAAAACATCAAACGAGAGCTTATAATGTTGGTAGAAAATGAACGCACAAAAAAAGCAGTACATTTAATACCGATTTCATACGCCCCCCGGGTTCAATGCCAATACTACTTCCTGCATCCATTTTCTTCACCACCTTTTCGTTTTCTTAATTATTTCATTATATTATTTAAAAAATTTTTTGTCAATAAATATTACCTTACATATCTTTATATAAACAAAATTTAATATAAAATTTATTAAAAATTTATATTAAAATTACATAATAAAATATTTTTATAATTAAAAAGGACCTTAAAAGGTCCTTTAAAGTTTAAATAGATGATATATCATTTATAATTAAATAATTTAATTAATAGATACCTTGAGCAATCATAGCTTCTACAACTTTTTCAAATCCTGCAATGTTTGCACCTGCTACTAAATCATAGCCAAGTCCATATTTTTCACTTGCATTTTTACTGTTTTCATGAATGCTTTGCATAATAGATTTTAATTTTGCATCTACTTCTTCTGCACTCCATGAATATCTCATTGAGTTTTGAGCCATTTCTAAAGCTGATACTGCAACACCACCGGCATTTGCTGCTTTTGCAGGTCCTAAAATTACGTCATTTTCTTTAAAATATTCCATTGCTTCTGGAGTAGTTGGCATGTTTGCACCTTCAACAACAAGTTTTACTCCGTTTGCTTTTAATTGTTTAGCTTCTTCAATACCGATTTCATTTTGAGTTGCACATGGGATAGCTATATCACCTTTAAGTCCCCATGGTTTTTCTTTTGCATGGAATTCAGCACCAAATTTTTCAGCGTAATCTTTTAATTTAACATCGTTACGTTCTCTAATTTGAAGTAAGAAATCAATTTTTTCATCTGTATTGATTCCGTCTTTATCATATACATAACCATCTCTACCTGAGATAGAAATAACTTTTGCACCTAATTCTTTAGCTTTTTTACATACACCCCAAGCAACATTACCATAACCACTTACGATTAAAGTTTTTCCTTCAAATGTATCTTTTAAAACTTTTAATACTTCTTCAGCATAGTACATTACACCATAACCTGTTGCTTCAGGTCTGATTAAACTTCCGCCGTAAGGAATACCTTTACCTGTAAGCACTCCGTTTTCAAAAGCGCCTCTGATTCTTCTGTATTGTCCGTATAAGTATCCGATTTCTCTTCCGCCTACACCAATATCCCCTGCAGGAACGTCAACATCTGGTCCGATATGACGATATAATTCACTCATGAAACTTTGACAAAATCTCATAATTTCAGCATCTGATTTTCCTTGAGGATCAAAATCAGAACCACCTTTACCACCACCTATAGGAAGTGTTGTAAGTGAGTTTTTGAATACTTGTTCAAAACCTAAGAATTTAATTACACTTAAGTTAACACTTGGATGGAATCTTAAACCACCTTTGTAAGGTCCGATAGCACCATTAAATTGTACTCTAAAACCTCTATTTACTTGTACTTTACCATTATCATCAACCCAAGGAACTTTAAACATTATTGCTCTTTCAGGTTCTGTCATTCTTTCAAGAATACCCATATCTTCATATTCAGGATGAGCTTCAATAACAGGTCTTAAACTTTCAAGTACCTCCATAACAGCTTGATTAAATTCCGGTTCGTTTGGATTTTTAGCTTTTACTTGTTCTAAAACTTTATTAATATAATCCATTTTGTTCCTCCAAATTAAATATTTTATATATTAAGGCAAATTAAGACATAAAATATTTAATTATTATTAGATATTTTATGTTTTAACACCTTTAGCTTTAAAATGTCTGAAATTTCAAAACTTTCACATATTATAATACAATTTTTTTATATATACAAGTATTATTTTATCTATATTAAAATTTTTTCAATTATTTTTTTGTAACATTTTCAAAGAAAAACAGAAGCCTTAAAACTTCTGTTTTCTTATTTAAATATTAAAATAATCTTTGGAAAAATCCTTTTATATTATCAAAGAATTTATCTACTTTAGCAGAGAATGAATCAGGATCGAAAGATAATGTATCTGTACTGTTCATATCAAATAAAGTATTTAAGCCTTGTTCACTTCTTGAATAAGCAACTAAAGCATATAAACTTTGATCAGTCGTTTGAATATCCGCCTTACCTGTATATCCTATAAAACCATTTGTATTGCTATCTTGCATAGAAAGAAGGCCGTCTACTAATGTTTTACCGTCTTTTTGATAACTGTTAACATCTTCTCCCATTTGTGTTAATGCAACAATTGCTTGAGCTGTTGTACAAGCATTATCCATTCCATAAGAACTAATTGCTCCGCTTGCGCTTTGTGAAGATTTTATTGTTTCAATACAAGCTGTTTTTGCATTTTGAATTTGTGTTTTTAAATTATCATCACTTACATTACATAAACTTAAAGCTTGATTTGCCATAAATGTTGTATCTAAATCCGTTCCATATGTTTTATCTGTACTAAAATAGAAAAGATTTGTTTTTTCATCTTTATAAGAAAGTAAAGCAGATACCAAATCATCTTGTGTAATATCGCATGTGCTTGGAATATCATAGTCATTACAATTTAGGGCAATAAGAGCATATATTGCATTTGAAGCAAATGTACCTTCAAAACTTGCTTTATCTGCAAGCATTTTTTCAATTAAATTTACCCCTTCAAATTCTTTGCTGCAATCAACACCAAGAGATGTAAGAGTTATTATCACTCTTGCGTAATCTGACGGATATTGAAGAGATGAAATATTGCTTTTTACATTAGAAATATACTTATTTGTATATTCTTCTTTGTTTGCAATTTCTACATCACCTCTTTGAAGTGCAAAGATAAACCAATCTCCTTCGTTATTGTTTCCTGTTGATGGATTTTCAAGAGTTGAAAGTCTAAAAGTTGCTGCAGAATTTATGGCATTTAATGCTTTTTGTGAAGTTGTTAAAGTTTCTTGTGCATTAGATGCAAAAGCAGGCATACTAAAAGATAGAACCATCAATAAAGAAAGTAGTGCAAAAATAATTCTTTTTCTTAATTGTTTCATATTTTTCCTCCTCTAATTTTAAATAAAAATAAGCCTTTTTTCAGGCTTAGAGCAGTAAAAAATACCATATAATTTTTTACCATACTCTATTTCCTGTGTAGAGTTTATAGGTCTTATTAAATAGGTCTTCTGACTTAAGTTTCAACGTAAATACCGCCTTCCCTTTAAGTGGCATATTGATATTTACTACACTAATACAGCAGCACAGACTGTGCAGGATTCCAACCTGCTTCCCTTAACATTTAATAAGTTATATAAACAAAAAACTTTATTCTATCTATGATATATGATACCATATTTTTCTTTTATTCTATCAATTTTTTCAAAAAAAGGTCTTTGTATAAACCATAAAAACACACTTGTTGATAAAGCATGAATAAAGTCAAAAGGAAGTGATAATAGGTATACCGCCTTAAAACTTTCAAAGTTAATTTTAGAAGTATATAAAACAAGTGAATGAAAATTCACAACACCTCCATAAACTAAAAATGTTAAAATAAAACCTATTATACAAACTAAAATTCTATTGTTTTTTATCCTTTCAGACTTAAAAATTATTCCGCTTAAAAAACCAACCATACCAAAAGCAAACATCTGCCATATTGTATAGCTTCCTTGTCCAAAAAAGAAATTTGAAACAAAAGCAGAAACAACGCCAATAAAAAATCCTGCTTCACTTCCAAGAGTAGCTGCTGAAACAATTATAATTGCTGAAGTGGCTTTTATTTGAGGAACAAAGAAAAATACAATTCTCCCAAGTACTGCAATTGCAGACATGCTTGATATTAATACAATTTCCCTCACCCTTATCTTTTTCTTTTCAAAAATATACACAAAAGGTAAAAAGGTAACAAAAATTATCATAAAACTTGGTAAAAGGTAATTTGAATTGTTACTTTGAGATATAAAAATAATTATAGGAACCAATATAAAAAGTACAACAAAGGAAATTATAAAAGATTTATACTGTTTTGTTTTCATCTATAAAAACCTCATGTAAATTTATTATATTTTTTAAATTATCCTTTGTAATTCTATTTATATCTGTAGTATAAAAATAACTTTCTCCAAAAACCTCTCTGGTTTCTTTAAAAGGCATAATATCCATATCAAACATAATAGAGCAGTACGGAATATATTTTCCAATAAACTCTAAATCATGGCTTATTATAACTATCGTAATACCTTTTTCATTAAGCTTATTAAGAAACTCACCAAGCTTTTGTTTATATATTACATCCATTCCCTTTGTTGGTTCATCTAAAATGATTATATCCGGATTAACCAAAAGCACCTTAATAAGAGCCATTAGTTCAATCTCTCCTCCGGATAAGTCATAAGGATGAGATTCGATTAATGAAGAAACATCAAACTCATCTACAAGCTCCATATAATTTTCATCAATATCATATAAATCATCTTTTACTTTTGATTTAATAAATAAACTTACGGGATTTTGTGGAAGCATTGCTATTTTTCCATTTTTGATAATTTTCCCTTTATTTGGCTTCAAAGAACCAATAAGCAAATTTAAAAATGTACTTTTACCAACACCATTTGGACCTATAATAGATAAAAAATCCCCTTTATATATTTTTAAAGACACATCTTTTAAAATATTTCTTTCAAGTTTACTATATTTAAAAGAAACGTTTTTAACTTCAATTATGATTTCTTTGCTTCTATGTTTTATTTTTCCAATCTTTTCTTTTAAATTAATATTTGATTTTATTAAATTCTTCTTTGCTTCATTTACCGTTAAAATATTATTTTTATTTAAAATCTCATGTCCAAATTTTGTAACAGCTGGAAGAAATTCATAATATTGCTTTTTATTTTCTATTATTTCATCAGTTAAGAATAGCTTATCTGAGTTAAATACGACTCTTCCATTATCAATAAGTACACATTTATCCACATTTTCAATAATACCTTCAAAGGAGTGTTCCGTTATAATAATTGTCGTACCGTAGTCTTCATTTATTCTCTTTAAAAGCCTTATAAACTCATCTCTCATTACAGGGTCAAGTTGAGAAGTAGGTTCATCTAAAAGAAGAACATCTGGAAAAGTAAGCATACTAACAGCTAAATTTAATTTTTGTTTTTCTCCTCCGGAAAGAGACGAAGTATCTTTATCAAGCCAAGATGACATAGAAAAGAAACTTGTTATCTCTGCCATTCTGCTGTGCATTTTTGCATTATCATATCCTAAGTTTTCAAGTGTAAAAGCCAGTTCATGCCATACTTTATCGGTTACAATTTGTGCATCAATATTCTGCATTACATACCCTATTTTTTCACATCTTTCCTTTAAAGAAATATCTTCACTTTCAATTCCCTTATAATATATTTTTCCTTCTTTCTCTCCGTAAGGAGCAAGGCTTATGCTTAAATGTTTTAATAAAGTAGACTTTCCGCTTCCTGATTTACCAAACAGCAAAACAAAATCCCCCTTATCAATGTTAAAAGAGATATTTTTTAAAACATTCTTTTTATGTGGATAAGAAAAACTAAGATTATCTATTTTGATAAATTCCAAACCAAAGCCTCCTTTATTTCAATTATCATAGGAACCATTGCAAAAATAAAATAACTTACAAAATATAAAGCATTATGTATAGATAATTCCGTAAAAATAAAATCAGGGAAAAAGTTAATATAAAACTGTCCTCTAATAATTCCAATTATTACAATCAGAAGAAGTATCATCATCAATACAAAAAATACTTTATCATCATTTGTAAATTTTTCCCTTTTATAATTACTCTTATTTTTTAGTCCATATCCCCTTGCAATCATCGTATCTGCAGTATCAATTCCATCCTCAAGGGCAAAGGTAACAAGAGAAGACATCATATTTGAGCCATGTCTTATTCTGTCAAAGAAATTACCATCATTAAGCCCTTCATTTAAACACTGTTGAGACACCTTATTTTTATTAAATTCGTTTTTGTATCTTGGAACAAATCTTAAAGTCATTACAAAAATTAAAGATAACTTTCTTGAAACAAACTTTAAGACAGACATTATTTTATCCCCTGTCATAATTTTGTTAAAAGATGAAAAATACAAAAACATATTTATTATCATCATTCCGGCAAATATTCCATATAAAATTGATTCTTTTGTTATCATTTGATTATTTATATAAAAAAGTATCGTAGTGCCTTGATGATTAACCAAAGGATTTACAAGAATGATAAATAATAAAAGAGGAAATAAAACAAACAAATCAAATTTTAAACTTTTCATTCCGTTTAAATAAAGGCTATAGGTTAATGAAGAAACAAAAGAAATAAATAAAATAACAGGGTGCATAAAAAACATATTTATAACCATTACACCTATAAAATATAGAATATTTACATATGAGCTATAACTTACAAACATCCCCCTGTTATTCATATTTTACCTTCCTTTAATATATTTCCAAACGACCTCATCACCGCTTTTTAGAATATAATCAGAACAACCGTAATTAGGCTGCTTACCATTTACATAATAAACCCAACCTGAAGATGCCCCAAGGTCAAATTCATATAGATTATTTATTCCCTTTACATATGCCGTAGAATACTCACTATACCCGCTCACATCAAAAGGAATTCCTGCTTTTTTTAACTCTCTAAAAAGAACTTCATAGAGATTTTCTCCTTCATAAAAAACAACCTTTTTAGGTCCAAATATATATCCGTTTGATGGAATATACTTTCTTTTTTCTTCTTTTATTGAATCAATATTTTCTACTGCTTCCTTACATTCAATAGTTAAATTAAAATAATATGCTTTCTTATTTTGATTATTTTCTTCTTCGCCTTTTTTTTCTGTTGCAGCAATAAGTTTTGTCTTTTCTTCATCTGAAGAAGTTTTTATTTCAAGTTTATCATTTTTTAATTTTGAAATAGTATCATCATCTACTCCACTTGCCAAAACATAAACGTAAGAAGTATTGGATACATCAAAAGATACTTCATTTTTATTTGTAACTGTATCGCTCAAATAATAAATATTACCTTCTCTTATTTCAAATAAAGAATAATTGCCTTCTTTTAAATTATAAAATACTAACTTAGGAGTTCCGTTTAATTTTATATTTTCACTGTATTCAAATGATACAATATTTTCACATCCCAAAGTTTCTTTTAAATTATTATTGTATTCATCAAAACTTTTTAAATTTAAGTCACTGTTTTCATATCCTGTAATATCACTGCTTTCATATTCATAACAGTAAGAAGTATCCCCTATTGCTCCATTTATTTGAAGCGTTTTTTCTTTGCTTTTTGCTTCCTTTAATAAACTTACAATATTCGGATTATCACTTAAATTACATTTTATTTCTCCAAAGGAAATATCCATTGTAAAAAGCTTAAATACAACAAATAATACTAAAATACATATGGGTATAATGTATGGTAAATTCTTTTTAAAATTTCTTTTTTTCATATTTTCTCCGTCACTTTAAATTAATTTAATTATACCTGTGTTTTTATACCTTGTAAAGTTTTAATATATCTTAGACAAATCCATCTTTTATGATAAAATATAAAAGATAAGGAGTGAATTATATGCAAATAAAAAATGTATTTATAATAGGTGCAGGTGCTTTAGGGTTAATGTATGCATCATATTTACAAGATTATCTTAAAGATGAAGTATATTTTATCGCTGATGAAGACAGGATAAAAAAATATAAGAATATGGATTTTATTATTAATGGAGAAAAATATAATTTTAACTTTGTATGTGATAAAGAAAATGAGCAAAAAGCGGATCTTATAATATTCGCAGTTAAATTTACCGGAATGGATGAATCCATAAAATCCGTTAAAAATTTTGTTAAAGATGATACCATTTTCTTATCTGTAATGAATGGAATAGAAAGTGAAAATATTATAAAAGAACATTACGGAGAAAAACATCTTTTATACTGTGAAGTACACGGAATGGATGCTCAAAAAGAAAATAACAATGTTTCTTTTTCAAAAGTTGGAACAATATGTTATGGAAACAAAGACAATATAATAACAGAAGATGTAAAAAAAGTAGAGGAACTGTTTATAAATTCAAATCTTCCATACGAAATACCTGATAACATTTTACATAACCTTTGGAGCAAACTTATGTTAAACGATGCTGTAAATCAAGTAGTTGCAGTATATGAAACAACATACGGAGGAATTCAAAAACAAGGCAAACCAAGAGAAATGGTTATAAATGTTATGAAAGAAGTTCAAAAGGTCGCAAAAGCGGAAGGAATAGAACTTACAAATAAAGAAATAAATGATTGGATGGCTTTAATGGATACATTAAGCCCAGACAATGCACCATCCCTTCGTCAAGATACAAAAGCAAAAAGAAAAACAGAAGTCGAGCTTTTTGCTGGAACTATAAAAAAATTAGGTAAAAAACATAATATAGAAACACCACTTAACGACTATCTATATGACAAAATAAAAGAAATAGAAAATAGCTATTAAAATATAAGCCCTTACACCAGGGCTTTTTTTATTTAATTATTCACATATTTTTAAATCCTTTAATACTATATAGTATAAACAAAGGAGGAGTAAAAATGAATTGCCACAACGACAGATTAATTATCGATTGTCTTCTTGCCTGTATCATATTTATTTTACTTATTTTAGTTTTCCCTAAATGGATTTGGTATGCATTAATAATTGCAGGTGTAATTTATTGTTTTTTCCATATGTTCAAAGATAATTTTCATAATATAGGAAGGTAATAAAAAAAGATAGTTAAAAACTATCTTTATTTATCGTATATTAAAAATTAAACTTACGCTCTTTCTACTTTACCTGAACGTAAACATCTTGTACAAACTTGTACATTTTTTGTTGTATTATCTTCTACGATTCTTACTTTTTTTAAGTTAGGTTTCCAAGTTCTTTTTGTATGAATGTTTGAGTGACTTACTTGGTTACCGCTTGTAATCTTTTTACCGCATACATAACATTCTTTAGGCATAACTTCTTCCTCCTATATCTAAAACATAATTTCTTACTTATTCACAGTACATAGTATTATATCAAAGATTTTAACTAAATGCAAACTTATTTGTATATTTTTTAAACATTTTTATATATTTTTTTATTTTTTTTATTTTTTCTTATTTATCACTTGCAATAATACTAAGAAGCTCTCCATTATCAAATATAACTTCTGCATTATTACTTATCACCTTGTTACTTACTCCTAAAGGATCATATTTTTTCATAAGATATTTATCCAAAGGATAATAAAATCCATTTAAAGTTATTGTAACAGGTTTATCAAATGCAAAAAATGAAGCTGTACTTCCAACCATTTCTTTTATACTAAAACTTTTATTATGCAAACTAATCTTATTTTGTTCATTTATTAAAGTACATTTTACATTATTGTCAAGTGCTCTTTTTAATAATAATACATTGGCATATGTATGATCAAATCTAGAACCAACCGATGCATATATTTTAACTTCTTTTGCTCCATTATCCATAGCATAATCAAGAGCAACAGCCGTATCGGTATCATCTTTTTCAACAGGAAGTTTTAATATCTTATCTTTATATTTTTCCTTTAAATTAATATCTATACTATCAAGATCACCTATTAAAATATCGGCATCAATGCCTATATTATTAAGATGATTTGCACCTTTATCTATTGCAACTATATAATCAGGTACAAACTTATCTATTTCATTTTTCAAAAAATTATAATCGCTGACTTCTCCGCCGCTGACCATTAAAAATTTCATTAATATTTATTTTCCTTTGATTTAATTTCTTCAAAAATTTGTTTATATGTATTATATCTTGTAATATTAATTTTCCCAGCTTTAATGGCATCTTTAACACCACACACAGGTTCGTTTATATGTACACAATTAGGAAATTTACAATCTATATATTCGTTGAATTCACTATAATAATGATATAAATCTTCCTTTTTTACATCAAAAACTTCAAGAGATGAAAATCCGGGAGTATCCGCTACAAATGTATTTTCATTTTCCATGAAAAGTTCACTATGTCTTGTTGTATGTCTACCTCTTTTTATTTTCCTGCTAACATGTGATGTTTCAAGTTTATAATTATCATATAAGGAATTAATCATAGAAGATTTACCTGCTCCCGATACTCCCATAAAAACAGTAGTTTTATCTTTAAGTATGGGTTTAATTTCTTCAATGCCTTCCTTTGTAATATTACTTGTAAATATTAAATTAAAACTTGAATTTTTATATATATTTTTTATTTCTTCTATTTCTTCTTTTGTACAAAGATCACATTTATTAAAGCAAATATATATATCAACATTTTCGTTATAAGCATTAATAAGCATTTTATCCAATAAAAAAAAGCTTATATCAGGCTGTTTCAATGCACACACAATAACAATATTATCTACATTTGAAATACTGGGTCTAACAAGTTCATTTTTTCTTTTTTCTATTTTTTCTATACTTCCATCTTCAGTATTTATTGCAGAAAACAAAACTTCATCTCCAACAACCGGAGTTATTTTTTGTTTTCTAAATATTCCTCTGGCTTTAAGTGTATATTCCTTATTATCGTTATAAGAGTAGACAGTATAAAAACTGCCTACTCCTTTTAAAATTTTTCCTTTTAGCATATTAGAAAGTAACTATTCCTCCATTACCTTTTTCGGTTCCATTAATATATACTTTAAAATATCCAACACCATATCCTCTAAAAGTTACTCTTATAATATCAGTATCTTTTACTGTTCCGCTGTAAGCTGTTGATGTATCCCCGTCAGGATCTACATACACAATATCAACCTTAACTTTTTCTCCTGTACTATTACAGAATTCTCCTATGTCTATAGCCATTGTTTTAGATTGAATCAAACCTTTACTTACAACAAGATCAACACTTGAGCCTTTCGTTACTTCTTCATATTGACTTGGTGAGGAACTGATAACAACATCTTTTCCATATTTTTCACTTGAATCATATTCTATATCTCCAACAACCAAACCAAGAGAAGTTATTTTACTTTTAGCCTCACTTAAAGATAATCCGCTTAAATCTTCCATTGTAACTTTACTTTCACCTTTACTTACGTAAATAGTAACGGTTTCACCTTGTTTTATGCTCTCTTTTGCAGCTGGTGTTTGTTTATAAACCTCACCTTTTTCAACATTATCATTATATTCGCTTACAACTTTTACTTTAAGGTCTAGAGTTGTAATGTCAGATTCAGCTTCTTCTTGTTTCATTCCAACAACATTAGGAATTTCTACATTTTTTGGACCACTTGAAACTACAATTGTTACTTTTTTATAAGATTTTATTACAGTATTTGCGGTAGGAGACTGAGAAATAACCATTCCGGCTTCAACTTCCGTAGAACTTTGCATTTTTGGAGTATCTACTTTTAGTCCTGCTTTTTCAAGAGTTGCAATAGCTTCTGCTTGTGTCATATTTACAACGCTTGGTACTGTAATTTCCTTTGCAAAAATTCTTGTTCCTGCAAATACTATCCCAGCAATAAGAATAACAGCTAAAACCCCTGTAAGGATTTTCATTTTTAAAGGAAGTTTCGTAAACCAATTTGTTTTTCCTTCTTTGTCCTTCTTCTTTTTCTTATCCTTTTTATCTTTTTTATCCTTTTCTACTTCATCTTCTCTTAATTTATCATAGTCATCAGTATTTTCAAGAGCAACTCGCTTTGGAACCTGCTCTATTTCTTCATCTCTAATAATAGGAATTCTCTCTGTAGGAGATGTATCATCAATTCCTATTCTGTTTATATGAGCATTAAAATCGCTTCTTACCTTTTTCAAATCTTCTATAAGACTTGCAGCATCTTGATATCTATCATTTGGAGATTTTGCAGTTAGATTTTGAATAATAACCTCAAGACCTTTTGGAGCCTCAGGGTCTATATCTCTAAGAGGTACAATATCTTCTTGAATTTGCATTAAAGCAACAGCAACAGGAGAATCAGAATCAAAAGGTAATTTACCCGTTACCATTTCATATAATAAAATTCCAAGAGAATATAAATCTGATCTTGCATCAAGATATCCTCCTCTTGCCTGTTCTGGAGAAAGATAATGAACACTTCCCATTGTTTCATCTACCATTGTCATTGTAGATGATGTTATGGCACGTGCTATACCAAAATCAGCAACCTTTGGAAGTCTTTTTGCTCTGGTTAATAAAATATTTTGAGGTTTAACATCTCTGTGAATGATGTTATTTTTATGTGCTTGACTAAGTGCTGATGCAATAGCCAATGCGTAGTTGATACTTTCTCTGTAGCTAAGTTTACCTTTTGCGTTAATATAATCTTTTAAAGTTCCACCATCTACATATTCCATAACAATATAATAAATATTATTATCAATACCCGTATCGTAAATATTTACAATATGAGGATGAGATAGTTTTCCTGCAGCCTGTGCCTCTCTTTTAAATTTGTTAAGGAATTGTTCGTTATCCGTAAACTCCTCTTGAAGTACCTTTATGGCTACATCTCTGTTTAAAACTTTATCAAAGCCTAAGTAAACCTTAGCCATTCCCCCTTGACCGACAAATTGAACTATTTCATATCTGTCGTTTAACACTCTTCCGATCATCATTATTCTAATCCTCCGTCAAACAATACTACCGTTATATTGTCACTTCCGCCATTTTCGTTTGCTCTATCTATAAGTAAATGTTTTGCTGTATCCAAATCATTACTATTTACTATTTCTTTTATTTCTTCATTTTCAACATGCTCACTTAATCCATCGGAACAAACAAGAATAATATCACCTTTTTTTAATTTCTCAACATAAGTATCAATAAAAAATTCTTCTTGAGTGCCAAGAGCATTGGTAATAATATTTCTATTTGGATGATGCTCTGCTTCTTCTTTTGTTATTTCTCCACTTGCAACCATATGTGAAACCAAAGAATGATCAACCGTAATTTGTTTTATTTCATCTTTATTTATTTTATAGCATCTTGAATCACCCACATGTACTATAAAACATTCTCCCTCATGGTATATACATAAAGTAAGGGTTGTGCCCATCCCTGCAGCTTCTTTATTTTCGTTTGCAAAATCTAAAATTCTTTTATTTGCATATTCAATAATACCCTTAACTTCTTTCTTCATCTCTTCATAAAATTTATTAGATATATTAAAATATTCTCTTAATATATCCATACAAAGAGCACTTGCAAGTTCTCCTGCATTATGTCCTCCAAGTCCATCAGCAACACCAAATGCAATTATTTCTTTTTCTTTATTTTCAAGCATTAAGAAACTGTCTTGATTAATTTCTCTAAGCATGCCAACATCGCTGGTTCCAACTAATTTCATCTTTATACCTCTTTATTTAAATATCTGCTTCTAAGCTGTCCGCAAGCAGCATTTATACTGCTTCCAAGTCGTCTTCTAAGCGTAACGTTTATTCCCTTTTTTCTTAGTTTATTTACAAATACGTGAATGTATTTATCATCTACCGTTTTTTTGGAATTATCATTTACTCCTATTACGTTTATAAGTCCATCAGTATCTTTAAATAATTCATAAAGTTTTTCGATACACTCTATTGTATCATTTTTACCCTCTATTAGGCAATATTCATATGTTATTCTTCTTCCCGTTTTAAATCTATAATAGAATGTTGCCTGTAAAACATCATCTATGTTATTTGCTCTTTCCACAGGCATCATACTCTCTCTCATTTCATGAAAAGGAGCATGAAGAGATAAGGCAAGATTAATATCTAACCCACTATCTGCTAAAAGATAAATTTTATCTTTTAAACCGCAAGTAGATAACGTAATACTCCTTTTTGACATGTTAAGTGTATCTTTATCCATTACAAGTTTTAAAAAACCAATAACCTCATCATAATTATCGAGAGGTTCTCCGCTTCCCATCAAAACAATATTTGATACCTTTATATCTTCAATCTCGTTTACAAGATAAATTTCATTTAAAATCTCACCTTTTGTAAGATTCCTAAGTAATCCGCATTTACCTGATTCACAAAAAACACATCCCATTCTGCAACCTGCCTGAGTGGAAACACAAAGAGTTGAACCTGCCTCATAAGTTAAAAGTACACTTTCAATTAAAATATCATCTTCGGTTTTTAATAAAAATTTTGTCGTATTACTTCCTTTTTCAACAAATTTCTTTTCAAGTTGTAAATGAGAAATATAATATTTACTTTTTAACTTATCTCTTAAACTTAAGGATAAATTTGTCATTTCATCGATATTTTTCACATAAGAAGAATAAAGCCATTTAAAAATTTGTTTAGCCCTAAATTTAGGTTCCTTGAATTCATCTATGACTATCTTTTCTAAGTCTTCTAACGTTAGTCCAAATAAATTTTCCATCATATCCTCAAACATCTATATTCTTTTTATTTTTGAAATAAAGAAACTATCTGTATTATTTTTATCTCCTCGTACGTTTAATATTCCTTTTTCTGCCATTTTTCTGTCATATTCAAACTCAAAAGGAAGATTAATGGAATCTAAAACTAAGTTTTTATTTTCCGATAAAACTTTATTTAATATATCTTCATTTTCTTCTTTATTTATAGTACAAGTCGAATAAACCAAAATACCGTCTTTTTTTAAATATTTTACCGCATTTGATAAAATTGAATATTGTATATTTTTTAATTCATCTATTTTTTCATTTGAATAGTATTTTAGAATTTCAGGCTTTCTTCTAATTACTCCAAGCCCAGAACAAGGCACATCGCATATTATCCTATCAAAGCTATCAACATACTCATCACAGAAATTTGTTCCGTCTTGTTTTCTTACTTTTATTATATCTATACCAAGCTGTTTTGCTCTAAAATCCATTATTTCAAGTTTCTTTTTATATATGTCACAAGATATAATACTTCCTTTATTGTTCATTTTTTCTGCCGTATGCATACTTTTACCGCCAGGAGCAGAACACATATCAAGAACACTCATACCTTCTTTTGCATCTAGTGCATATGAAACAAGCATTCCTGCACTATCTTGAATAGAAAAAAGTCCTTTTCTATATTCTTCCGTCAATGTCACATTAAGAGAAGATGTAATTTCAACCCCTTCAGGAACAAAAGTTTTTCTTGTTTCAAAACCTTTTATATTAAATCTTTCAATAAGTTCGTCTCTTGTTGTTTTTAAATTATTTACTCTAAGAGATAGACTTGGAGGTAACATAGAAAATTTTGCATATTCAAGAAGTTCTTCTTTATTATATGACAATAAGAGCTTTTCAACCAAAGCTCTTTTAAATCCATATTCATAATTCATTATATCATAATAATCACTAAAAGTTATTTCTTTTAATTCATATTTTTTCCTTAAAGCATTTCTCAAAACCCCGTTTACAAACCCAGAAGCTTTTTTCCCTACGAACATTTTAACTAAATTAACGCTATCATTTACAAGTGCATATTCTGGGATTTTATCAAGGTATACTATTTGATATAAACCTATATAAATGCTTATTTTAACTCTTTCATCAAGTTCATTTACGGGCATTTTTGAAAGCTTTGATAAAATATATTCGAGTTTATTAAATTTTTTTATTACTCCATGAACTATATTTGTACAAAGCCTTCTATCAGCTTCAACATTTATCGCTCTTAAATGTTTTGTTAGAGAAATATTACTAAATGCACCCGTTAAAAATACTTCATTTAATACTTTATACGCACTCACCCTTGAAGGTGAGATTTTAATGTTCTTCGCCATAAATTTTTATTTCCTTTATTTTATTTTTATCTGTTGTCACCAAAAATTAAAACTAATCTAAGAAGTTGTAAAACTGCAGATAAAGCAGCAGCTACATAAGTAAGAGCAGCAGCACTTAAAACTTTTTTTGCAGCCTTAGCTTCTCCATCATATACCATTCCTGTTTGTGATAATATTTTCACAGCTCTATTACTTGCATCAAATTCAACCGGTAATGTAATTAGTTGGAATACAACAGTTGCAGCAAATAAAACTATACCAAATGGAACAAGGAATGAGAACGAACTAAGCACTATTCCAAGTAAAATAAGTACCCATGAAGCATACGAAGCTATATTAACAACAGGGAATATAGCATTTCTCATGCTTAAAGGTGCATACTCTTGTTGATGTTGAATTGCATGACCACATTCGTGAGCAGCAACACTTATTGCTGATATTGTATCTGCATCATATACACTATCAGATAATCTTAAAACTTTTTTACCAGGATCATAATGGTCAGTTAAACTTCCTGAAACTCTTTCAATAGGAATATAACTTAAACCATTCATATCAAGAATTCTTCTTGCACAGTCATATCCTGTAAGTCCACTGCTATTACGAACTTTTGCATATTTGCTAAAAGTTGAATTTACTTTTATACTCGCATAAAGTGAAAGAATAATAGCAGGAAGTAAAATTATAAAATATCCTCCATAATAATAACTATAAAACATATATTTATCTCCTTTTTATTTTATTCAAAAATCTTGCCTATGATATCTCTGTTGCCGTTATAAAAACTTGCTGCATCCATTTTCTTTTTACCTTGCATTTTAAGTTCTTTTATACCGACAATACCATCTTTTGCAGCAACCAAAATCGCTTTATCCTTTTTACTATATGAGAGAATTGTACCACATTTTTCGTTTATTTCTTCTTTTTTAATGATACTTTCATATATTTTAATGTTTTTCTCATCTAAGTTTACATATGAAAGAGGGAAAGGATTCAATCCTCTTATCATATTATATATATCTTCTACATTATTATCAAAATTTATGTGACAATCTTCTTTTAAAATTTTATTTGCATAACTAGATTTACTGTCATCTTGTTTTTCAGGATTAATTTCGCCTTTTTCTATTTTATCTAAAGCTTCAACTATAAGTTCACTTCCGAGAATGGAAACTTTATCATGTAAAATTCCTACATTCATTTTATCATCAATTTCTATTTCACCTTTTAAAAGCATATCTCCTGTATCAAGACCTTCATCCATTTGCATAATTGTAACACCTGTTACTTTATCCCCTTGCATAATAGCTCTATGAAGAGGAGCAGCACCTCTTAAATGTGGAAGTAGTGATGCATGAATATTTATTGCTCCATATTTTGCCAGTGTAAGCATATTTTTCTTTACAATTTGTCCATAAGCACAAACAACAATAACATCAGGATTAAATGATTTTATATATTCATAATTTTCTTCATCACTTACTCTTTGAGGTTGAAATACTTCTATACCATTATCTATAGCACATTGTTTAACAGGAGAAAATATAACCTTATTTCCTCTTCTTGAATTTTTCTTATCAGGCTGTGTAACTGTAAGTAAAACTTCATGATTACTTTCAATAAGTTTTTCCAAAGGTTTAACAGCAACCTCAGGAGTTCCCATATATACTACTCTCATTATTCTTCGTCCTCTTGCTCAATTTTTCTTTGTCTTATTATTTCTTTCATTTGTTCTTCACTTGGTTCAACAAGATGATCTGTATATAATATTCCATCTAAATGCTCAAGTTCATGACAAATTGCTTTAGAGAAAAATCTTTCTTTGCTTTCAATAATTTGTTCTTTTCCCTCTCTATCTAAAGCTTTAACGGTAACTTCTTCTGGTCTAAATACAAAACCTTGTTCTCCCGGAACACTTAAACATCCTTCAACTTCAAGGTATTCTTTTTCGCTTTTATCTATAATTTCAGGATTTATAAGTATAACAGGACCATCCCCAATATCTATAACTACAACTCTTCTAAGAACCCCTACTTGAACAGCAGCAAGACCAACACCTTCTGCATCATACATTGTTTCAAGCATATCATCTATAAGTTCAAGAGTTCTTGGAGTAATTTTTTTTACTTCTTTACTTTTCTTTCTTAAAATTTCATCTTCTTTTGTTCTTATTGTTCTAAGTGCCATATATTCCTCCTATAACAAAGTAACAGGATTTATCTCAGCAAATATTGTTGAAGATATTTCCTTATTTACTTCACTAAAAATGTTTCTAATATCTTTTTTTATTTCATCATCTACATTATACCTTAAAAGTATATGCATAATATATTTATTTTTTAATTTATGTATAAAAGCTTCCATAGGCTGATAAAGCTTTACGTCTTCTCTTTGTTTTTCTTTTAAAAGTTCTTTTATTTTATTATATACGAAATTTATATCTTCATTACTTTTTGCTTCCGACTCATTTGCAATAAATATTCCCAGAATTTCAGAAAAAGGAGGGTAATTCATCTTTTTCCTATAATCAATATCATATGCATAGAATTTTTTATAATCGTGCATTGAAGAGTAAACAAGTGTTTTATTCTTTGGAGAGTAAGTCTGCATTACAACACTTCCCTCTTTACTTGCCCTTCCGGCTCTTCCTGAGGCTTGAGTACAAAGCTGAAATGTCCTTTGAGGTGAATTTATATCAGGGAAATTAAGTGCAGTATCAGCAAGAAGTATACCAACCAAAGTCACATTTGCAAAATCATGACCTTTAACAACCATTTGCGTTCCTATTAGTATATCTGCCTTATTATTTCTAAAGTCCGAAAGTATTTTTTCCATACTTCCGGCTTTTCTTGTTGTATCAAAATCCATTCTTAAGATTCTTGCATTAGGAAACAAGCTTCTTACATGTGACTCAATCTTTTGTGTTCCTGTTCCTGCTCTCTTTATTTTATCACTCCCACATTCAGGACAAATATTTGGAGAACTTTTTTCATATCCACAGTAATGACATTTTAGAGAATTTGTATTTGCATGATAGGTAAGTGATACATCACAGTTTGGGCACTGCTCTATATAACCACATTTTCTACAAAAGACATATGTAGAAAATCCACGTCTATTCATAAAAAGAATACTTTGTTCTCCTTTTTTCAATCTTGATTCTATTTCTTTTTTTAATAAACGGCTGATTGGAGATCTATTTCCGTTTCTCATTTCATCGGTCATATCTACAATATGAACTTTAGGGAAATCTTTTCCGTTAGCTCTTTTCTTCATCTCAAGAAGTCTATATTCTCCCCTAAAAGCCTTATAGTAACTTTCTATGCTTGGAGTCGCACTTCCAAGAACAAGTCTTGCACCTGTTTTATCAGAAATAAAATTTGCAAGATCTATCGTATCATACCTTGGAGTTTGAGATGATTTATAAGTATTTTCATGTTCTTCATCAATAACCATAAGACCAAGGTCTTTAAAAGGCATAAACAAAGCGCTTCTAGCCCCTAAAACAATTTTTGCTTTTCCGCTTCGTACCCTGTCCCACTCTTTAATCCTTTTTGACATGGAAAGTTTTGAATGCATAATTGCAACTTCACCATTAAACCTATAATATATATTTCTCATCATTTGAGGAGTAAGAGCAATTTCAGGAACAAGGAACAAACACTGTTTCCCTTTATTTATCTGATCTTTAAACATTTTTATATATACTTCGGTCTTACCGCTTCCTGTAACTCCATGAAGAAGAAATTTATTTGTATTATTTTCATTAAAATATAAGTCTAATACTCCTTGTTGTTCTTCATTTAAAATAACATCTTTATGTTCTTCCTTTAGACTTAAATCAAACTCATCATCTTTATCTATAAAATAAGTCCTAATTAATTCCATCTCAGATAATTTTGTTATAATGCTTCTGTTTGCACCTGTAAGCTCAGTTAACTTCTCATAATAAAGCTCACCTTTTTCAAGAGCTTTTATTACACTAATTTGCTTTATGGCGTTTGCTCTTATTTTTTTCAAATAATCTTCAATATTTTCATATTTTCCGCTTAAAGAAACAACTTCTTGTCTCTTTTCTTCTTGAATATAATATGATACTTGTTTTGAAATAATATCCTTTTTAACCAAATATGATATTTCTTCTTTTAATTCACTTTTGGATAAATTAAGTTTCGACTTTAAATAATCGAAACTTGCAAGAGCGTTTCTCTTTTTTATTAAATTTACAATTAATTCATATTTTTCATCTATTTGTTTGTCATTTTCAAGTAACGAATATGTTTCTTTTCTTTTAACTTGTTCCAAAGACGGAAGAACACATCTTAATGCATCAATATAGGTACAAAAATAATTGTCCCTCATATATTTAATTAAATCAATTAAATACTGATGAACAATTACTTCTTCGTCCAAAATTTCTACTATATCTTTTATTTTGTCTTCTTCATATTCACTATTTTCATTTATACCTATAACCAAAGCAGGAATTAAATTCTTACCTCTACCAAAATAGACAAGAACCCTCTTGCCTATTTCAATATCTTTTATTAAATTATCTGGTATTTTATAATCGTATATTTTATCTCCTACCACACCTAAGGTATCAATCAAAACATTTGCTATCATAAGTTATTCCTGTATTAATTATAAAGAATTGTTTAACATTTCGTTTAAATCAACACTCTTGTGTACTCTATATTTTCTGTCTCCTTCTTCAATTAAGTAGTATCCAATCTTATCTTCATATACTTCTTCAACTGCTGTTGTAATAAGATTTACAAAATGTTCGTCAACAAGTTGTTCATCTCCTTCATAAAGCTCTCTAGCTCTTTTTGCAACAAGCATTGCAAGAACATATTTATTATCTACTTTATCTAAAAGTTCATTTATAGGGGGATTTATCATTGTAAACATATCATGCATCTCCTTTATCTTTTCTAAAATATTATTTTATATCTTTTAGCCTGTATTTGTCAAGGTTTACTATACTTTTGTAATATTCTTTTTCTTTAAATTTTTATACGCCTTTTCTTTAACCAATGTATATATTACAGCAAATGTAGGAACACCTAAAATCATTCCAACAAGCCCAAACAAACCTCCACCTACAATAATTGAAAAAGTCACAAATAACGCTCCAAGCCCAACAGAACTTCCTACAACATTAGGATAAATAATATTTGCATCAACTTGCTGCAATATAACAACAAATATTATAAATATAATCGCATACATAGGTTTTACCATAAACAAAATAAACACACTTGGAATCGAACCTATCCAAGGTCCAAAATATGGAATTATATTGGTAAACCCAACTATAGTACCGATTAATAAAGCATAAGGAACCTTTAATACAGCAAGTCCTATTGAGCATAAAACTCCAATTATTATTGCATCAATAATTTGTCCGCCTATAAAATCGGAAAAAGTTTTAGATGTAAGTTCTGTAACACGTAATACCCTATTTGCATTTTTTTCATTTAAAAAGGCTCTTACAATAACTCTATATTGATATTTCAAATGATCTTTATCAAATAATAAATATATAGATACTATAACAGCAATAACAATATTTATAACGTTAGATGCAAAATTTGAAATAAAAGAAACAATTGCAGGTACCGCATTAGAAAGAACAGTTTTCATAGTTGAAGCAATCGAAGTACTTGTTTTCTCAATAGTCTTTAGCATCGTTTCATTTATTATTACTTTATCTACCATATTATCAATAGTATCAAATAACTCTTTTGAATACTGAGGGATATAATTTATAAGCCCTGAAATACTTCTTACAAGCTGAGGAAGAACAAAAGAAAATATTAACACTAAAAATATGATAACCAATAAATATACCAATAATATTGCAATTCCGGCTCTAAGCCCCAGTCTTTCTTTTTTCTTATTTTTATCTACTAGTTTCCCAAGAACCTTATCCCTAAAAAACACAAAAGGTTTATTTAGTATAAATGCTAAAGCAAAACCTATTATAAAAGGCGATAAAATTCCTAAAGTTGTACTTAACACACCTAATACACTGCTAAAATTTGTTACAAAATAATAAAACAGTATTGCATAAGTTATTAACAATATAATTTTTTTACATTCGTTTTTTCCTAAATTATACATTTAAAACCTCTTTTTCTTTATTAACTAATACTAATATATATATATTTAAAAGTCAACAAAGCTATAAATAGTATTATTACAAAATATAATAAATTTAAACCTCCTTTAAATAACAAAGTAAAATAAATACATATAAAATGTTAATATTACTTAATATCTTATTAAAATAATTCTTTAATAATAAAATATTAACTTTATTATATATAATATTACAAATATAAAAGACACCCTAAGGTGTCTTTTATTTAAATAAAATTTATTAGTCTATTACTATTTCATTTTTTATTACTTCCCCATTAGCATGAGAAAGAAGTGCATCCAAAGCATTATCCAGTTTAAAGCTTTTGTTTATCATTAAATCTTCAGGAAATTCTCCTCTTTTAATAAGTTCAAAAGCCATTCCTACATGTTTAGGTGTGGTATGATAAACTCCTTTGATTGTAAGCTGAGAATAATGAAGTAATTTAGTATCTACTGTTATGGTTGTACCAGGCTTGCATCCTCCAAACTCCATAACCATTCCGCCTTTTCTGACCATTAGCATATTTTTTTCCCATACTTCAGGAACTCCAGTCGCTTCTATTGCAACATCAACACCTCTTGAATAAGGAGTTAATTCTCTTACAGCCTCAACTTGATCATCAACTTCCTTTAAATCCACCACCATGTCAGCTCCGAGTTTTTTAGCTGTTTCAAGTCTTAAATCAGTAAAATCACAAGCAATAACAGTAGCACCTTTTAATTTTGCACATTTAAGCATCATAAGTCCTATCGGTCCACATCCGTTTACAACGACTAAATCACCAAGTTTTATATCAGACAAATCCACTCCATACACTGCGCAAGAAAGAGGTTCTAACAATGCGGCTTGTTTATATGACATATTATCAGGTATCTTAAACACATTTTCTTTTACGATTTCAGCAGGAATTCTTACATATTCTGCCCATGTACCTTTCATTAATTTCAAATCATCACACATACTATAATCTCCAACTCTGCATGAATAGCAAGAATGACAAGGTGCTGTATTATGTGATGCAATTCTATCTCCTACCTTAAAATCGCTTACGCCTTTTCCAACTTCATATACAATACCGCTTCCTTCATGTCCAAATGCTACTTCATTATGTCCAAATGCCAAGTTTGGATGACCTCTTCTAAAAGTCTTAACATCGGTTCCACAAGTCAGTGCACTTTTTACTTTCATTATAATTTCACCGTCATTAGCTTTTGGAGTTTCTAATTCCATTATTTTTAAATCTTCGACTCCGTTTAATACTGCTGCTTTCATATATAACCTCCATAATGTTGTTATGGATATTATATTTTTAAGAAAAAAAAGAAACAAACATAATTCTTCCATTCAACATAGGAAACTTTAAATATATATATGAAATTATTAAAATTAGGAAAAAAAATAACTTATTTGCCAATATATTATTAATTCTTATGCAATTAGAAAAACAAAAAAAGAATATATTTTATTATTTTCCTTAAAAAACGGAAAACAATAATTTGAATTAAAAATAATAGCATTTATTATAAATTATATAAAAACACGAAAAGGAGTACATAATTTAAAATGATTAGTCACGAAAATATTTACTTAAACGTTGAAGTTAATGATTATAAGGATGCACTTAAAACATTAGGAGAACTTCTATACAAAAAAAATTATGTAAAAGATACATACACAAACGCCTTACTTAAAAGAGAAGAAATAAGCCCAACAGGTTTACCTATACATCCATGGTCAATAGCAATTCCTCATACAGATCCTGAACATGTAATAAAACCATGTATAATTATTTTAAAACTAAAAAATGATATTGAATTTAGGGAAATGGCATCAAATGATAAAACAGTAAATGTAAAATATATTTTTGGTCTTGTATTTACAGATGGTAAAAAACAAATCCCTCTATTGTCAAGTATTATTAACATGACAAAAAATCAAGAAGCTATGGAAAATCTACTTAATGCAAATGATGAAGATGAAATTTATAAGATAACAACAAAATATATAAATAACATATAAAAAAGACACTCGAAGGAGTGTCTTATTGATTTAATTGAGCTCTTAATTCTTGATTAACTATTTTTATAAACGTTCCTTTCATACCAAGAGATCTTGTTTCTATGATACCTGCACTTTCAAGCTTTCTAAGTGCATTTGAAACAACAGATCTTGTAATTTGAGCTTCTGTGGCAATTTTGCTTGCAACAACGAGTCCTTCATTTTCAACTTCTTTAAAAATCATCTTTACGGCTTCAACTTCAGAGTATGATAAAGTTGAAAGAGCCATTTTTGCTGCAGCTATATCTGCGGTATTTTTCTTTCTTTGATCTTGAATATATCTTAAAAGTTCCATAACAACTATGGCAGCAGAATATTCACATAATATAATTTCATCGTCATCAAATTTTCCGCCATATTTACTAAATAACAATGTACCTATTCTTTCACCTAGACCATTTATAGGTACGATAGTCATATATCTGTCTTTATAAACACAAGGCCCTTGACTTCCAAAAGTACAAATCGGACTTTCTTCATATATATTTTCTACTGTGTCTGTATAAGAAAGTAATTTTTCTGTGAAATTTTGAGGAAAATGTGCTTCTTCATTAGGATAATAAGTCAAATCACATTTAAATCTGTCACTTGTTGAATAAGCAAGAATTGTTCCGTCATTTTCTGATATGTATACATTTACCTTCAAAATTTTACTCAACTCATTTGTTAATTCTTCAAAAGATACTACTTCTACGGCCGTAAGTTTTAATATCTCATTTAACTTTCTTATTCTATCGAGCAAAATCGATTCCATAAAAATGTCCTCCTAAATTATATACTATTACCATATTACACTAAAAAAAAATACTTTTCAATAATATTCTAAATATTTTGAAAAGTATTAAGTTTTCAGACAATAATATACTATTTATTTTCTCTAAATGCATCTTCTATAACTTTAACATCAAAAGTTCCTCTTGATTTATCAGTTATTTCTACTACATCAAAACGAATTTTAAACTTATCATTTAAACTCTTTTCTTTTAAATATTGTTTTGCACTGTCTATTATTCTTTTTCTTTTTTCTTCATCCACATAACTTTTAGGTGCTATAATATTTTTATGACGTCCTTTTACTTCTACAAAAGCAATTAAATTATCTTTTCTAACTATTATATCAATTTCACCATATTTACATTTATAATTTTTATTTAAAATACTGTATCCATGTTTAACCAGATAATTCATAACAACATTTTCATAATTTCTGCCTTGTTTTACCCTGCTGTCTATTATATTTTCGGTAAAAGTTTTTCTATGAATAGGGCAAAGTCCAATATTTCTTATGGCTTCAACATGGTCAAAAGTTCCATACCCTTTATTCTTTTCAAACCCATATTCCGGATATTCCTTTGCATATTCATCCATCATATGATCTCTATGAACTTTTGCAATAATACTTGCAGCTGATATCGAATAAATATTCGCATCCCCTTCTATAAAAGACTTCTGCTTTATATTAGTATCTAAATGAACGGCATCTATTAAAATCATATCAGGTTTTACATTTAATTTATTTACAGCTTCAAGCATAGCTTTTTTAGTTGCATTTAAAATATTAATTCTATCTATTTCATTATTATCAACTATTCCATAAGCATAACTTATAGCTTCTTCTTTTATCTTTAAAGCTATATCTTCTCTTTTTTGTGAGCTTAAAGCCTTTGAATCATTCATATACATTATTTTACTGTCTTTTGGAAGAATAACAGCAGCAGTTACAACAGGACCAGCTAAGGGACCTCTACCAACTTCGTCTATTCCGGCAATAAGCTTATAACCTTTATCATAAAGACTATTTTCGTACTCTTTAATATTCTCAAGTCTTTGTAACTCTTTATTATATTGATCTAATTTTTTTTGAAGCCTTAAAGCAAACTTCTCAAGCTCTCTTCTTCCATCAGACTTAAATACTTCAATATATTCTTCATATTCTTCAAACTTTATCTCATTTATGATTTTTCTTAATTCACTGACTTTTGTATTTTTAACATCTATCATTTTTTACTCCTATAAATCACAAACTCTGTCAAAAGAAATTCTGCCAATAAGACCGTTTTTAAACTCATCTAAAACCGTAACGGCAGTTCTCAAATAATCAATTTCTCCGCCTTTTAATAAAAATCCTCTTTTTCTTCCTATATCTTCATAAACTTCTATAGGCATTTTTTCAACATTTTCAAGCTTGTATCTTTCTTTTAATTTATCAGGATATCTTTCAATTAAAAATTCAATAAGTTTAAGACATAATTCTTCTCTATCCAAAATTGTATCTTTTACAGAACCAATAGAAGCAAGACACACACCATCTTCTAAATTTTCAAATTTTGGAGGAAGAACTCCCGGTGTATCCAATAGATAAACTTCTCCTTTTACCTTTATCCATTGTTTTGAAAGTGTCACCCCAGGTCTATTCCCTGTCTTTGCGTTGGATTTTTTCGTTATTGAATTAATAAACATTGACTTACCTACATTTGGAATACCTACTACCATAGCTCTTACTTCTCTATTTGCTCTAAATGTTGATTTAATATTATTTAAGTAAGATAATACTTCATTTATTCCTTTTTTACTCATAGAATCTATAAAGAAAACATCCTCACCCTTTTCTTTAAAATAATTTTGCCACTTTATAGTTTCCTTTTCGTCAGCCAAGTCACATTTATTATATATTCTTATAAATTTTTTCTGATTTAATATTTTATTAAAATCATTATTTTCACTTCTTATAACAGCTCTTGAATCCAGTAATTTTACAACAATATCTACATTCTTTAAATCTTCCTTTATTAGTCTTGTAGCTTTTGCCATATGCCCCGGATACCATTGAATATTCATAAATAACCTCTCATGTTAAATTTTACATATATTTTTATTGAATTATTTTATTATAAAGGAAAAATAAAAACAAAAACAAGCTTTTTATTGATTTTATTCTTGAAAGATAATCATTTGTCAAAAATATATCAATTATTCGACAAAAAAAATCTCAAGTTTTTGTATATAATAAAGAAAACAATATGTTCATAGAAACAAAGGGGGCAGGGAAATGATTACAAAAAGAAAAGAAAATCGAAAGCATATTTATACATTCAATTTACAAAGCTCAAAAAATGATATTATAAGTAAAATGTCCAAAATAGAGATGGATATTATTTCTTTAGATAAAAAAGATTTTAATGCCGTTTTAAACATTTATAAAAGAATAAATTATTTAAAAGAATCAGTTAGACACCTTAAGTTTTTTTCTAAAGAGAACGACTTTATTTTATTACATATAGAAGCTCATATAGAAAAATACGAATACTATTTAAGAAACAAATACAGAATATAAAGAGCTTTAAAGCTCTTTATATTTTAACCTTTTATCCATTTTATATATTTTTCTTTTTGGATTTCCATCACAAATATATACTTCATTTTTATTTAAAACATATACACTTGACCATAAAGTATCCATTTTTGAATGTTTATCATAGTCGCACATAAAACCATATTTTCCTTTTAAAAGAGAACTTGCATATTCGAATGAACATTTCTTCTGTTTTAAAAGAAAATTATACATCGTCCTGTATCTTTCCCTTGAATGTATTTCATCTTCAATGCTACAACTATATTTTTTCATCTTAATAGAATTAAAATCATTTGAACAACATAAAAAGTTATTTTTTGGTCTTATTATGTTTATTTTTTCGCAGTTACATTCAACTAAAGCCATATCTCCATTTTTATCAGCCATTAAAATATTTTGCGAAGATGAAATAGTTAGATTTTTTATTTTTTCTATTCCTTCATTAACATCCCTACACTTTTCAAGTAAATTTCTAACTATTACCCCACCGTTCAAACCAGGGTTTATTAAAGAAGGATAAACAAAAGTTAAACCTGCAGCAAAACCGAACTCATTAACTCCATCTTCAATTTCAGACATTGCAGTTGTGTTACCCACAAAAGAATAAGAATTATCCAAATGATAGTAACAACTATCACATACATTTTTAAATTCAACAAGATAATCACTATTTCTTCCATAAATAATATTTTCACAATCTTTAAAAGCAAAGCAGCTGCAATAATTATTAAACGTAAAATTATACATACAAAATATAAAGGAAGAAAAATAACTTAAATCTACCTTTAACCCATCACTTATACCCTTTAACTCGTCTAAAAATTCAGGGTATTCTTTTTTACAAATCAATGAAGATTTTATACCAAAATCCATCATTTCAGCATTTATAAGTTTTAACTTTTCATCTATATATTTTCTGTTATTTTTAAGTTTTAAGCCATATTTTAATCCGGCATTATAATGTGATGAACCAAATCTTGAATGGTACATATTTACCTCCTAATATTTTATTAAAAGGCGCCTTTAAAACAGAATAACCGAATAAAAATTTTATGTCAATAAAATAAAAAAAGACAACTTTAAACAAAAGCTGTCTTTATATATATTAATTATTAATTTTAATTTTAAAGGCTAAATTATAGATTTTTTAAATAAAACTGAAATAAATCGTTATCCTGGAATAAAAGCTGAGGCTCATGTCCATAATCAGGATAAATAACCATTTCTTTTTCTGATTTAATCTTATTGTAAGTGGCAAATTGAGTGCTTGGATGACAATTCTCATCTTTAAAAGCCAGTGTCCAGTGAACTTTTGCTGTTATTTTATCTGCAAAGTTTTGTATATCAACATAGCTTAGTTTTCTAAACACTTCATCTTCTTTTTCGTGTTTTGGATCATGTCTTCTAAAGAACTCATTAAATTCATTAAATTGAGAAATATCAAGTAAATCTTCTTTTATTGTATGTTTTATATCGCTCATAAAAGGATATGTAGGAGTAATTACTTTTACACCTTTTACTAAAGCAGAAGAAGCAATTGTTAAAGCACCGCCTTGAGATTTACCGTTAATACCTATTCTTGTTTCATCTACTTCTTCCATACTCATTAAAGTTTCCACAGCTTTAACACCGTCAAGATATATATTTCTCGCGAAAAGTTTAGTTAAATCGTCATCTTCAAGTCCACGTATGTACTGTCCGTAATAACTAGGCCCGTTTCCATACCAAGGATCCGTGGAATATCCTCCCTGCCCTCTTACATCCATTGCCAAAACAGCAATATCATTATATACATAAGGTAAATATTCAAAAGGTCCTTTTGTGCTTGAACCATATCCGTGAAAAAATACAATCCCCGGTATTTTATTTTTTATTTCTTTAGGTCTTATATAAAGACAATGGATTTTTGCACCAAATGTTCCTTCAAAAAACAAATCAAACTGCTCTATCCCCTTTTCCAAAAATTCTCTTTTTTTCAAGGTATATCCCGGTTTGGTATTTTCCCTTAAGTCTTTTAAAGAATCCTGCCAAAACTGATCAAAATCTTCAGGTCTTGGACTTTCTCCCATATAGTCTTTATATTTATCAATTGAAGATAATAATGGCATAGTTATATTTCCTTTCTTTCTTAATTATAAGCAAATAATTTTAGCTAATACAAATGGCACCCAGGTTATCCATTGTCCACCAATGGCAAGGTTTGTGATTTTAGCAGCGCCTTCAGGAACTGTTACGTTTGCCGCACTTGCCAAACCTGTTAAAACATCTGCTCCAAATGTAGAAATAGTTAAAACTATAATACATAAAACAGTCATTTCAATTAAACCTCTAAACAAGTTTCCTTTGCTTGATACTACACAAGGTACTGCAAAGAAAGGAAGTGCCGCTAGGTCCGCAAGAGGAAGGACTGTATTGTAAGGTAAGATGATAGCTAGAACAAGGATTATCGGAATAGCCAATAAACCTATAGATATTACAAAAGGATGTCCTGTTGCAACTGCAGAATCAAGACCAATATATAACTCTTTACCAGGGAATCTTTTTTCAAGGAATTCCTGAGTACCTTCAGAAATAGGCATTAAACCTTCCATTAAAAGTGAAACCATTCTAGGAATTAAAACAAGTACTGCAGCAACATTCATACCAACAATTAAAATTTGTTGAACAGCTGTACCTACATTAACTTCAGAAGCTGTAAATTGTGCAAGAGCTGATAAAAATCCACCAATAATAAATCCCATCATCATTGGTTCACCAAGTAATCCAAGTTTTTCAGCAATTCCTTCACTTGTCCAATGTATATCTTTTATGCCAGGAATTTTTCCAAGTAATAAATCTATTGGGTATGTATATAAGTAGTTACACATTGATTGACAGTGAGGTAGTGAAATACCTTCAAGCCCAAACACTTCAGCACAATCTGCTTGTGTCCAGTCAGCAATAATAAACATAATTCCCATTATTACCATTGCTTGAACAATAGCAATTACCCATGCCATAGGTGAATAATCACATACTAATAATATAGCTGATGCTGAGAACAATACATGCCAGTAATTCCAAATATCAATATCCATTGTCTTTGTCCATCCAAGCATTATCATTACAATATTTGTAATAATAATAGCCAAAAATACAAAAGGAACAACAGAAGTTGACCAAGCAATAGCAGAACCTGTCGCCCATCCAACATCCACAGCAGTTAGTTTAAAATTCAAATTTTCAACCAATGCTGTAGCAACAGGAGAAATTGTACTTGATAGAAGTCCTATAACAGCATTTAAACCAATAAAGCCAACACCGAATGTCATGCCGGCTCTTATAGCTTCACCAAACTTAATACCCATAATAAGTCCTATTATCGTAAATATAATAGGCATCATTACAGAAGCACCCATATCAATTATATAGGTAAAAATATTTTGTATAATTTGCATTTTTTTATCTCCTTTAATTATTCCAAATTAAAATTATATATTGTCTAAAAAGGAAGGCCTTCTTTATTTTTGAACTATTTAGACAATATACGTGAACCATGTAATGCATTTTATATTAAAAAGTTCATTTTGTCAATATTTATTAGCTAATTAGCTCATATTTTTTAATAAATATCGTTTTCTTATCTATAAATCAAAAAAAAATGGTATCTTTTAGCTCAAAAATATGTTATATTGTAATAAATTAATGAACAGGAAGAGGTAAAAATTTTGACAAAAAAAAATATCGAACGATTAAATTCAATATATTCTTTTGTTAAAAACGCAGGCTATGCATCGGTAAATGAACTTACTGATATATTCCAAGTTTCAATTTCAACAATAAAAAGAGATTTGGAAATTTTAGATAAAGAAGGAAAATTAAAAAGAGTATCCGGAGGAGTAACAATCACAAGAAATGAATTAGATACTCCAACATCAATTGTTTCTTATGCAAACATAAATACCAATAAAAAAATAAAAATAGCCAAAATGATTAACGAAGTAATAGATGACAATGATTCTATCTTTTTTGATGTAGGGTCTTCTTGCTATATGGCATATCAACATTTAACAAGAAAAAACACAACAATATTTACTCCGTCTATACAAATTTTAACAACGGAAAATGAAAATGTAGCACATTTATATTGCCTTGAAGGAGAAGCCGTAAGACCTTACCTTATAATAAGAGGATTCCCTCTTTTAGAAAATCTAAACAGAATTGACCCAAATAAAATAGTATTTTCATGTATGGGACTTAATGCAAATTATAATTTAATTGGAAGAGTTGATTATGATAACTATATTTTAAGAAAACTTCTTGAAATGAACGGACAAAAAATACTATTATTGGATTCTTCAAAAATATGTATGAGCAACGAATTTTGTGTACCCGGCATTGAAAAAATAGACATATTAATAACTGACGACAATATAGATGAAAAACACGTAAAAAATATTGAAGAAAAAGGTGTGAAAGTTATTATAGGCAAATAAAAATTTTTAATAATATAAAGAAAGAGGTGTTAAAATGAACAAATTAACCGACACATTCAAATTAAACAATGGAATAGATATTCCGTGTATAGGATACGGGACATTTCAAACTCCTGATGGGAAAAGCGTGGAAGATGGAGTAAAAGAAGCCTTAAAAATCGGATACAGACATATTGATACGGCTTATTTTTATCAAAATGAAAAAGGTGTTGGAAAAGCCATAAGAGAAAGCGGAATTAAAAGAGAAGATATCTTTGTAACAAGCAAATTATGGAACAGCGACAGAGGATATGAAAGTGCAAAAGCTGCTTTTGAAAAAACAATGGATAATTTAGGACTTGAATATCTTGATTTATTTTTAATCCACTGGCCTGCAATAAAAAAACAATTTGATAATGCTGAAGAAATAAATGCTGAAACATGGAAAGCATTTGAAGAAATATATGAAACAGGAAGAGTTAAAGCTATAGGGCTTAGCAACTTCCTACCTCATCATATAGATAAACTTATGAAAACTGCAAAAATCAAACCAATGGTAAACCAAATAGAATTCCATCCTGGTTTTGCTCAAATTGAAACAGCAAAATACTGCTTAGAAAATGATATAGTAGTAGAAGCTTGGTCACCACTTGGAAGAAAAGAAGTTTTAGAAAACGAAACACTTGTAGAACTTGCAAAAAAATACAATAAATCAACAGCTCAAATTTGTATAAGATGGGTTCTTCAACATGATATTCTTCCTCTTCCAAAATCAGTTACACCAAACAGAATACTTGAAAATAGTCAAGTTTTTGATTTTGAAATAAGCGAAGATGATATGAAAACAATAGATAATATACCTTGTTGCGGAGGACAATGCGCAAATCCTGATGACGTAGATTTTTAAATAAAAAAAAACAGACAGTTTAAACTGTCTGTTTTTTAATTTTCAGTATCTAAAGACTTAGCAGTCTTTTCATCAATATTACCACTTACTGTAAGACCTTTGTCTGTTTGATATTGTTTTACCGCAGCAGTTGTATTTTTATCATAAGTACCACTTGCAGTTCCATCCAAATAGCCAAGTCTTATTAAAATTTCTTGATAAGATTTAATTATATCTCCTTTATGTCCTTGTTTATAAGTTAAAGACTCACTATCCAAACTCTTTCTCGTTTGAGCATCCATTGTTCCTGTTTGAGAAAACCCTTTTGCCTTTTGATATTCTTCACAAGCAACTTTTGTTTCAGCAGTGAAGTTAGCATTAGGTTGTTTTTCCAAATATCCTAAATAATATAAAATATAATTATATTTTTCTATATCAGAACTAGATTTTCCTGATTTGTATTCAACAACTTCACTATCAAGAGATTTCATGGTATTTTTATCTAACGCTCCAGTTTCTTTTAGACCTCTGCTGTTTTGATATTCTATAACGGCATTTTTCGTTGTTCCGTCGAAAGTATTAGTTGGAGAATCAGAAAGAAAATCCAAGTAATATAAAATTAATTTATAACTTAAAACTTCTTCTCCACTATCCCCTTCTTTATATGTAGTTGAATAATCTTTTTGAGAACTAATCAAGTCACTATCATCAGTTATGTTTCCTGTAAGATAATCATCTAAATTTCCGGCGAAAGCATAATACATTGTTTTTGTATTTATATCAACAGAAAAAGAATCTTTTAAATAACTATCACTAAAAAATGACGCTGTTAGCAATATAAAAAACAAAAATGCTACTAAATATATAAAAAATGATTTTATTCTCTTCATTAAATTACCTCTATATTTGGACAATTTTTTATAAATATGCTACAATTATAACATAATGTAGACTTAAAACAAAATATTTTATTGGAGAAAAACATGAAAATTTTAATGACCAATAACGATATAAACAGAAGCATAAAAAGAATATCTTATGAAATAATTGAAAGAAATCATGGCGTTGAAGATACTGTAATAGTAGGTGTAAAACAAGGCGGAGTATCTCTTGCAAAGATGATTGCCAATCACTTAAGCAGTATGGAAGATACTATTGTTCCGGTTACTTTTGCGGATATAACTCCATTTAGAGACGATGTAAAAAAAGAAGATAGTAAAATTGAAGATATAGGTACGGATATAAATGATAAATTGGTTATTTTGGTTGATGATGTTTTATATACCGGACGTACAATCAGAGCAGCCCTTGAATATGTATTTCATTTTGGAAGACCAAAAAAAATACAGCTTGCTATTTTGGTTGACAGAGGTCACAGACAAATACCAATAAGAGCCGATTTTGTAGGTAAAAACATCCCTACATCAACATCAGAAAATGTAAATGTAGTAATTGATAACGAAAATTCATTTGTAGAAATAAACTAAGGAGAAAAAATGAGCTTTTGCAGCGATATAAAAAATAACTTAAGCCATATCAATTTAAACAACCTTTACGAAAAAGAATGTGAAATATATGGATATTTACACTGTATAAGTTTCCTTTCCCTAAAAGGAAGAGGACAATTCAATTTGATATTTGAAACCGAAAACCCTTCTGTCACAAGAAGGATTTTTACTCTAATTAAAGACGTTTTTTCCATAAACCTTGAAATAGCAGCAAAAAAAAGCAATCTTAGAAAAGGACATTATTTATACAACTTAATTGTAATAAACAGCGAAGACTCAATGAATATCCTGGACTATTTTAATATTATTGATTTCAGCTCAGGATTTGAAGTAAATAATACAATAAAAAAAGATATACTTCCAACTTTAAGCGAAATAAGACATTATCTGCGTGCAGTTTTTCTATCATGCGGTTATGTCAGCGATCCAAAGAAAAAGGGATATCAAATCGAATTTGTATTTAATAAATTTCAATATGCAAAAAACTTTATAGAGTTACTAAAAACTATAAACATTAATCTAAAATTTATAAAGAGAAAAGAAGCATATGTAGTATATACAAAAGATTCCAACACCATTACAGAACTACTTGGAAATATAGGGGCCCATAACGCTGTTTTGGAAATAGAAAGCACAAAAGTAATAAAAGAAATGAGAAACAACGTAAACAGAAGATTAAACTGCGAAACGGCAAATATGGATAAAACAATAAATACAGCACTTAAACAAATTAATGCAATAAACAAAATTAAAGAAAAATACGGCATGGACTATCTTGATGAACCACTTATATCATTGGCAAAAATGAGACTTAACAACCCTCAAGCATCTTTAAATGAACTATCTAATATGTTTGACCCTCCGATAAGCCGCTCAACAATTAATAATTGGTTTAAAAAGATACTAAAAATCGCCGATACAATTTAACATAGGAGGAGAAAAATGAACTTATATACAGACGAATTGGAATTTTTTGATAAAGAACTTCTTATTGAACATTTTACAAAAAAGAAAACAAATCCTCTTTCAAAGCAACAAGCCATAAAATACTTAAATAACTTAGAAGCAAGTTATAGACAACGACTTAATAAAATAAAAGAATGTGATTTTTCCAATAAAGAACTAATTTTAAAACAACTTCTTGAGCAATTAAGCCAATTTGAAAGAGATTATGAAGTTTATGGTGAAAATATATATAAAGAATATGAAACAGAAAAATTTGAACAAATATGGTTTTATTCTAAAATTCTAGAAGAACTTAAAGAATTAAATGAAAATATAAATACAAAAGATTTATTTAACAAATGCAATAATAAATTTTTTGATTTATTTGTAAACTTCTACTTTTATACAAAAGAAAATAAAATTTATGCAGATTCAATTCTTGGAACATCTTCAATAAACATACACGATACTACATGGAAAAAAGAAATCGGAGTAGAAATAAAAGAATACGAATTAAAAGAAAATGACGATTATTATATTGAAATTTCTAAATCAGAAGCAGAAGTATTGGAAGACTTCTTCATGAAAGACATAAATTTAATTTATTCACAAAACATAAAAAAAGCACTTGATTATGCAATTTTCTATTTTACGGGAAAGAAAAGAAAAATATTAGATAAGCCTTATCTTTCTCATGCTTTAGAAACAATGCTTATTGCTTCATCTTTAACAAGTGATGAAAATGTATTAATATCCGCTCTTCTTCATGGGGTAGTTAAAAATTCCGATTCAAATATAATAGAAATAAAAAAATATTTTGGAATGAATATAGCTGAAAAAATACTTTTCATGACGAATATGGAAGAAAATTTCAACAACGAAAAAGACTGGAGCGAAGGAAAGAAAAATATTTTATATAAACTCGACAGTGCAAATATAGAAATAAAAATACTTGTTTTATCAAACGAACTTTCAAAACTTCGTGAAATAGATAAAGATTTTGAAACATATAAAGATAAGGTATGGAGTTATTTCAACGAGCCTGACAAAAATAAACATAAATGGTATCACGAAGAGGTTCTTGAAAGATTATATCCTTTAAGATTAAGTGGTGCTTATGACGAATATAAGGAACTCATTTATAAAAATTTAACCAACATATATAATTAGAAGGACTAAAAAGTCCTTCTTTTTTGTAAACAATATAAAACCCCACTATAAAATACAATACAAAAGCTATTTATTATTCCTAAATAAACAAAAAGATAAACAACTTCCCCTTTACTAAACAAAAATTATATTATATACTTTATAAAGATTATTATTAAGGAGAAAAAAATGAAAATAGGATTAGTAGGACTACCAAATGTAGGTAAAAGTACATTATTCAATGCACTTACAAAAGCAAATGCAGGAGCAGAAAACTATCCTTTTTGCACAATAGAACCAAATGTAGGAGTTGTTAATGTTCCTGATGAAAGAATAGATAATTTAAGTAAACTTTATGACACATTAAAAACTGTATATGCAACAGTTGAATTCGTGGATATTGCCGGACTTGTAAAAAATGCCGGAAAAGGCGAAGGACTTGGAAACCAATTTTTATCAAATATCAGAAACGTACATGCAATACTTCAAGTAGTAAGATGTTTTGATGACGGCAACATTACTCATGTAGACGGAAGCATAGATCCTGTAAGAGATGCAGAAACAATCAACTACGAACTAATCTTTTCTGACCTTGAGCTAATTGATAAAAGAATTGCGACAGTACAAAAAGCAGCAAAAAGCGGAAGAAAAGAAGAAAAATTCATGCTTGCAACTCTTGATAAAGCAAAAAAGCTTTTAGAAGAAGGAAAATTTATTAATTTAGATGATTTTGACGAAAATGAAAGCGAATATTTAAAAAGCCAAGATTTACTTACAACAAAACCTATTATGTATGCGGCAAACGTAAGTGAAGATGATTTACTTGAAGATAATGATTATGTAAAAGCATTAAAAGAATATGTAAAAGAAGTAAATCCAAATATAGAAGTAATAAAAGTTTGTGCAAAAATCGAAGCAGAACTTAGCGAGCTTGAAGATGATGAAAAAAACATGTTCCTTGAAGAACTTGGAATTAAAGAATCAGGACTTGACCAAATCATAAAAGAAGGATATAAACTTCTTGATTTAATAACATTCTTAACAGCAGGGAAACAAGAAGTAAAAGGATGGCAAATTAAAAAAGGTACAAAAGCACCGGGCGCAGCAGGAAAAATCCACTCAGATTTTGAAAGAGGATTCATTAGAGCTGAAGTAACAAAATATGATAAACTTATGGAAGCAGGAAGCGATGTTAAAGCAAAAGAACTTGCTTACACAAGAATCGAAGGAAAAGATTATGTTGTTGAAGACGGCGATGTAATATTCTTTAGATTCAACGTTTAAAAAGAATTAAATAAGAACCTTATCGGTTCTTTTTTTATATTTATATTTGAAATAATAAAACAAAATAATATACTATATATATCTACATAAAAAGGAGAAAAAATATGAAAACAACTTTGGTTGGAATTAACAGCGCATATACGCATACAAATCTTGCAATATATTATTTATTCAATAACTCTATACCAAAAGGTATGGATGCTAATATAAAACAGTACAACATAAACATGCCAAAAGAAAATGTTTTGGATGACTTATTCTCTCAAAAAAGCGATATTTATATTTTCTCCTGCTATATATGGAATATAGAATATATTTTACACATTGCCTCTTCCCTAAAAAAAATTACAGATGCAATAATCATATTCGGTGGAAGTGAAGTAAGTTTTAATGCAAAAGATTATTTTGACAAATATGATTTCATAGACTATATTGTTGCCGGAGAAGGAGAAGAAATAACTTTAAAGCTGTTAAGCAAATTACAAAAAAACGAAGAAGTAAACATTCAAAACGTATTTGATAAAAATTCAAAATATTATACATATATAAAGCAACATATAAATTTTAATGATGTAATATTCCCATATAAAAATGTGGATATGAAAGAATTTGACAATAAAATAATTTATTATGAAAGTCAAAGAGGATGTCCTTACAACTGCAGTTACTGTCTTTCTGAGCTCGATAAAAGGCTAAGATTTCGTGATGTAGAAAAAGTAAAAGAAGAAATAATGTTTTTTATAAACAACGATATACCTTTAGTTAAATTTATCGACAGAACTTTTAATGCTGACAATAAAAGAGCTAAGGAAATAATTAGATTTATTTTAGACAATAGTAAACACACTAAATTCCATTTTGAAGTATGTGCAAATTTACTTGATGATGAAATAATAGAACTTTTCCAAAGTGCACCAAACGATATGTTTCAGTTAGAGGTAGGACTACAATCCATAAATGAAAATACAATAAAAGAAATCAACAGAACAACAAACACAGAAAAAATAGGTCAAAACGTAACAAAACTTTTAAAAAACGACAATGTCCATATTCACCTTGACTTAATTTCAGGACTTCCTTATGAAGATATTGAATCATTCAAAAAAAGTTTTAATTATGCGTATAATTTAAAACCTCATATGTTACAACTGGGATTTTTAAAAGTTCTTCACGGAACAATGATGGAAAAATCAAAAGATAAATATGATTTAAAATATAATAACTTTACACCTTACGAAATATTATCAAATAAATGGATGGATTATAGTGATCTTTCAAAATTGAAAGATATAGAGTTTTTAGTTGATAAATACTATAATTCAAATAACTTTTATAATACTCTTGAATATTTTGTAGATAAAATCGCTAAAACACCATATGATTTTTTTGAAAAATTATCAATATACTTTTCAAAAAATGAACTATATAAAAGAAGTCTTTCAAAAGAAGACTTATATGAACATTTATATTATTTCTTAAAACCTTTTGATGATGATTTGGCTAAAAATTTAGTAAGCTTCGACTATTTATCTTATATGAAAATCAGAAAACCAAATAAAGATTTTATAGAAGATATTGAAACAGTAAATAAAGAAAAGATATTTGAAATTATTAAAAAAGAAGAATTTAAAAATAAATACTTAAAAGAATATTCAACCCTATCAACAAAAGAAATATATAAGAAAATTAATATATTAAAATTCTTCATAAATCCAGTAACAAAAGGAAAAAAAGAAACTTATATTTTATTTAAAAACATAAAAGAAGATAAAGTTAGAATGGGATATAAATTTTATATAATATAAAAGATGACATAAAATGTCATCTTTTTAATTTATATCATTTAAATATTCCACTACATCATTTGGAACTTCAAAACACATTACACAATCTACTGATTTAAATTTGACAATATTATCACCATCAGAAACCAAAATATTTATTTTGTATTTTTTATTGGTTAAGACATAATTATAAGAAAAATGATTTTTTTCGTTTTCTTTTCCCTTATACATTGCATCATTTTCGTAAACTTTCCAATCGTCAATATCAAGTTTATCTATAAATTCTATTACATCTTTTTTATCAGATAATGTTTGTATATTATCATTTGTCTTAATATCAATTACATCAATATTTTTTATGCTATAAAGAACTTCTTTATAATCAATTATATTTGTATTTGGCGAATCAACATTAAAGGAATAAAAAAGAATAATTCCAAACACCAAAACAAATAACAAAATAATTATTTTTTTCATATCTTTCCCTCTATCAATGTATATTTAAATAATATCATAATATTAATTTTTTCAATAGTCTTTATTTCTTTTTTGCTTTAATATGATATAATTTTTTATAATGAGGTAAGAAATGAGCGATAAAATAAGAGGAAAAATAGACAGGATAATTTATCATAATCCCGATAATTTATATACAATAGCAGATGTTGATTGTAACGGTATACTTGTAACCATCGTAGGTTATTTTGAAAATATAAAGACAGGACTTGATATTGAAGCAAGCGGAGAATATACAAACCATATTAAATACGGAGAACAATTTAAAGTCGAAAGTATAGAAATCATAATACCAACTGATACAGACTCAATATATAATTATCTTGCAAGTGGAATGTTAAATGGAATCGGACCTAAAAAAGCAAAAGATATCGTAGAACATTTTGGTGAAGAAACCATGGATATATTGGAAAATGACCCTATTCGATTATGCGAAGTAAAAGGAATCGGAAAGAAAACAGCATTAATTGTAGGAATAGAGTATAAAAATCAGTCAAATATGCGTGATGTAATAATGAAGCTTGCAAAATACAATATAAAACCAAACTATGCAAGAAAGCTTTATAGTGAGTACAAATCAGATACTTTAGCTATAATACAAACAAATCCGTATGCACTTATTGACGATGTTTACGGAATAGGTTTTAAAAGAGCAGATCAAATAGCAATGAGTGTAGGAATAGAACTTGAAAGCCCTTACAGAGTTATAAGCGGAATAAAATATGTTTTAAACAATTGTTATCAAGATGGGAATACATATATTTTAAAAGATGATTTAGAAGAAAAAACAGCCAGAATGCTCGGAGTGGATAAAGATATAGTAGATCACCATTTAAAAACACTATTTCTCGATGACAGTGTAATAATGGAAACAGTAGATAACGAAGAAAGATGTTTTATAAAGCAGCTTTATGAAAGTGAATGCGAATGTGCAAAAAACCTTATGTACATAAACAGCTTTGAAGATATAAATAAACAAGAAATTGACTTTGATAGATTAATCGAAGGATATGAAAAAAACAATAAAATTAAATTAGATAAAAACCAGATTGAAGCTGTAAAAACTTCTATAACTTCAAAAATTTCAATCATTACAGGTGGACCCGGAACAGGAAAAACAACAATAATTAATGCTATTATTTATATACTTGGAAGTATTGGAAAAAAATATACTTTAACTGCCCCAACTGGAAGAGCAGCAAAAAGAATGAGTGAATCCACCAAAAGCGAAGCAAAAACAATACATAGACTTCTTGAATATGAATACACACCACAGGAAGAACATTTTTTATCCTTTGGTAAAAACGAAGATAATCAAATAGACAGTGATTATATAATAATCGATGAAATGAGCATGGTTGACATAACGGTTTTTGATGCTTTCTTAAAAGCAGTAAAACCCAAGACATCTTTGCTTTTTGTGGGAGATATAGACCAGCTTCCATCAGTAGGCGCCGGAAACGTACTTGCAGATTTGATAAACTGCGATATATTCCCTGTAATAAAATTAAACACAATTTATAGACAAGATAAAGAAAGTCTTATCGTAACCAATGCACATAGAATAAACAAAGGACAGCTTCCTGTATTAAACAAAGAAGCAAAAGATTTTTATTTTATTAATACAATATCTCAAGAAAAAATTAAAAGAAATATATTAAATATAATCTATAACTATAAAAACACACCTTTGAAAAATTATGATTTGTTAAAAGATTTTCAAATCATATCCCCTCTAAAAAAGGGACTTGCAGGAGTTAACGAACTTAATAAATCCGTCCAACAATTATTAAATCCGGAACATAAAGAAAAAAACGAATTAAATTTTGGACTTACCCTTTTTAGAGAAAATGACAGAGTAATGCAGATAAAAAACAATTACCAAATGAAATGGACAGATATTAACACTCTTAAAAAAGGTGAAGGTGTCTTTAACGGAGATATGGGAATAATCAAAAAAATAGATAAAGAGAAACAAACTCTTGAAATAGTATTTGATGAAGAAAAGAGAGTAACATATCAAAAAGATCAAATAGATGAACTAACACTATCTTATGCTATAACGGTACACAAAAGCCAAGGAAGTGAATTTAAAGCGGTAATAATTCCTATTTTCGGAGGATACAGCGGATTTTTAAACAGAAATTTACTTTATACGGCAATTACAAGAGCAAAAGAAATGGTGATATTAATCGGAGAAGTAAATGCACTTAAAAGCATGATTAAAAGTGCTTATAAAAATAAAAGAAAAACAATGTTAAAAGAAAGACTCAACGAATATTTATAAAAGGAATTTTAAATGGATATTTTAAATATTTTAAAAGAATCTTATAATAGATTTTTTTATCCTAAAACACCAAAATGCAGCGTATGCAATAGAATATTTATAAACAAAAATAAAATATTCTGTGATAAATGTAATAATAAAATCGAATGGATAAAAGGAAAAAGATGTGAAATTTGTTCGAGAGAACTCTCCCCTATTTCATATTCTAATTTATGTAAAAGCTGTGAAGAAGAAGACAATTATTTTACACAAGGCTTTTCAATATGGAATTATGATAAATATTCAAAAAGAATAATAAAAAAAATTAAATATGGAGGATGCGAGGGACTTTGTTTGGAACTTGGAAATCTATTATATGAAGAAACAGATGAAGTGGATTTTTTATATGAAATAGACTTTATTATTCCAACTCCATCAGACAAAGAACGATTTAAACAAAGAGGATATAATCAAGCAAAACTTATTGCAAAAGGCTTTTCAGAAAGTTCAAATATTCCAATGAAATCAAATATTGTAGTTAAATCAAAAGCAACAAAAGATCAAATTGGTTTAAATGAAAAACAAAGAAAAGAAAATTTAAAAGGAGCTTTTGAAGTAACAAACAAAGATGAAATAAAAGATAAAAACATATTAATAATTGATGATGTTTTAACAACTTCATCTACAATAAACGAGATAAGTAAAGTACTAAAAGAAAACAAAGCAAAAAACGTTTATTTTCTAACCATTTGTTCCAAAAAAAATATCAATTAAAACAATTAAAAAGTAGAAAATTTATGAAAACGTGTTATAATGTTAATATACTAATAAAAGAAACAATAAAAAAGTTTTTTTATCCAAACAATACAAAATGTTGTGTTTGCGGTAAAATACTATTAAAAGAATACAATATATATTGCATAGACTGTAATGATAAATTAGAGTGGATTAAAGATAACAACAGATGCGAAAAATGCTCTAAAAAAATATATGAAAAAGGACTTTGTAGTAATTGCAAAAACGAAAATTATTCTTTTAAAAAAGGATATAGTTTATGGAATTACGGAAAATATTCAAAAAAAATAATAAGTAAAATTAAGAACGAAAAACATAAAGGTTTGTGCATTAGTCTTGGTAATATTTTATATGAAAAAACCAAGCACTTAGATTTTTTAAAAGAAGTAGATTTGATACTACCTGTGCCAATCCACACATCAAAATTAAAAAAACGTGGTTTTAATCAAGCTTATCTTATTGCAAAAGGCTTTAAAGACAATACAGATAAAGAGTTAAGGGACGATATAATTATAAAAACATTATCTACAAAAGAACAAAAAAATCTAAGTAAAACCAAGCGCAAAACAAATTTATGGGGTGCTTTTAAAATAAAAAAAGAAAATGAAATAAAAAACAAGAAAATTCTAATAGTTGATGACGTTTTTACAACAGGAAGCACCATAAATTTGTTAAGTGAAATATTATTATCAGCAGGTGCAAAAGAAGTTTATTTTTTAACTCTTGCAACCACTGAAAGCATTAATTAAAGAAACGAGGTAAAGATCATGAGAACTGACATTAAATTTAAAAATTATAATGGTGATTATGCTTTAATTGAAAAAGAAGCGGAAAAGAAGCTTGACAGATTAAGCAAATATTTCCCTAAAGATCCTAAAGCAAGCATTATGATTAGCGAAGTAAGAGGCCTTGTTACAACTGAAATCACACTTACAGTTGATTCAACATTTTTAAGAGTTGAAGTATCAGACAGAGACGTTAGAAACGGAATTGATAAAGCCATTGAAAAACTTGAAGCTCAAATAAAGAAAAACAAAGATAAACTTAAAAAGAAATTAACGGACTCAATAAGATATGAAGAAGAAGAGGAAGAAATCGAACAAGATAATTCAAAGATCGTTAGAAGCAAAAAATTTGCAATAAAACCTATGCTTCCAGAAGAAGCAGCATTGCAAATGGAATTACTTGATCATGTATTTTTTGTATTCCTAAATGCAACAACTGATTCCGTTAATGTAATATATAAAAGAAAAGACGGTCAATATGGCTTAATAGAGCCTGAATTTTAGACTAAATTGTTAAAAACTATTGAATTTTCATTAAAAAAAATGTTAAAATGTAGTGTCTACGGTTTTACCCTTAGACACTACTATAATATTGTATGAAATATAAACGTTTTATAAATATTTTTTTAAGAAAAAACTTTAGCTTTTACAGTTAAGAAAGGAATTAATTATGTTTTTACTTGAAATCGCGATTATATCCATAATAGTGGGACTGATAAGGAAAGGTAGTGTAAAAAACTTTTTTGTTGGAGGACTTAGAGGTTGGTACATTTTTTTAGTATCAATAATTTTATTCATGTCACAAAAAGTTTTGGCATTGGCTGGAGTTACAGCTTTAAATGATTATGCTTTTTGGATAACAATAGCAGCATACATACTTTTATTTATCGGGCTATTCTTGAATCTAGAAGGAATATGGGTTTATGCACTTTTAATTGGGGCATTAATGAACTTTGTAATTATAGTTTTAAACGGAGGTTTAATGCCTGTAAGTGAATCAGCATTAAATATTGCCCTAGGAGATGTCGCAGCAACGTACACTGCAAATTTTGCCGCAACAATGTCCGTTGCAACTGATTCAACAATTTTTCTATGGAAATATTTAGGTGCAATTATTCCGTTACCATTACCTTCAATTTTTGCGGAAGTATTAACACCTGGAACAATTATCATGGCAATTTCGTCATTTGGTTTCATTCAAAGTATTATGACAACAGAATATATGGATGAAGACGAATATGAACAATACATGAAAGAGTTAAGCAGTGAAGACAAAAAAGATGTTCCATTGCTTGATGAAGAGAAAGAAGAAAAATATGATGAAAAATCAGCAGATAATGAAATAGATTATACATCTATGGATAATGATGATATATTTGATAATGAATCTAATGATAATAACTTTGAAGATACTACAGAAAACGTAAGTTTAGATGAAGAATTAGAAGAATTATCAAATGAAGAACCGGAAGAAGAAACTGATTATTTTGCAGACTTCGATTTAGAAGATTTAAGAGATGATGAAGAAGAAAATGATGAAGATGATTTATCAGAAATTGAAGAAGAAGGCGCAAAATTAGAAGACGAAGATTTATTAAAAGAACTTGAAGACGAGTTTAATGCTGGTGAAGAAGAATTATTTGCTGAAGATGACTCTTTAGATTCTCTTATAGATGATGCATTATCAGAAGATGAACTTGATAATGAACAAGAAGAAGAACCTGAAGAAGTTGAAGAAGTAACCGAAGAAATTGAAGTTGATGATGATGAAAATGATTTAGATATTCCTCTTGAAGCCGCAGCATTGGCAGCTGGAGCAGCATTGGCAGCAAATGAAGATACAAATGACAATAAAGATTCTGACCTTGAAGACTTATTAACAGAAGCCTTAGGCGATGATGAAGAAGATGAAGAAATTCAAGAATTATTAAATGAACTTAGAAGTCTTTCAGAAGATGATACTACAGCTGAAGATGACATTAAACAAAACGAAGAATCGTTAGATATCGCAGAAGATGAAAACGAAGAAGAAAATAATGAAGAAATTGATTATGATTTCTTTAAAGACGAAGATGAAAATGATAATGAAATAGAAGAAGTAACAAATGAAGATCTTTCTCAAACTGTTGAATACGAAGAAGATGAAGAACAAAAAGACATGTTAAGCGATGAAGATGAGGAAGTATCTACAGAAGAACCTATCGTTGCATCAAGAAATAATATTCAAGATGCAAAAGACTTCTTAAATAAAGTAGGAAAACAAAAACAAGAAAAAACAGCTGATCCGGTAAATCCAATGCCTGATGTAGATGTAGACAGTCCATTCATAATAACAGATGGAAGAATAGTTGAAAATCCTTATTATAAATTTAAAAAAGGAACAACTACAAGAAGAGAAGAAGCAGTGTCTTCACCTCAAATAGATGATAACGGAATTTACGTTATGAGTTCTGGAGAATTAGCAAAAGTAAAAGGCGGAAAAGTTCAACCTAAAATTCCACCAAAAGACGAAACAAAAACACAAGTAAAAAAGACTAATATCCCAAACATGACTTATACTCCTGGCTTTGATAAAGAAGAAGAAAAACCACAAAAAGAACAATATACTCCTATAACAACAAAGCTGGAAAAAGACGAAGAAAGAAAATCTTCAAAGATTCCTACTAATGATTATTCTTCAAGAATACCTATGGATAATCCTTACGATAATAAACAAGAAAAACAAACAAGACCAAAAAGACAATATAGAAGATACGCTCCAACATCAGAACAATTGGAAAGAGAACCTAATATGACAATCATAAATGACTCTTCAACAGGAAGAACAATAAAAAGAGACTCAAGATATCCAAGAGAAGAAGTTCTTCCAACATATAAAGACTCAGTCATTGATGAAAATGGAAAAGAAGTTCCAAATCCATATGAAAAAGTAGAAATGAAAATTGGAGATGTGGAAATAAAATTTTGGAAAAAAGATAATCAATAAAAAATAGCCACGGTATTCCCGTGGTTATTTTTATAAGGAGAAGAAAATGCGATTTTATAAAAACGAACTTCTTATAGGAAAAGAAAACGTCGAAATGTTAAAGAGCAAAAACGTTCTTTTAATTGGATGCGGAGGCGTTGGAGGTTACTGCGCAGAAGCCTTAATAAGAAGTGGTATATATAATATAACAATAGTTGATAACGATGAAGTAGATATAACGAATTTAAACAGGCAAATTATAGCTTTAGAATCTACAATAGGTAAATATAAAGTTGATGTACTAAAACAGCGTATAATGGATATAAACCCCAATGCAAACGTAATTAAATTAAAGACTTTTATTAATAAAGAAAATATTCCTCAAATTGTAAACAATGAATTTGATTATGTTATTGATGCAATTGATTCAATGACAAGTAAGATTGATTTAATAGAATATTGTTATAAAAATAATATTAAAATTATCTCTTCAATGGGAATGGGAAACAGACTTTCCCCTGAAAATATTGTAATTACAGATATTTTTAAAACTGAGTATTGCCCAATGGCTAAAATAATAAGAAAAGAACTAAGGAAAAGAAATATAAAAAAACTTACAGTATGCTATTCAAAAAATGAAGTTAATAAAAAATATCAAACGCCATCAAGTATGATGTTTGCACCAAGTGTTTGCGGTATAACAATGGCTTATAAAGTTATAAATGATTTTATTAATGATAATAATGCGGAGGAATAAAAATGGCAATTGAATTTAAAAATGACTGGCAGGATTTATTAAAAGACGAATTTCAAAAAGACTATTATAAAGAAATAAGAAAAAAACTTGTTTATGAGTACAAACATTATAAAATTTATCCTGATATGTTTGACATATTCAATGCTCTTCACTATACATCATATGAAGATACAAAAATATGTATTATAGGACAAGATCCATACCATGGAGTAGGACAAGCACATGGACTATCTTTTTCCGTAAGAAAAGGTGTAGCCCCTCCCCCTTCCCTACTTAACATATTTAAAGAACTTGAAGATGATCTTGGGATAAAACGCCCAACAACAGGATGCCTAGAACCATGGGCAAAACAAGGTGTTCTTCTTTTAAATTCAGTATTAACAGTACGAGCAAATCATGCAGCAAGCCACAGAAATCTAGGCTGGGAAGAATTTACAGATAAAATAATATCTTTACTAAACGAAAGAGAAAAACCTCTTGTATTTATTCTTTGGGGCAATTTTGCAATTTCCAAAAAGAAACTTATAACAAATCCTAATCATTTAATACTAACAAGCCCTCATCCAAGTCCTTTATCTGCTTCAAGAGGATTTTTCGGAAGCCATCCTTTTTCAAAAGCAAATAAATTTCTTATGGAACATGGTCAAACACCTATAGATTTTTCATTAGAATAACAAAAAAGCCTTTACAAATTAATTTATTAGAAGTATATTATACTAAGACTAATTTTTAGGGAGATAAAAATGGTAAAAGGTATAAAAGAAATTTTCAGTTGGGGATTAACAATATTAATTGCAATTATTCTTGCACTTGTAATAAGAACATTTATATTTGAACCTGTAATGGTTAAACAAACAAGCATGTATCCAACGTTAAACGATTCGGATAAAGTTATTGCAAGCAAGATTTCTTATATTATTTCTGATCCTCAGTTCCAAGATATAGCAGTAGTAAAAATTGATGAAAACAATGATTATGTAAAAAGAGTTATAGGACTTCCGGGAGATACTGTTGAAATTAAAAATTCTAAAGTTTATGTTAACGGAGAACAAATATATGAACCTTACATTTCAGAAGATTTGGTTTATGACGATTATCCTCTAACAACAGTACCTGAAGGAAAATATTTTGTCCTTGGAGATAATAGACCAAACTCAAAGGACAGCAGGTCTGCAGAAATAGGTTTTATTCCAAGAGAAAATTTTAAATCGAAAATAGTATTTAGAATTTTACCTTTCTCGGACTTTGGAAAGGTTGAATAAAAAAAAGAGCTTTTATTAAGCTCTTTTTTATTTTATTGTCATATCTTCCCCAGGATTTGTAAAGAAATCTGTTGGTGGAAGTTCTCTTTCATATTTTTTAAATACTCTAAATGTATTATATAACCAATTACCTTTATCAAGATTTTTATCTGGCAAATGAACAATTATTACCCTTCTTGGATTAAGTCTGTTTATTATTTCTCTTCCTGATTTTAAAGCAATATAAGGGAAAGGCGCAATTAAAACATCAACCTCTTTTTCAAAAATCCCTGCTTCTTTAAAATTCTCAACAACAGGTGCACTATCCCCAAGATGCATAAAAGTCTTTCCACCAAATTCAAAATAATAAGCAAAGTTTTCTACATCTTCATAATTTTTACCGTCATGAGGTAAAGAAATAACTTCAAATGATACATTCTTGATACTTGCTAAAATTGATTTGAAAAAAGGAATTTCAAATTCGTGCACTTGAGAAACAATAATAGGATCAAAATTTGCACTTTCCTTTAATCTTTCCATAACAGTACAAGTACAAATAAGTTGTGTTAATCTGTTATTTTTTAAAATCTCACATACACAAGAAGCATCAAAATGTTCAATATGATGATGAGTAAAAACTAAAATATCTATTTTATCATATGGAGCAACTCCATCTATAATTTTTTGCATTGTTTCTTTTTTAACGCTAAAATAAGGTGGTACAGGTTTAATATGAACTCCATCCATTAAAATCTTTTTACCTTTATTTTCAAACAATACTCCCGCGTTAGCTATATATTCTATGGTTACATTTTTCTTATTAAATGCCATTAATACACTCCTAATTATTTATTCAATAATTGTATTATACATTGTTTTTTGTTCATTCTCAAGTTAATATAATTTGTTTTTAATAATAAACAAATTTTAATCTAATATATTTGTATTATTATTTAATAAAATATGAATATATATTATAATTAAAATATATTTTTAATTTAAAGAGGAACAATATGAAGTTAGATGAAAATAAAATTGAAATGCTACGAGATGCCACAGGAAGAGATTATGGTTTTTGTGAAAAAGCTCTAATACGTTCAAGAAATAATTATGAAAAAGCTCTAGAATATATTATGAATTATGATGAAAGATATATAATAAGATTATATAAGCATATTGTATCAATAAGTTTTGGAGAAAAAAGTTATAGATTCAAAATAAACTATATGAATGAAAATATTATGGATATCCCATTATTACTACCTATCTTAATTTGTATTATTGTTCCCATACCATCAATTTTTATAGGGCTTTTCTTGGTATTTATAATGATAACAAATTCATCAATTACAATGGATGTTGTCAATATTGAAGATGTTGTAATACCTTACAGACGAAATAAAACAAAAAAGAAAGTAAATAAAAATATAAAAAACGTAAATACATACGTTAATCATACAAAAATTTCAAAAGATGAAGAAGGATTTAATATTATTGACATAATGTAATCAGGAGGGAAAAATGAACGAAATATTACTTATAGAAGACGAATTAAAAATTGCACGTTTCTTACAATTAGAACTAACACATGAAGGATATAGTTTAACAATAGCCACAGAAGGAAGAGACGGGCTTATTAAAGCTATGGACGATAAATTCGACCTAATCATACTTGATTTAATGCTTCCTAATTTAAGTGGAATAGAAATTTGCAGAAGACTTAGATCTAATAACATTCAAACTCCTATAATAATGCTTACGGCAAAATCAGATGTTTCTGACAAGGTAATGGGGCTTGATATAGGTGCAGACGATTATATGACTAAACCTTTTGCAATAGAAGAACTTCTTGCAAGAATAAGAAAAATTTTATCAAGATCAAAAAGAGAAAATGAAAAAAAGGAAAAAGAAGCAATCATTAAAGCCGGTAAAATTGTTTTAAACAAGAACACTTATTCAGCACACTTTGACAATGAAGAAATATCCCTTACAAAAAAAGAATTTGAACTTTTAGAATATCTTATGATAAATAAAAATATAGTGCTAACAAGAGAACAAATCGTTAGTAATGTTTGGGGCTATGATTATGAATCAGAAACAAATGTTACAGATGTTTATATTAGATATTTAAGAAGCAAAATTGACCAAAAATACAATACTCACTATATTAGAACAGTAAGAGGAATAGGCTACCAATTTAAAGATGACGATGAAGAATAGTAAAAAAGAAAAAACAAGAAGAAAAAACAGTCAAAGTATTAAACAAAAAACAGCTCTATGGTATACATACTTATACTTGGTAATTGCCTTAGTAGCTGTTATTGTGCTGTCTATCAGCCTTTTGCAAGCAACATATAAAGAAGCATATACGGAAAGCAGCAAAATTAATAATACTATTACAACAATTCTAAAGAACGGAAGATTTGAAGACAAAAATTACATTGTAGCCAATATTGAAAAAATAGAAAAAAAATACGACCAATCAATACTTTCTATCATTAATACAAATGGAGACTATTATTTATTAGAAAAAAATGATGATATAGAAACATATATTAAAGATTTAAAAAATAATTATTTATTTGAAGTATGGCCAAGGATATCATTATTAAATAAAGGGTATTTAGTTAGTTCAAGAGATATTAAAACAGATAATGGAATATACAAACTTCTTATTTTTTATTCTGCAGCTCCATTTATAGAAAGATTCACGACTATTATCCCTCCTGTTACCATAGTACTTTGTTTTGGAGCTTTAATTATATTAATACTTGGAAGAATGAAACTTGGAAAAACGCTGGCTCCAATAAACCAAATGAATAGAACAACAAGAAAAATAACCGCAGAAAATCTAGATTTAAGACTTGATGTATCAGGAGCAGAATATGAACTTAAAGAACTCGCAAAAACAACAAACGAAATGATTGATTCTTTCCAAGAAGCATATGAAAAGCAAGAAAGATTTGTTTCGGATGTTTCTCATGAACTAAGAACTCCTATTTCCGTTATTTCAGGATATGGTAACATGTTAAAACGCTGGGGCAAAAAAGACGAAGAAATATTAGACGAAAGCGTTGATTCTATTATTTTTGAAGCAGAAAATATGAAAAATCTTGTTAACAGATTATTGTTTTTGGCAAAATATGATAAAAAGAAAATAAATTATAATTTTGATAAAATCAATTTAACAGATTGTGTCAACTTAATTATAAAAGATTTTACTGTAACACATCCTGATATTACATTCATAAATAATATTGAAGGAAATATATATATTAATGCTGATGAATTTAGAATAATTGAAGTGATAAGAATAATAATAGATAATGCAATAAAATATTCAAATAATAATGTTACATTAAAAATCAATTTACAAAGTAAAGATAATAATGCTATACTATCTATTAAGGATAATGGAATGGGCATAAAAGAAGAAGATTTAAAAAATATTTTTGACAGATTTTATAGAACTGATAAATCCAGAAATAAAGAAACAGGCGGAATGGGACTTGGACTTAGTATTGCAAAATCCATTATTCTAGATCATAAAGGTAAGATACGAGTTAGGACTAAAGAAAATGTCGGTAGTGAATTTATAATAACATTACCTTTATTAGAAGAATAAAAAGGAGACATAATATGATAAACATGAAACAATGGCTTGAAACAAGAAGCAAGGAAATATCAAGCCAAGTTGTTGAAATTAATCAAAAAGAACTTACAGATGAAGGCATCAGCGGCTTTGGCATGAAATTAAAAGTTAACGAAATCATAAAGAATCTAGAAGCAGGACTCTTCCCTACCATATATGAAAAAGATTTGGATAATAATGAATTTATAAACATATATGTTAGAAAAAGATTAAATACTGCAGCAATGGAGCTTAACAGCATAATAAGAGAAGTATACATAAATATGTGTGATCTTGATAATAAAAATAAAAATTGCACAAAATGTAAAGAAAAAGCTGATGAAGCAACTATCAAATTCATGGAAAGCATTCCACGAGTAAGAGAGTATTTATCAACTGATATAGTAGCAGCCTACAACGGAGATCCCGCTGCAATGAGTATAGAAGAAATCCTTTTAAGCTATCCTTACCTTGAAGCAATTACAATACAAAGACTAGCACATGAACTTTTTAATTTAAAAGTTCCTTTAATTCCAAGAATAATGACAGAATATGCACATACAAAAACAGGAATTGATATTCATCCCGGTGCAAAAATAGGAAAATATTTCTTTATAGACCATGCAACAGGAGTTGTTATAGGTGAAACTTGTGTTATAGGAAATAATGTAAAACTTTATCAAGGAGTTACCCTTGGAGCGAAAAGCTTTGAACTTGACGAAAATGGAAATCCTGTAAAAGGAGTTAAACGTCATCCAAATATTGAAGATAATGTTATTATATATGCCGGAGCAACTATCCTTGGAGGAAGTACAACAGTTGGCGAAGGCTCTATAATCGGAGGTAATGTTTGGTTAACAACAAGTGTTCCTAAAAATTCAAGAGTATATAATAATACACCAGATAATTTAATAGAAGTTGCAAAATAAGACTTGTATATAATACAAGTCTTTTTTCTTAAAAAATCATAAAATTATCTTTTTTGGAAAAAATAAAATAGAAAATTTCTAAAAAGGAGTGAAAGTAATGAATAAGCTATTTTTATTATTAGTTATCATTGGTGCTATAAACTGGGGACTTATCGGCTTTTTCCAATTTGATTTGGTTGGAGCATTATTTGGTGGTCAATCATCAATAGTAAGCAGAATAATCTTTGCTTTAGTTGGAATAAGCGGATTATATTCTCTAAGTTTCTTTAATAAAGTAGATAATAACATGGACTAATTATTTATATCTAAAGCTGACATAACGTCAGCTTTTATTTTACATAAATATTGACAAAAAAATAAATCCTATTTAATATTATATATAAATAAATTAAGGACGTGAAAAAATGCCAAGACCTACAAAATGTAAACATGTTTGCAAAATGCCTATATCAAATACTTTTATATCAAAAAACAATAATGACGAAACAACAACTCTAACAGTAGAAGAGTATGAAGTAATAAGGCTCATGGATAACGAAAATTTTTCACAAGAACAATGTGCAAAATGGATGAATGTTTCAAGAGCAACTATTCAAATATTATATACAAATGCCAGAAAAAAAATTGCCAACTTTTTAACAAAAGGTGGAAAACTAATTATTGATGGCGGTAATTATAAAATATGTGATTGTAACAGCAAAGAATGCAACTGTACAAATTGTAACTGCCATAAAAAATAAAAGAGCATATAAAATGCTCTTTTTAAGCTTCCCAAGATAATTTTTTTCCTGCTAATAAATGGAAATGTAAGTGATGAACACTTTGTCCTCCATCTTCACCACAGTTATTTATAATTCTAAATCCTTTTTCATCAAAGCCTTGATCTTTCGCAATTTTTTTACATACTGCAAAAATATGATTAATTATCTTATCATCCTCATCAACATCTAAAATAGATGAATAATGTTTTTTAGGAACTACTAAGGCATGAAAAGGCGCAATAGGTTCAATATCTTTAAATACATATACAAGTTCATCTTCATAAACTTTAGTTGAAGGAATTTCACCTGCTATTATTTTACAAAAAAGACAATCACTCATTTTATTACCTCCTGTTTTATCAACTATATATTATATTTATATGTAAAATAACACATATCAAAATAATGACACATGGTTTATACATACATTAAAATTTTATTTAAACATCTCAGAAATAAATTCCTCATTCAAAGTTCCATTCTCATTTCTTTCTTCAAGCAAATAGTCATCTTTCATTGTTTTATAAGGAATAGAATACACACCATCCCCACAATATTCACTACTAGTTATAATTAATCTTCTTATTGATGCAAATTTAAAATGAAGACCAGATTCATTATTCCAAAATTCACCTGCAACTTTATAGTTACCAGGCAAAAGTCTTAAGTTTGGTAATATAAATCTATATACATGCCTACCAATTGAAGAATCTACAATATTATTTTCATTTTGTTTGCTGGTTGCAAAAACAACTCTATCTTCAATATCTCTAATAGAAAAACAAGCTATTAAATTATTTTCAATAGGCTTTTTCACCTCATATTCTACTTCAATGATAAAAGATGCCCCATAGTTAAATTTTATTTTATTTTTTAATTCAGAATTTATATCAAGAAATCTAGTTTTAATTAACTGTAATATATCTTTTTTTTCAAAAATTGCATCTTCTTTTTCTTGACTTTCACGTTCTTGTATTCTTTTTATAGTTCTTACCTCTTTTAAATAATCCTCATAAAGCTTAGTAACCATATCAGTATCACCTTTAGCCATAAGTTCACCATCTTTTATCCACATAGCTTTTGTACAAAATCCTCGAATAGTAAATAAACTATGACTTACAAAAAGAATTGTTTTACCAGCTTTTCTAAACTCTTCAATCTTTGATAAGCATTTTAACTTAAATGTTTCATCTCCTACAGCAAGAACTTCATCAACAATTAATATATCAGGCTCAACATTTACACTTATTGCAAACCCAAGCCTTGATTTCATCCCTGAAGAATAAGTTCTTACAGGTTGATATAAATGATCTCCAATATCTGCAAAGTCAATAATAGCAGGAACTCGTTTTTCCATTTCTTCTGCAGGTATACCAATAGTTGTAGCCTTCAAAAAAATATTTTCGTATCCTGTAAGTTCTTTGTCAAAACCAGAAGTAAGTTCTAATAAAGCAGAAATTCTCCCTTTAACTTCAATAGAACCTTCAGTTGGAGTTGATACCCCTGTAATCATTTTTAATAAAGTTGATTTACCAGAACCATTAACTCCAAGAATCCCAATAGTTTCACCTTTAGGAAACTTAACATTAATATCTTTTAAAGCATAAAATTCTCCATACTTAACTTTGCTTGAAAAAGCATTAACAACTCTATGCCAAGCTTTTTTATATATTTTATACATCTTTGTAACATTATTAACACTAACAGCAACATCCTCGTCAGGGATATTATCAGGCCAATCTTCAAGCATTGTTGCTTTCATTTCATCTGTAATTTCTATATTGACATCAACTGAATTTCTTGTAAATTTTTTTGCCATAATACCCTCCTATAATACATCCGAAAACTCATTATGGAGTTTTTTATAAAGATATGCAGTTAACAATGTAAATAATAAAGTAAATACTATCATATATATAGTATATGCAGGCCTTTCAAAAAACCATATTTTATTTAAAAATGTATCTCTATATCCTTGTATAAAATAATAGAAAGGATTAAGTTTCAAAATTTTAAATAACAAAGACCCTTCTGCCAATTTAGATGGAGCCCAAACAACAGGAGACAACCAGAAAAATATCATTGTAGTTGATTTTACAAGTTGTTCAAAATCTCTACTTATAACTGATAATGTTGATAAAAAAGTACAAAGTACACAACCAAAGAAAAATAAAAATCCTGTATAATATATAATTTGAAAATAATATATATTAGGATAATATCCACAAATAAAAAGTACTATAAATACAAGAACCAATAATATTAAATGTGTAAAAAATAACGACATTACATTAAATATAGGTATTGTTTCTACAGGAAAAACAACTTTTGTAACCAAATAACTATCTCTTCTAATAGAAGAAATTCCTATATGCATAATATCGTTAATAAAAAACCAAGCAATAATACCAGACATTAACCAAAAAATAAAAGGAATATTACCATCCATAGGCTTTCCTCCTCTTATTCCAATTTGAATACCAAACCAATATACAAAAATAAATAATGTTGGTTTAACAAGTGACCATCCAACACCAAGAGCAGAACCGGAATATCTTTTCTTAAGAGTCATTTTAGCCATTGCCAAGGATTTTTTTCTATTCTTAATATTAGATTTACAAATATCAATAAAACTATTAAATGCTTCTTTAATCATTATTTTTTAATTCCTCACGATAAATATTTTTTACCATAATTTATCTAAATATAATACTATAACTACAAAAAAAAGTCAAATAACCGTAATTTTATGCATAAAAAAAAGCCTTATAAAAAGGCTTTTTTTACATATTTATTAACCAAAATATCTTTGAAGTAATCCTTCGAAAGCTTTACCATGTCTAGCTTCATCTCTAGCCATTTCATGAACTGTATCATGAATTGCATCAAGATTTGCTTCTTTAGCTCTCTTAGCAAGGTCAAATTTACCAGCTGTTGCACCATTTTCAGCTTCAACTCTCATTTCAAGATTTTTCTTTGTGCTGTCTGTTACAACTTCACCTAATAATTCTGCAAATTTTGCAGCATGTTCAGCTTCTTCGTAAGCTGCTTTTTCCCAGTAAAGACCAATTTCAGGATATCCTTCTCTGTGAGCAACTCTTGCCATTGCAAGATACATACCTACTTCTGAACATTCTCCTTCAAAGTTTGCTCTTAAATCAGCAATAATATCTTCGCTTACACCTTTAGCAACACCAACAACGTGTTCAGCAGCCCATTCTCTTTCTCCGCTCATTTCATTGAATTTTTCAGCTGGAACGTGGCATTGAGGACATTCTGCTGGTGGATTTTCTCCTTCATGAACATAACCACATACTGTACATACCCATTTTTTCATAATTAATTATCTCCTTTTTATATATATTTTATTTTATTTTTATTTAAATAGTTATTTTAACTATTATAAGCTATTACATCTCAACAACAAGCTTTTGATTATCATCAAATCCATTGTTCTTTTTTATTTCTTTCAAATTTCTTTCTATATCGCTACAATGCTCTTCATCAAAGTAATCAATAATTTCATTTGTTTTTGTATTATAAACATGAATATGAAACTTTGTATTTGCATCGAAACGCATCATATTATTTTCATCATCTCTAACTTTTATTATAACACCATTTTCAACAAATGCATCTAAAATATTGTATACTGTTGCAAGAGAGAATTTGTTCCCCATAGAATTTAAATAATCTTTTACCATGTCAGCACTAGGATGTTCTTTACTTGACATAAGATATTCTAAAACTGCAATTCTATTTGGAGTTGCCTTTAAACCATGACTTCTTATGATTTCTTTTAAATCCATTCTCTTAATATTCTCTCCTTTCTTTTAAATTAGAATGATTATAATTTAATTATATATATAAAACTTAATTTGTCAATACTTTTTTTATTTTTTATAAAATTTTTTATAAATATATTAATTATTAAAATTCTTTTTACATAATAAATCTTTTATTATTTATATTATACAAAATCATTTAATTAAAACTTATAAAGTATGCAAAAAACAGATATTTAACAATATTTAAACATCTGTTTTATAAGTACTTATATAAGATAATTTATTTATACTATTGTTGTAACACCATAAGTAAGCATCATTATAATAAGTCCCGCAGTTAATACTCCTGCAAAAATAGGTAAAATGGCATCTTTTAATCTTATATCTAAAAATGCGGCAACTAATGCTCCTGTCCATGCTCCTGTTCCAGGAAGAGGAATCGCAACAAAAATAAAAAGTCCTAATTTTTGATATTTTCTTACCTTTTCACCTTTTAAATGTGCTTTATTTTCAAGCTTATCAACCATATCATTTAGCTTAGGCATATATTCTCTTATAAAAGCAAAAATTCTTCTTATAAATAATATAATGAAAGGAACCGGTATAAGATTACCTATAACGGCTGCAACATATGCTTCAGGTAAAGAAAGTCCTGATGCAACCCCTATTGGCAACCCTCCTCTAAGCTCAATAATTGGTATCATAGATATAAATAATGTATAAAAAAAACTTCTCAAAATATTCCCACCTAATTAAAATTTATATAATAATAATAATATATTATATAAATAATAATGTCAATTAAATAATGTTGTAGGATTAATAATATCTAAGTTACGTTTTACTTCAAAATGCAAATGATAATCATCTGATATTTCAAATGGAGCGCTTTTACCAACACTTCCTATTACTTCATCTTTTTTCACATTATCACCTTTTTCTACATTCAACTTCTTATTTAAATTTGCATAAATACTACACAAACCATTTCCATGATCTATTTCAACAGTATATCCAAATTTTTCGTCATAATATACTCTATTTACCTTCCCATCTAAAATGCTTTTTACATTTTCATTTTTATATGACTTTAAGTCAATCCCCTTATGATCAGATATATACTCCTGCAAAGTTTTTGAATATACCGGAGTTGTATTATAGCTATAATCCATTATTATCTCTGCACTTTTTACGGGACGAGAAATATTTGATAAATCTATATCATTTGTATTTATTACATCTTTTGTTTCTTCTTTTTCTATTTTATCACCTTTTTGTGTTTCTTCTTTTTTCTCTGATTCTTCTTCATCATTTAACACTTCTTTATTTTCACTATTTTCGTTATTTTCTTTATTTAATTTTTCATTCATAACAGATTTTTCTTCAACTCTATCATCGTTTATATCTGCAACATTCAAATTACTCCTATTAATAATTCCCCCAAACATAACGCCAACAATAAGCAAAACAGAAAAAGCAACACATATCTTTGAAAGTAGTTTTTCTTTTTTCCCCATCTTGATTCTTTTCTTTATTCTTTTTTTCACCTTACAGGGCCTCCTAAATAAATTTCTTTTTTTATATATTTTTTATTATTACCAAAGAAGAACCCTTTAAACATTATTTATACATTCATTTATAAAAATATATTAATATAATTTTATTCAACAATATCTTTTATAATTCAAATACCTCAAATAAGAAAAAGTACTTTTAAAATAAGGTTTTTTGGTGTATAATTCCATAAGAGAATATGGAGGGGTATATATGTTAGAAAAATTAAAATCTATAGAAAACAGATTTAATGAAGTTAATAAAGATATCATTAATCCTGAAATAATGAATAACCATGAGTTATATACACAACTATTAAAAGAACACTCTCATTTGGAACCAATCGTTAATGCATATAAAAAATATGCAAGTGTTATGGAGCAATTAAGCGAAAATAAAGAAATGCTTAACGAAAGCGATGATGATGATTTCAAAGAAATGATTTTGGAAGATATTTCAGATTTAAACAATCAAAAAGACGAACTTGAAAAAGAAATAAAAATATTATTAATTCCCAAAGACCCTAATGATGAAAAGAACGTTATAGTTGAAATTAGAGCAGGGGTTGGAGGAGATGAAGCTGCGCTATTTGCAGGTGATCTTCTTAGAATGTATACAAGATATGCAGAAAGAAAGAATTGGAAAGTTGAAATGCTATCAACTAACGAAATTGGTATTGGTGGATATAAAGAAGCAGTATTTTCAATTCAAGGTAAAGGTGCTTACTCAAGACTTAAATATGAAAGCGGAACACATAGAGTTCAAAGAATACCTGATACTGAATCAAGCGGAAGAATTCACACTTCAGCAATAACAGTTGCAGTTTTACCTGAAGCAGAAGACGTTGAAGTAAACATTGATCAAAATGATTTAAGAATTGACGTTTACCGTTCAAGCGGTAACGGCGGACAAAGTGTAAATACTACTGACTCTGCAGTTAGAATTACACATATTCCATCAGGTATCGTTGTTGCATGTCAAGATGAAAAATCACAACTTAAAAACAAAGATAAGGCTTTAAAAATATTAAAAGCAAGATTATTTGAAATTGAACAAAGAAAGCAACAAGAAGCAATTGCAAGTGACAGAAAAAGCCAAATAGGAAGCGGAGACAGATCTGAAAGAATCAGAACATACAATTTCCCTCAAGGTAGAGTTACAGATCATAGAATAGGATTAACATTATATAAATTAAATGATGTACTTGATGGAGATATAGATGAATTCATCGACAACTTAATTGTTAAAGATCAATCAGAACAAATGGGAATAGAAGAATAAAAAGAGGACTGGTAACAGTCCTCTTTTTTATAGCTTATTTAATGCTGAATTTCTTTTTTCACTTATAATACTATAATAGTTATACATATTTCTTGCGACCTTATCATCCCATGTTGAACTTGAAGCATATCGTTTATTTACATCACTTATGGTTTTACCGTTATATAAAGATGCACCTTCTTTTAAATAGTTATTCGCAAGCCCATTTGCAACATCATCAATACACTCTTCTTTTGATGAATATCCACTTGAGCCATAACCAAACATATTATTGGGTTTAAAGCATATTGTTCCATTTGCACTTTCCATTGAAGCAATGGCTACAAGAAATAAACAGTTAACACCATAATCTTCTTCGGCCTTTACAAAAGCTTCTTCAAGTCCCACAAGATTTTGTTTTGTAATATAACTTAATTCTTTAGCGGTTACACCGCTTGGTTTACTTACATCCATATTGTAAATTTCACTTAAAGAATAACTTTTCAGTTTTTCTTCTTTTTTCACTTTACTTACTGTATATTCACGTAAACTATCTGCAATATTTGCTTCTTTGGCATTAGCAGCAACATTAACAGCTTTTTGTTTTTCAAGTTCAATTGCATTATATTTTATATCATTATATTTATATACACCTATACCAGTCGTTAAAATACAACCACATAATACTATAGCTGTAATTTTTAAAATTTTCTTTTTTTGTTTTTCCTTTGGAATTGCTGTCTTTAATTCTTTTTCAACATGTTCCAGTTCTTCTTTTATCTTTTTTACATCACTTATTATTACATCATTATTATTTTCTACTTCCTTTTTATCCTCATTTTCATGAGAAAATTCTTCGATAGTTTCTTCTATTAGCTTTTCGGCATTTTCAAGGTCTAAAAGTGCACTTTCAAAAGATATGTCTTCACTATCAAAAGAAGCTATATTTTTATTTGTAATTTCATTAACTTCATCTTTAACTTCTTTTTTTTCATCTTTTAAAGTATATTTTATTATACGATGACGCATTAAAAATTCTTTTTCTCTCTTATTCAGCCTCATCGTTTTTTTCACTTTAACTTTTTTATTTTTCATTTATATTTCCTTTATATAATTAGAACTATTTGAAGATATTTTACTTCTTTTATAAATAAATGTCAAAAATTTAATTATTTTATTGAAAGATACAAATTTTATATATACAATATAACTATTAAAGTGAGGTAAAAACATGAAAAAAGTAGTATCTCTTTTATTAACATTATCAATTATTTTAAGTCTTTTCGGATGTACTTTTGTAAAACCGGAAGAAAAAACAGAAGAATTTTTATCTGCAATAAAATCAGGGAATAAAGATATTTTGATGGGATATGCAGATAATGAATATATAAATATGCTCGTAAACTCTTCGGGAGATGAAGAAACATTAAATAAAATATATACGAATCTTTTCAAAAATTTTAGTTATAAAATTATTTCCAGTACAATAGATGAAAAAACAGAAAATGCAATTATTAAAGTAGAAATAACAAATGTAAATTTTAAAAATGTACTAAAAAATTATGAAAAAGAATCTTATGATTATATTGTAGACAATTTATATTCTTCATCAAAAACAAAAAAATCAAATTTAAACAATCAATGCCTAAAAATTCTAGCAAATGAAATAGAAGATGCAGCAAAATCAACCAAAACAACTACACAAACTGTGGAAATAAAACTTACAAAAAATGAAAATTACAGTTATGATCTAACGATTGACGATACATTAATGGATGCATTGACAGGAGGCTTAATAAGCAGCATAAAAAAATAAAAGACACTTTTTAAAGTGTCTTTTTTATTATTCTACTTTTTTAAATTTATCCGGTCCTGCTCCGCAAATAGGACATTTATAATCTTCTGGAAGAGGATCTCCTTCATAAACATATCCACAAATAGTACATACGTATTTTACACCATCATATTTTTTTTCTTCTTCTTTTTCAGGTATATAAGTAGGTGCATTTTTTGCTGTTTTACCTCTTATAACTTCATGATAATATGCATATGTCATTTGTCTCTTAGCTTCATCATAAACCTCACCTGCGATAACTTTTCCTAAAAATACAGTATGAGTGCTTGTTTCCATTTTATCAATTACTTCACATACAACATAACCGGCACTATCTTTTACAACAGGAACACCTTCAACCATTTCATAATCAACATTTTCAAACTTATCATTGTCTTTACCACTTTTAAATCCAAAATTTCCAATCAAATCAGGATTTGAATCTTCACTTAAAATTGAAAATGCAAATTTTCCTGTTTTTTCTATACAACCATTCGTATAGTTATTATGATTTACGCTCAAAGCTATTGTTGCAGGCTCAGAAGTAATTTGCATAATACTGTTTACAGTACATCCAGTTGGTCTTTCACCATCCATTGTTGAAGCAATATATACTCCATAAGACATTTTTCTAAAAATATTTACGTTCATTTTTTTCACCTTATTTCCTTTATTATATTTTATATACATTTTTTAAGTCATTGCAGCACCGTCAACTGATAGAACAGCTCCATTTATATAGCTGGCCATATCACTTGCTAAAAATAGGAATGCATTTGCGATATCTTCAGCCTCGCCAACCCTTCTTAAAGGAATAGTTGCAATCAAAGGTTTTATAAGTTCTTCTGGTAATGCTGCTACCATATCAGTATTGATAATACCTGGAGCAACTGCATTTACTCTGATATTATCTTTACCAAGCTCTCTAGCCAAAGATTTTGTAAGTCCATTAATAGCAGATTTTGATGCAGGATAACCAACACCAGATGGTTGACCATATATACTTACCATAGAACTTGTATTTAATATAACGCCACCTCCTTGTTCTTTCATGATTTTAGCAACTTCTTTAGATGCATTAAATGCTGCTGTAAGATTCAAATTAATAATTTTCTCAAAATCTTCCAAACTGTAGTCATAAATACTATTTCTTGCAGACATTCCTGCATTATTTACTAAAATATCAATTTTGCCAAATTTACTCTTGATTTCTAAAAAAGCTTCTCTAATTTCTTTTTCACTTGTTAAATTTGGATACATTCCAATAACATCATAACTTTTATTTTCCTCATTTAGTTTTGCTAATGCTTTATTAACCGTTTCTTCTCTTGAACCAAATAACACAACTTTAGCTCCATTTTTCAAAAATGTTTTTACAGTAGCAAAACCTATTCCTCTTGTTCCCCCTGTAACTACTGCAACTTTATTTTTTAACATATCTATTCACCTCCATAATAACAACTTTATATTAATGTATATTTGCATTTAATTTAATGGTTTACATAAGTATACTCCCTTTAAGACAAAAAGTCAAGCAAATTAGAATAATTCTAATTTAAATTATATATATTCTAATTATGTTTACATTTTTTAATTAAATAAAAAATAAACATTTTTTTATAAACAGCTAAATACACACAAAACAAACACTTATTTAATAATACCCTATTATTAAGCTGAGATATTACTTAAATAAAATAAACTTTTAAAACATATTATCCATAAAACTAAGACATACATTTATAAGTTTAACTGACATCGATTTACCTTTAAAAACTCTTAAAGATATTGTAAGACATAGTAAGACAATGAACACAGTTAAAACTTTTAGCCATACATTAGACGTAGAAATGGAAAAAACAAATCAAATTATAAATAACAAATTTACTGAAATATTAGAAAATAAGTTTAATTAAAATACCGCACTTTTGACCGCACTTTTAACCAGACATTTAACCACACTTTTAAATATTTGAATAGATATTTTAGATATTTTAAAAATTTATGTAAACAAAAAAAACTGAAAACTCTTTATAACAAAGTGTTTTCAGATTAAAAGCAAATGGCGGAGAAGGCACCAACATAATAATTTTAATAAAAAATAAAAATAACCAAAATACGCATAAATAAAGAACTTTGTGGGATAGCATTTCCAAATAAGAAAAAATATAATCTTTCAAAGAACATATATAAAGTGGTCTTAAACGTGTGCTAAAAACAAACTTAATTTTAATATTCTCATTATAATTAATTTTTTAATTCAGATATAAGCTTTCCTATATTACTTCCTAATTTATCCTTTAAAAAATTTAAGTTTTCACAATATTTTTTTTCATTCTCTATTGCAATATCAATTTTATCTTTAAAGTTATCAAAATGAATATTATTTTTTTTATATCCATTAGGAGATATGATTGACAATTCTTTTTCTAAAAAATGTTTTCTTCTAGAAACTCTATTATTTTGAAGTAAATCACATACATTATATTCTTCACAATCAGTATAATGTAATAGTAACCAAAATTCAAAGCATGGATTTGTAATAAAAAGTTTAAATTTTTTTCTATTACAAATATCAAGTACATTATCATATTGCTTCCCTTTAAAGCTTTGGGGATCTCTATCAAAAATGAAACATATTTTATCTACATTTTCATCGTAAGTAAGATTTTGCGATTCAATATAATTACATATTTCATTAATAGAAGTTTCTATTTCAAGCATATTTAATAATTCATTTCCAATACTTTTTATAATATTATCCAAATTATTTTTTTTTAGTTCTGTTGAAAAATGATTTTCAATAATAGTAGCAATATCTTTTTCTTTAGCCTCTAATACCGCTTCATTAGTAGTATTAATAAATTTTTTTTCTCCTAAAAAATTAATTATTTGTTCAGCTAAATCAGAAGAAGATATTGTATCATTATTATTTTGTTCTACTTTTTTTGAAATATCCATTAATATTTTTTCAGGATTTGATACTGATTTATTTTTAAAACTTCTTAATAAATGAACAATTTTTATAGATGAATTTAGATTAAGCTCTTCACGATTATCTTTTAATCCTTCAAAATATTGGACTTCAGTTTCTTCTCCTTCAAATACTAAAAAATAAAATTTCTCTGTTTCCCTTGTTTGTGATAGAGCCTTTTTCTCTCCAAAATTACTTTTTATTCTCAATTTACTACTCCTTAACAGGAAAATAAGTATCAAATATTGGAATACCTTTATATCTTCCTTCTAAATAAGCCTTATCAATTTTTCTATCAAACCTTTCATTAAACTCATCTAAAGAATATATATTACTTTCACCTTTATTATTTTTATTTACGAACCATATTTCATCTCTTCTAAGTAAATCAAAGTTCATAATATGAGATTCATGTGTAGATGTTATAAGCTGTATATTATTACCTTTAGTTAGTTTAAAAAACTGTTCTACAAATTTATATGTCAATTGTGGATGTAATGATCTGTCTAATTCATCTATTATATATACAACATCTTCTTTATTATCATCAATTAAAATATCTATTAAATCCATTAACCTTATTGTTCCATCAGATTCTTCATCTAAACCATAAAGTGTATCATCATTATTTATATGCTTAAATTTTATTGTATTTATGTTATATTTATCACTTTCCTTTATAAATGTTATAATAAACATTTTATCTGAACCTCTTAATACACCCTGGAATCCTACATTTTTTGCTTTTTCTCTTGTTTTTTTTGCTCTAAATATTATTTGTGTTATTATTTCTTTTTCTGAAGGATTTAACTCATTAATATCAACATCTTCTATATGAAAACTTTCTATACCTGTCCCAAAGCTTTTTAATAATTCACATATATTATCTTTATTAGATTTTGTAAAATACCATTTTGAATAATCTAAGATTTTAGTATTGGGGTAAACAATCTTTATATTTTTACATAACCAGTTATATACATCTCTAAACACAAAAGCCTCTTTTTCTTCTTTATACAAAAAAACTTTATTATTATTCATTTCACATAAAAATAAAACATTCAAATTTGAATCTAAATCAGAATCTATTTCATTGGCTTCAATATCAATATCATTATAAGGCCTAGCATATACATTTAGTAAATCTATTAATTTAGATGATTTAAAATATTTCCCAAAAGTTAATTTATCAGTAACTTTACTACTTGCATCATATTCAAATATCTTTTTTTCTTCACCATTAGGTAATAGTTCATATAACCATTCTGATACCAATTTAGAATCTTTCAATAACAATTCAAACCCATAAGTATAATATTTATCTTTTAGTTTTATTTCAAATTCAAAATAGCTTGGGTTTTCTTTATTTTTTTTATTTGTTTTACAATATTTTCCCCCATTAACATTAAAATTTTTTTCTTTTAAAATATTTTGAGCATATTGTATTGATTTAATTAAATTTGTTTTACCAGAAGCATTAGCACCATATATAGCTGCAAATTTACGTAACTTTATATTTTTATCTATTAATAAATGTTCATTTTTACTTCTAACTTTACCCGCTAACATATCAAATTCTTGAAGATCATTAAATGATAAAAAATTTTTAACTTTAAATCTAATTAACATGTCATTCTCCTTTTAATAAAACAAATTCTTATAATATTATATGTGATTAAATCACTTTTATCAATATAACTTTAATTTATTTTATAAAATAATGTATTGTTAATAAAAAATTAGTACGTTTTTTTCACTTTTTTGAACTTTTTTTTAATCAAGGGGCTTTAAGCCCCTTTTATCATCCCCCTATCTTCTCATCAGTAAGTAAATTCTCTCTAAACTTATCAGCCTCAATTGCCTCCTTTGTAAAAGAGTTATTCTTCCAAAAAGCAAGAACCGCCGAAACAATGGTAGTTAAACCTGTTACAACTGTGTAAATTGTGTTTTCATCAATATCCAAAGATGTAAAACCAAACATACCAAGAGCACTGTTTACCAAACTTACAAATAAAAAAAGCGTCCTTGCTATTGTTCCTGCCGAAATGTTACTCCAATCTATTTTTTTCATTTTAATATCTCCTTTCAATGTGCATTTTTTGCGTGTTGTTAAACATTTATATGTACGGCTTCACCCATTCCTGCAGTGCCATAGTAAGAATATGCGGCACCAAGTTCGTAAGCTTTAGCCTTAATTTTTGATTTGTCTACTCCTGCAATATAAATATCTGCTGCTTTACCATATTGATGTTGTGAATTTGACACTCCCCCTACTGCAGCATTATGTTTACTACATCTAAGACCCGATGTAATTGTTATAGGCTTACCAAAATACTCTCTTAAAGCTTCTAAAATATTAATAAGTTTTGAACTCATCTCAGCGGGGTATCCATTACAATACTTACCCCCGCACCGACATTTAAACTCTGATTTTTTAAAATACTTAACTTTATTCCAATTTACTTTTGAAGATGAGGAACTTGAAGAAGATGTATTCTTCAAAGCCTTAATGGTATTACTTCCCGCAATACCGTCCTGAGATAAACCTTTCTTCTTTTGGAATGACTTAATTGCCGAAACGGTCGCATTTCCAATTATTCCATCTACTGCCAAATTAAAACCATGTTTATTTAACAATTGTTGTAATTCTTTAACATCATTTACAAGTGCTTTGTCAGTATCAGGACCATATATCCCGTCTACTTTTAATCCTTTAAATTTTTGATAACTTTCTACACCTGACTTTGTTTTAGGTCCATTCTTTCCGTCAATTTCTCCTGTATAAAATCCATAATAATATTTTAAATTAGATTGATAATTCTTAATGCTTAACAATATCTTTTACCTCCTCACATTTATGTTCAAGTTGAACTAATCTTATTTCATGGCTGTCCAAAATTTTATCCTGCTTCTCGTTATGCTCCCAAAGTCTTTTTCTTTTCATTGCTAATTCTTCTCTGCTTTCCTTAAACTCTTCTTTTAACTCTTTTAAAACATCATTAAGGTGATTCAGAGAAGATTCTATCTTGCTTACCGCTCCCGCAAACTTTGTTATATTAATAACAACTGTTAAAATTAAACCTATAAGAGCAATAATTATTGTAATTTGCCCCTCTGTCATCTCATAAAATCACTCCTTTAAATTTTTATTAAAACCACTAAAAAAAGGCTTTATGTAAGCCTTTCTAAGCGGTTTTTTATTTTTAAACCGAAAACCTCTCTTTTTTTGCTTGTCCAAAAAAAGAGGTAAAAAGGACACTTCTCGGCGAAGTGCCTTACAACGCTTTTCGATACCTGCGTAAAACTCTACCCGAGTTTTGCTGGCAGAAAAGCTACCCCAAGCCCAAATGAATGAAAATATGGTTAAATACTACCCTCTCCAATAATAATTTAGGGCGGTGGTAGCATTCCAGCTCTAAAAATATGGGTAATATTTTTAGAAAGCTTCGGAATGCGTTATAAGCCTTCACGGCGTTTGAGTGAAAGCCTTTTTCCCATATTTTTGGGCTTTGGCAAAAATATGGTGGGGTTCTTAAGGGGTAACACCCCTTAAATAAGGGTTGTTAAGGGAGAATCCCTTAAAGTGTTACCTCTTCCCAACCTGTTGGGTACCCTGTCGGCTCCCAAACATTATTATCAACTTTTGACTTATAAACTTTTCCGTCTGATGCAATACAACACTCATCAATCATATACATACCGCTTTGCCCCATAGGTTCAACATAAGGTTTTGCTTTAAGAGGATTTTTAGTATGACATAAACTCCACTGTGCTCTTAAATTTTCGGGATGTTCTTTGTATGTATTGCTGTCATATGGCTGTAATAACTGCCATACTTGATCATTATCCCTTACACATTCACCCTTGTTCCAATTTAAATATTGATGTAATTCAGGATTAAAATCTGGAATACTTTCCTCTTTGTCAATTATTTGCGTTCCGTCCATTTCAGGTGCTTGTTCTTGAAAAGAAGCAGCAGCATTAAGCCCTACTTCTCTCATTTTATTTAGCACATATTCTTTAGATTCCATAACTGTTTACCCCCTCTTTAATAGCCTTTGCCAGTTCATCGTATGTTACATAATCGTTTCCGCTTGGTTCAGGTTCAGGCTCATTTTGTTCTTCTTCCCATTGTTTTTTCTTTTCTTCATCAAGTGTTAATATTCCATTTTCAAATTTATATAAAAAACATGGTAAATTATTAAAATCTTCAACACTCAAATTAGCTTCAATACTGTTTTCCACGTCACCTACAGTTGCATAAGCAACAATATATTTATTCTCATCTAAACTTATTTTCATTTTTTTCACCTACCTTATACCTATAACTTCTGTAATAAAACATTCCCCAGAACCACTATGATTTTCACCTGCCTTATGAATAACATTAGTTACTGCCTGTGATACAGTTAATGTATTAGGAGTTGAATTTATAAATTTTCCAAAATATGTAACATGGTGTTGTGGATCTGGATTTCCAAAAAAAGCAACCACTTGAACTTTTGGAGTGTCTGATATAACAAAATATAGCCCGAAAGTATATGTCGAAGTTCCGCTAACAGCTGAACATCCTATAATTAAAAATCTATAATTACTTATATTATCGTTTAAAGTTATATCTCCCGTTTTAATTGCGCCTTCAAATAATTTATTTCTTGCTAAGCTTACAGGAGGCTGCACTTCTATTACACATTCAACCTTAGTTATATTTATCCCTTCAATATGTACTTCATATAAAGGCAGTTCTGCGATTAAATCTCCGTTATCAATATTACCTTCTGTATAACTTGGAACAGACGGTGTATCTAATGAGGGTGTACCTTGTATTACCTTTAAACGTACATCTTCAACCTGTGTTTCGTTATTCTTTTCATACCTTGCAACGATTAAATCTATTCTATTTTCCCCTGCAGTTCCGTTGTTTATGGTTAGACTGTCGTAGGTGTTCATATCAATAGAACAGAACTTGCCCTGCATATTTAATATTCCGCTTCTTACTCTTATTTCGTTGTTAGTTGTAATCTCTGCTTTTAAATTCTCTCCAACAGAAATAATGCAGTCATCTTTCCAAATTCCTCTATGCCACATTGCATCTTGAAGAGAGGTAACATGATCTTCTAACTGATAACCTGTTATTAATTCCATTTAATCATCTCCTTCTATTTTATATTCTATGCTTTTCTGTCCGTTATCCACTGTATATATCTTGTTTACTACCGGGCTTTTTAAACTGTTTCCCGTTATATAGTCTCTTCCGCCGATTATGTCCCCGATTTCAATATCTATATTTAAACTGTTTATATCCATACTAAAAGTCTTGGTGTTTTTTAGCTCGTTAAGTTTTTCAATTCCTCTTTCCCTTAGTTCATCACTTTCCGAGTTTGTATCTTCATAAACTTCTGCTATCTCTTCAAGCCCTTTGTAGTATTTATTTTCAGTTATCTCTCCGTTTTTCCCTACATATAAATCTATTACCACCCTGTCAGTAAGTTCTCCCTTACCTAAACATACAAGGTGGTTTACTCCGTTGTTATTTTCTTTAAATATAAAGTCCAGCAAATTATCCTGTGAAAGTTCCAAAGTATCAGAATAATCTATAATGGGAGTAGAAGAAAGAAGAGCATACCCCCTTTCTCCCTTTTGTCCTTGAATGTATTTAATGCTTAATTTATAATTTACGCTTTTTAGCATCTTTTCAATTCCCTTAAGCAAAGTACAGTATCGGTCAAACTTAAAATTACTTATGTTTATACCCGTATCAACTTCAGAGACACTAAAAAAAGAGCCTATGCCCTCTTCATCAATAAGTGATTTTATTATGGAATTAATCTCTCCGCTTACCTGTTTATATGCTTGATTTTTGGGTGGAACTATAACTTTTTTATTTAATATTCCCCTAAGACAATATCCCTTTATTATAACGGTGTTATCACTTGTGTTAGTTTCAATACCTCCGATTATTCCCGCATATTCGCTGTTTGGAATAAAAATAATATTACCGTATTTAATACTTTCATCATAATCTATGGGAGAAATGGTAATAGTAAAATCCATCGTATCCCCAAGGTCAAAATCAAATTTTGAATACTTAAGATATTTTATTTCCCTTCCATTGCTGTCTGCTATTATTACCACTTCGGCTCGCTCCTTTTTTCGTATAATTTTAGAGTAAACTTAAAATCTCCTCTCCAGTTAAAAGTAAGTCTTCCTGGAGGTATTTTGTTAAATACGCTGTTTTCTTTTCCCCTTAAATCAAAGATATTAAGTGTTGTTCCGTTGTTTCTGTATTTTATTACGCTTTTTTCTTCGTTTACGCTTTTTATTATTAAATATTCATAATTTTCAAGGGTATCAAATACTTCATAAGGATAATTATTTATAAGTATTCTCGGATTGATGCAAGGACCATATATAATAAGCTCGAAATCACTATATGAAAAGTTATCTGTCTGCCAATAACTTATACCTCTTTTTACAGGGGTATAATTATATAGGTAATTATAAGGATAGTTTAGTCCCTTAACACTTGAACTTTCTGCCCCTGTAAAATCTCTTTGCTGCTTTCTTATCCAGTATGGATTTGCACTTACCACCTTAAAGTCATTAAACATAAAAGGGAGTCCCATGTTCCAGTCGGACTTTGTTGATTCATATATTCTGCAAGGCAGATAATATCCCGTGTCAGTGTATAACTTACCGTCACTGTCATTTATAATGTCATACTCAAACACTTCAAATATATGGTTAAAGTATTCTTTTATTTTTTCTTCTCTTTCCTTTTTTGTCATATCAAAGGGAGGAATAACGGCTATTTTTATGCTTTTTTGTGTTATGCCTTTTTTAAAGGAAGTTATTTTGTTTATGTCGGTATTTTCCTGTGTTTCATAATTCCAGGAATAATCAAGCAGGTCTCCTTCCTGAAAAACATAAGGATAATCGGTAAAATCTATCTTTTCATTATTAGAATTTACATAATAAAAATTCATCTTATCCCCTCCTAAATCCAAGATTAGAGACCATTCTTGCCACTTCTCTGTTATCTGTTACCATTCTTATATTACCTACTCCTCTTTCAAGGGAACTTGCAATCTGACTTCCCTGATTTGATACTGCACTTACTATATATTCCCCTAAAGCATAAACATCAAAAGAAGAAGTGTTGTTATTAAGCCTTGCAGATTCTTTGGCATATTTAACGCTTAAGTCGTGAGGGATTACCTGAGAACCGTTTGGAAGATAAGTAAGCTCTCCTCTTCCTGCTTCATTCATATAAGCAAAGCCGCCCTGCCAGTTATCAGTCCCTCGTTTCAAATAAGGGATAGTGCTTATGCTTATTCCTACAATACCCCCTATGTCATTAATAACTCCAATGACCGTATTTACCTTTCCTATAACGGAATTTATAACTCCTTTTATTTTTCCAACAACATCCGATACAGCCCCCGATATGGAATCAAAAATACCTCTTACAACACCTGTAAGCCCATTCCATTTACTTTTTATTTTGTCAAACACATTGGTAATAATTGTTTTTACTTTATTAAATGTGCTTGTGACAGGAGAAATAACTTTTTTAATTACGCTTATAATAAGACTAATTGCTCCGCCTATTACCGTTTTTATACCATTCCATACTGTTGTAATAATGCTTTTAACCGTATTAAATATAGTGCTTACGGCTGATATTATAGATGAAACAAACCGTTATTATGTTTGTTATAACCGTTGCAATAAAGGAAATTATAGGAGTTACAACACTTATTATTCCCCCTATAACCGATGTAGCAATCGTTAAAATTTTTAAAATAATAGGAATAACAGTTGAACCTATAATACTTATTATTGTTTGAATAATAGGCATAAGTGCACTTGTCACAGTCATAGCGACTTTTGCTATGGCACTTATAATAGTTTGAATTTTAGGAGCAATGGTATTTAAAAAGTTTGTAATAATAGGTGCCGCACTTGTAATAAATCCACCAATCATGCTTATTATATTTGATATAACAGGAGCAAGTTTTTGAAGAGTCGAGCCTATAACAGAACCTATAGTATTTGCAATATTTGAAAGTATCGGCATTAAAGCAGATAAAACAGACTGAACGGAAGTCATAACGGAATTTATAACACTCATAACACTAGCTCTAAAGCTTTCGTTTGTCTTCATTAAATACGTAATAACACCGATAATTGCCGTTATTGAAGCAATAGCTATTGCCACAGGTCCCGTTAAGGCGGTGAATACGGCTTTTAAAACCGCACTACGACCTCCGATTTCAGCTATTTTTGCACTTAAAGCTCCAAATGCACCAGTAGCAGAACCAATAAAAGAAAATACTTTTCCTAATATTGATAGAATGGGACCAATAGATACTATAAAGACAGTCCCAAAAGCTGCAGCTTTTCCTACAACAGCCTGCATTACAGGAGTTAAAGAGTTAAACCATGTTATTATACCCTTTACTTTATTTACTACATTTGAAAAGCTTTCTCCAAATTTTACACCAAGTTCACTTGCCTTAACTTCCAATGTAGAAAGATAAGAAGTAAACTCACTCATTAGTGGTTTTAACTGAGAGAAAAAACCTCCACCTTTGCCGCCTGCATCTAAAAAGTTTGCACCTATCCTGGAAAGAGATGCTCCTATATTTGCAAGAGAAGCAGAAAAAGAAGTCTCTCCCATTATCTTTGCTGCTCCGCCTATATTTTTTTCAATAGCGGAATATAGCATTTTAGAAGATATTCCACCTTCACTTGCCAGCTGTTTTACTTCTGATGCAGCAATTCCTGCCTCATCTGCAAGCCATTGATATACAGGCAGTCCTCTATCTGCAAGCTGTTCTAAATCTTCAGTATAAACAGTCTGCCCTGTCTGTACTTTGTTTAAAATAGAGCCCATTTCAGACATTGAAACACCTGCAATAGCAGCCGCATCTGCAGTCATACTTAAATATTTGGTAAGTTCTTTACCTGGTTTTATACCTGCTGCCACAGCATTTGCCGCAGTAGTTGCAGCTTCATCAAGTCCAAATGCAGTTCCTTTTACCGATATGGTAGCAGAGTTCATAATCTCTTCAACTGTTTTAGCATCATGCCCTAATCCTTTTAACTTTGCCTTAGCATTATCAATCCCAACAAGCCTGTCAAAACCTTTTACAAGAGCGATTCCCGACAACGCACTTATAGCTAACATTGCTGGTTTAGTAATCGAACTTGTAAGTTTTCCTCCTACCTTATCAAGAGTTGAACCAATATTTGAAAACTTCTTTGATATATTATCTAATTTTGTAGAAACTTTATTAAGATCCTCCACTTGCTGATTTGAAGATTGTTTTGAAGAATATCCAATATCAGCATAAGCTTTCTTCATTGCTTCTGATTTAGTCATACCCGCTTTTTGATATTCTGCTGCAGATTTCATTACATCACTTCTTAACTCATTAACTGTCTTTCCACTTTCTTCAGCAATTTGAGATAAGCTTTTTCCAAATTGTTGATTTACATTTTTTAAAGATGATGGAATTTTCTTTTCAAATGCTTCAGAAGATGCTTGAACTTTTGATATTGCCTTTTGAAAATTACTACTATCTGCCGTAATTTTTGCACTAAGTGTATAATCAGCCATATTATCCTCCTTTCTTATTTTTTATACCGTTAGCCTTATATATCTTGTAAACCCAGCTTTTACCCTCTCTTTTTTCCATATCTTCTATAATTTTTATATTGTTTTGATATTCTTCTTTTTTTACTTTTTTAGGTTTCTTTTTCCAAAGTTTTAACGGATTTTTCCCTTTTGGTCTGTTTACATTGTAAAAAGCAGTAAGCACAGCCTTATATAATAGGAAGTTATCGGTAATGACTTTGTTTTCCCATTCTTTTTTTATAAAGGCAATTTCTTTATATGTAAGGCTTTCGTATTCTTCCTTTGAATAACCTAAATTGACAGCAAAAAAAGCAAAGTCTATATCTCTTTGATAAGGCTTTGCTTCTTTTTCATACTCTTTATCTTCTTCATCATTTACAAGATATTCAAAATCGACTAATCGGCTTGGAAGAAAAAAGGACAGTCTCTCTGAATTGTTTCAATTACTGTTGTAGTAATATTGGCATATCCCTTTTTCTCTAAAAGTTCATCGGCAATTTTCATGCCTTTGTTAAAATCAACATATCCGTCTTTACCCTTTTCTTTAAGCCCAAAAGCGATAAAGTTACAAAGTTTTGAAATACTGAGCATTCCCTTTGAATTAACCATTGTTTCCATTAAAGAAATTCCAAGAGTATCCTCTATCATTCTTACTCTTCCAACAGTATATTTAAGTTCGTAAGTTTTTCCGTTTATCTCTAACATATAATTATTCTCCTGCCGTTACGGTGGCAGTTCCTGCCTTTCTTGCTTTATTATTTTCACATTCTACAATTAATATCTTATTTCCGCTTACAGCTTCAATCTCATCTTCCCCGTTCCAGTCAGTAAGCGTAGATAAATCATCATCATACTTTGGTAAAGTAACGCTTTGTCCTATTTGATATTTATAAGCATTGCTACCCTCTTTTATCGGATTAACATATACTTTTGTTTTACCGCTTGTTCCCGCAACGGATACAACAGTTAAGCCTTCAAGAGAATTTTCACCGCTTGGCATAGTATCGGGAACAGGAGGGTTTTCGCTTAAATCAACCAAAGCTCCCATACCTTCAAGAGAAATGGAATAAGTCATTGAATCATCGTATGGTGCTTCCAGTGAATAATCCGTAAGGGTTGCAAGTCCACCGAATAAACCTTTTTGTGTTTTTAAATTAACAATTTTAATACAAAGAGGTGTATCGTCTTCAAATGCGTTTGATAGGATTTTATGGCTTTCATCATCGGCAATATAAATCCCGTCATTATCAATACTCCACTCTTTCATTCCTGCAATCTTTGACTTCCAACCTCCCACGGTATCCTTTGAAGTTATTTCAATGCTGTCTTTTGTTCTGTTTATTGTTAAATTTTGTTGTCCGCTGATTGCCAGTAACTTTGAACCGTCTAAATTAAAAATTGCAAGTAAAATGTCTTTACCTGCAATGGCTCTTGATGCTGCAGCAGAAAAGTTACAGTATTCCCCGCCGTCAAACTCTAAAGCGTATTTTTGTAAATTTATTTTTTTCATACTACCTCCTATTATTTACACTTAAAACCGTATGAAATTTTAAAATCATACTGAAATATTGCGTGTTTTTCTTTTGTTTCTTCTGTTATTAAGTTATTCATTGAAATTTGTGTCTGCATAATAAGGTTAAACCCTTCAGGTAAAGCTATATCTTCCGTCATTGCCTCTTCAAGTTTGTTTATTAAATCAAATATACCGATACTTGAAGATGAAGCCTTACTAAGTGCATGAATCATCACATTATAAGTTTCGCAAAACATAGTCTTCGTGTCGCTTTTTCTTTTTCCAATTATTTCAACATAGTAAAAGGGACTCGGTGCATTTATGGGGACCATATCGTAACACCTTATCCCTGTATTCTCTTCTATTCTCTTTTGAATAGCAGATATTAAATCCGTATAGTTTAATTGTTTTAACATTTTATTTTCCTAAACCTTTTATCAAATCCTTTTTATAAATATCCCTTTGAATATCTACATTCTTTTTTAAAAAATATTGCCCGTTCACATATCCAACCTGTTTACCGTGTATTACTACTCTGTGTCCGTATTCAACATGTGCTTGTGTTATCATAAAGGCTTTTTATCCTTTATTTCCGGGAGTTTCCTCGCATTACAGAATGTCAATTCATTCTCGGTTCGGCGTACATCATAACAAAAAAAGAATCTGTATAAGATTCTTCCTTTGTTTCGGGCACTCTTGCCGAAATTATATTTATTCATTCGGTACGCTCTACGGTGATCAATAGCCTTTCGCAATCTACTGATTTACCACGGTGTTGACATGCTTATAAATCTTCTCTCTTTATACATTATAAGTTTAGTGTCCACCGTTTTTGCCCGATTTTACATGCGTCACATTTACTGAAGCGCATAATCCTTTGTATACCCTACTTCTTCCTTGTCTTTTGAAACCGACTGCCTAAGTTCACCGCTTTTTACGGGAGTAAGGCTTTTGGCTCTGTTAAACATCTGAGTAAGATTTTTTGTAACAATTCCCTCAAACCTAACTTCATTTAACCTTTTAAGCTCTCTTTCAAGCTCTTCTATTCCTTCAAACTTAATATGTATCATCTTTCAACCTTTTTAAATGAAGAATATTAAAGCGAGGGGAAGAATTTATGATATACAAGATTTCATGTTTCTTATTATCAAATCTTATTAAATTATCTAAATTTATACTTATGCTTGGAATTATTAAGGCTTTTAAAGTCTTTTTAGTGTAATCATATCCATAGGTATTAGTCTCTTCCAATGTCCAGTCAGATAATCTTCCTTTTGTTTTACCTTTTATATCAAGCTTAAAAATAGGATTTAAAAGTTTATCTTCTCCTGTTTGTACTTTTTCCAAGACTTCTATTTCTTCCCATTTCATAAAAATCTTACTACCTTTCTCGTTCCGTCTTCGTTATTGTTTTTCTTTAAACTTATATAACTTTCTATCTCACCGTTATATTCGTTTAATATATCTTCAACAAAGGAAGTGGAAATATTTCCCCCACTTTCAGAGCTTATTCCCTCATAGTAAATACGGTTATACATTTTAACTACTGCATCCACGCAGACAGAATAAAAAATATCAGGCAGAATATCTTCTTTTAACCTTAAACAAAGCCTGTCGTAAACAGTCTTAATATATTCACTTATTACTTCATCACTAAGGGAAACATTATTAACCCTTAGTTTTACTCTATTTAAAATATCATCCATAAATATCTATTATTCACTTGCTTCACTTACGGGAGTAATAGTTGCCTTAAATACTCCGTCAACAAATTCAGGGTAGAATTTAACACTTGAAAGTAATAAAGTATCAACTGACGCATTTTTTAATACGTTTTGATGTGTCATACCAACAAGTCCTGTTTCGTCTGATGTTAAATTGAAAGTCTGTCCAAGATCTCCAGACATTGGAACATACGCACCGTTTAAGTTTTGTTTTGCCGTTGCGATAGGTTTTAATTTTTCCGCTTTAGGTGTAATCATGGCAGTACCAAGTCCTAAGAAGTTTTCAATATAAGTAAAACCGAATGTGTTTTGCATAGTAATTTGAGAAGTTCCCAAATAATCTGAAACATCTGTCGGGTTTACAAAATAAATAGGGTCAATATCCATATCTTCATAGTATTCTTGAAGTTTTGCCCATAAAGCTGCAAGGGCTGTTTGTAAATTTGTACCGCTTGCAGTTCCACTTCCTGTTTTTAAAGTATCGTAAAAGGACTTTTTAATATCCTTTTGAATTTCAAATGTCATTTTTTCATCTGTTTTGTTTATGGCCATATCTCTGCCGACCTTTTGAATGGCTTCTGCAGTAGTATTTTTTCTGTATTTGTTAAGTGTTAAAGAAATTGTATTTGCAAGCTTTCTTTCGATTTTAGTAAGCGGGATGTCTTCCCCTTCTCCAACCTGTGAAGGTGTATTTGTTTTTGTCATTTTATAGATTTTAATATCTGTTCCCGCACTCATTGGAGTAAGTTCGCTTACACCTAAAACCTCCTGTAATTCCTTAATGTTAGATACTATTCTCGATGTAAAATCAATAGAAATAGCCGGCTCTAAATCAGTTGTTAAAGTTGTATTGGTTTCTGCCGCATATTTTTGTAAATCAATTTTATTCATATTTTTATCTCTCCTTTTCAAATAAATTTATATTTTCTCTAATTTTTTTCTGTCTTAAATTTCTGTCTTTAATCTTAAAAATGTCCTCTTTTGTTATTCCGGGAACACTTCCTGCTTTTGGAGTATTTCCTTTTAGTCTTTTTGTCACTTCTTCTTCAACCGTAGATGTAAACATTTTTGAAAAATCTTCCACGGCTTTTTTTGTTCCTTCGGCATCGGTTGAAACAAACATGCTAAGAAGATTATCAGATATGTTTATACTCTTTTGTTCAAGGATTTCTCTTGCGGTCTTTTTCATTTGAGATAACTTTTCCTTGTTTTTATATTCTTCAAGTTCTTTTTTTAGTTCATCCCTTTCATATTCGGCTTTTTCTCTTTCGTTCATCTGTGCAAGTTTCTTTGCTTCGTCAATCTCCTTGTCCTTTCCCCTCTGCCATTTTTCAAATTTCTTGTTTATAATCCTGTCTAAATCTTCGTCGGTATATTTTGCCTTACTTTCTTTTACCTCCTCGTTTTTTTCTTCTTTTGTGCTTTCATTTTGGTTTTGCTCTAAATTTTCGCCCTCTCCTGAAAATCTTTGTAAATTAATAAAACATATTATTTTCTCCTTTCCATATTCTTTTTAAAGTCTTAAATGCTTGGACCCCATATCTTTTTTAGTCATAAATGCTTGGACTTTCCATACCTTTTTATGTCTTAAATGCTTGGACAATAAAAAAGAGCTACCTAATAATTTCTACATTATTTGGATAACTCTCTTCTAAGTTACATAAAGAAAACTTTAAAAAATCATATACTTCTTTATTCTTTTCATAAAGTTTATAATTTTCTATTAAACTCGATACCCCTGCACACACAATATCATATCCTTTAATGTAATAACCAGCGTGTCCCTTTGCTTTTATTTCTAAACTTTCATCATCAAACAAAATACTTATCAATAAGACTTTTCACCTCCTCTTCTTCCTTTGTTCCTTTAATTAAAAAAACTACCTCTTTCCCTTTTAAAAAGTAGGTAGTCGGCAGTTTTAACAAAGGATATTTATTTGTTATTTCACTGTTTTTATATATGTCATAGTTTTTGTATTTTAATCCTAAATTATCAAGCACCCTTTCCATTTTCCTGCAGTGCGGGCACCAATTTGTGGTTAAAATAATAATATTTAAATCTTCTTTCATTTTGCTCCTTTTTAGTAATATACATCTTCTTCATTAGATAAATATCCAAGAATATACACATCTTTTTCTTCCTTTATACAATGCTTTAAAATTTCTTCTATTTTTTCTATCCCCATGCTTCTAAAAGGAAAAGTAGGAAAATCTTCTTTAAAAAGTTCTTTATATTTATCTAAAAGTTCCTTGTTTATTATCATGTTTAGTTCCTTTTTAATTTTTTAATTAAAATATTTAAATATCATACTGTCAAATGACGTCTTATAAATAGCATCCATAAATTTTTCGTTAAAACTCTCTAAATACTCATAGCATTCATCTTTTGAATTTAGTGCTTTACCTAAAATCTCAGCGACTTTTTCCATTTCATAGCTTTCTGCATTCACAGGTATTTCTAAGCCTGTTCCTTTATATTCTTCTATACCGGAAAACAATTCTTTTTCTTTTTCGAGAGAACAGTCTTCCATAAGAAGCCATATTCTTGTTTTATTCCAAAGATTATCTAATTCTTTTTTTCTCTCTTTTTTCATCCAATCATAACTCCTTTTATTGTAATTGACCAATCATCATTTAATATTACATTTTCAATTTTTATTTGAGGTCTATCAAAAATTATTTCAGATTCTTTTTTATTTGTTGTAATATATCCATATCGTTCCTTTGGAACTTTTATTTTCATATGGATTCTTTTTTTCTGCATTACATTTTTATCTTTAACAGCTGAAGTACTCATAAAAGCCTTTTCTTGGTAAATTCTACCAATCTCAACATCTGAAACCACCTGTTGAAGTTCTTCCCATGTTTCTTTCTTATTTTTAAGCAAAGACATTTTAGGGAATTTAATCCCTGTTATGCTTTCGAACCCATCTTCTTTTATATGTCTATAAACAATTATATCACTATTTATTTTATTTTTTCGTATAACTGAAGATAAAGTATCTGAAATTTTTTGAAAATCGTATCCTAAAGTCTTACCCTTTCTGATTATATCATTTATATCTTTGGCATTACTTGAATTAATATAACCTGAAAAATGACTACGTCCGTACAAAATTTTACGTTCTTCTTTACTTATAGAATGATGCATATTTTTAAACTCATCAAAAGAAACTTCTTTATAATCTCTATTTGAAATATTATCATAGTTATCAAGCCTGTTTTTAATTATATCCCCGCTCTTACCATGCTTACTTTCATACTCCTCAAGCCACTTATCCCAATCATCAACAACTACTTCAAAACTGCACCTGCACCAAGGGTGAAAGGGCGGGAAATTTATTCCGGGGGTTCTTTCCTTTATATTAAATACCTTCCCTTTTATACCTGTGCATATGCTGCATACTCTGCCATCTCCCACCGTAGAAATCTCATAACTTTCAAAATCTTCTTCAAAGGGTGTAATTGCACTTTCGTTTAAAACATATGTACCTTCCGTAAATATCAACCTGTAACAGTCATTTCTCGTTACCTTTGAAAATCTTTCCTTTAAGGCCTTAACGCATTTATCATAACTGTCGCCTCTTGCTACAGATTGGGCGAAGTCTTTATTTAAATAATCGGCAAGTTTCTTTTTATTATTCCAAATCCTGTCTGAAAAGTTTTCTTCTCCCGCATATGAATTATCAAGGATTTTACTTATTACATCGCTGTTTATTGAAAGAAAGTTCTTTCCAAATCCCAAGGTTTCGTATGTTATGTTTGCACCATTTAGTGCATACTTTCTTAAATGATTTTCTATTTCTTCTTGTTCAACTACGCCTATTTCATACTGCTTTAAAAGAATAGAATACTCTAAACCCTCCAATCTGTTTAGTTTATATATGTTTTCTCTAACGGGCAGGATATTTTTATACTTTGGATATTTCTCTATAAATTCATCAGCCCTTTTTATTAACATATCCTTTTCTTCCATAGATAGACTTTGAAGCAAGTTTCTGTATTCTATTATGTTATTTTCTCCGTATCTTTGATAAAAGGAAGCTATTTCTTTTTCCAAACTTACCCTTTCTTTGTCATAAAAAAAAGACAACTTCTTTTTAAGTTTGTCTTCGTCCTTTTCCATATTCTTTTTTAGATTTTCATATCTATTCTGCCAGTAATTCATCTGTTTCCTCTAAGGTTCTGTTTGTGGGATAATCGGTATTATAAGAAATGCTGTCGTTTTCTTCTTCCATTTTCTTTATTTCATCATCAACATTATCCACAATGCTTAATACTTTTAACTGTGTTTCCTTTGATGTTATTCCGCTAAGCTGACCTGCCACAGTTGCCTCGCTTTCAAGGTTTGCGGGATAATTAAAATGAAATTCATAAGAAAGAGTAAGTTCTGCATCTTTTGGAAGTCCCGTAACACTTACGTTTGAAAATATAATATTATATCTTCTGTTCATTCCCGCTATAAACTTTCTCTCTTTTGTCTTTGCAAGGTTACTCATGGCAAGAAGTTTATATTTAAGAGCAATCCCCGAGCTTGTTCCAAAATTCTCATCGCTTATGTTTGCCACCATTGATATTTGATAAATTAATCTTTCTAACCTATTAATGAGATTTTCCTGCGTAGTGTCTCCGCTTGGTTTTTGCATAAATTCCACTGTTAAATCAGAGCTGTCACCTTCAAAATTTATAACCCTGTTGCTTCTTATATGCTTTATACCCTTTTCATCAAGCTCAGCCCCTAAAACCTTTATATATGCATCTGCGAAATAATCAACATCGTTTGCCTTTTCCGATAATGCTTTATTATACGCATCAATCATAGGAAGAACATTTTCAAATATCCCCTGTCTTTCTTCGTTTTCCAAAAACTCGTTTACCGGAATTGTAGAAAAACCGTGAATACTTCCTTTATCTAAAAATCTGTATCCGCCTTCACTGGTAAAACTTATTTTATGATTATTGGTATAAACATCTCCGACTATGTTCTCATCGCTATCTTTATAATACCTTACAAAGCATATGGCAGAAGAGTTTATATCATCATCGTATATCATAAATCCCTCTAAGGGAGAGAAGAATGATATTGCCATTTTACCAAAGTCATCAATATAATATATTTCATAACCGTGTCCGTATATATCGCATATTTTACTTAGTTCGCTGTTTTGGTCCTCTTGATTATTGTAACTTTCAAGGGTTTTTATATATTCATTAACCTTTTCATCACTAGATATAGTCTTTACGGGAATACCCATAAAAAAGCCGTTCATTGTATCTGTAATATATTTTGCAAAGTTTACGGATATTCTGTTATCAGGTTTCCAGGGTTCCTTTTCTTTCATGGTATATATTTTATAATCGTTTAGGTATGCATCTTTTAATATTTCATATCTGCTACTAGCAAGTTTTTGATGTTTATTTATATATTCCCTAACTAAATCTATTGTTACATCCGTTCCCTTAGGCTCCATAAATTTAACATAATTTTGAATCTTACTCATTAAATCCCTCCTTTTATTTCTTTATATGTTACCTTTTTATGATATTTTTCTACCGAATAGCGAAGTGCATCCATTAAATGATTGAAATCATCAACGGGCCTGTTTATCTTATTTCCGAACTTATCCTTATCCCAGGTGTAGTTTGATATTTCCATTAGAAAGTTTACGCATCTTGGGTGAATTATTATTTTGTAATTTTGCAAAAACTGTATACCGTGCATTATGCTGTCTTTTCCTTTTAAAGATGCTCTTACTTTAAGACCGTAGTTTCTAAGCTCGTCAATGCTTTTAGGCTCTGCACTGTCAGCTGTTATCTTTTCCTTTTTATACCCCATATCTCTTATCCTTTCATATATCATCTTGTTTGAAAGTCCTTTTTCATATAATTCATCCCATATGAATATTCTCTTGTCCTTTTTATCAATAAATCCAATAAAAAAAGCGGTAGGGTCGTTTGTATAACCAAAATCCAGTCCGCTTATGGTATCAAAGTTTATTATGTCTTTAAGTTCAAATGCTTTCTCTTCAAAGTTTTCATAAATTAGTCCGTCAATAATCCCCCAGTTTCCAAGCCCTGCCACTTGATATCTTCTTGGGTTATTTTTTTTCATGTCTTCAAAGAGTTTTATATCGCTGCTATCAAGCCATTCGTTGCATTTATAAGTAGTTGTAAGAGGTAAAATATCATCATCTCTAATATCAAAAAACCTCTTTTTTAACCAGTGGTGTTCATTCCAGGGGTTAAAGGTTATTATCCATTGTTTAAAAAGTCCCTTTGGAAGCTTTCCTCTTATGGATTCATCCAGTATGTTAAAATCCTCTTCCTTTGTTACTTCGTATGCTTCTTCAAGCCAGCCAAAGCATAAAGAACCTTTTTCTACCGTTATGGAAGTAACTTTCAGTGGATCATCAAGCCCCCTAAAATAAATCTTCTGTCCAGTGGGTTTATAAGTCATCTCAAGGGGAGACAATTTTTCCTCCCATAGATACTCAACTCCAAGCCTTTTTACAGCCCACTTAAGCTCCATAAAGCATGAATCTTTCAAGGTTCTGTATGTCTTTCTTACAACAAGGGTATTTGCTCCCTTATACTTCATCATGTTGTATATTATCTTTATGGCACTTGTCTTTGATTTCTTGCTTGCCCTTGAACCTTTTACCACAAGGTATCTTCCCTTAAATCTAAAGAACTCACCGTATCCTTTGCCGATAATATCAGGAAGATAAACATCCCTTTTATTCAAGGTCATCCTCTCCTTTAAATACGGGAATTGTTATATCTATATTTACTCCGTTGTCGTTTTTATTGTTTTGTCCTCTTGTATCCCTTATAAATTCCATTGCCTTAATATTTCCACTAAGTGCTTCATTTACTGCCTTAAACATTATGGCAACATCATAGGTAACATCCCTTTTATTTATTGAAAGAGCCTTTGCAATGTCTTTTGCTTCATCGGTATTTAGTCTGCTTTCTCCGATTTCATCTAATATCTGTCTTAAAAGCTTCTTTTTTCTTCTTGCCTTTCCCGATGCAATACCGCCCTTTTTTGCAATTTCTCTTTGTTCGCTCTTTGTTCGTTCATTTAAAGGTATTAAGTTATTTTCTTTTGGCATTTCATTTTTTTCGCTCCTTTCTATTTTTATGGTTCATATAAGCATTAGCTATTTCCATTATTTGTTCAATATAATATTCGTTAAAATATGAAACTTCCTCTTCATTAAACACATTATCTTTAAATCCATAAGCTTCTAAAAATGCATGAGTAATTTCATGGATAAGTGTCTTTTTAAATCTTGTTTTTGATAATGTACTTAAAACAACTATTTCCTGTTTAAATACATTACAAGTACCTATTGCAAAATTATTTTCATCAGTGTAACAAAGTCTTTTATCTTTTTTGTTAGATGTTTCTATTATTTTGTATTCATAATCTTTAATTTTAATTTTATACATCCTTTTCTCCTTTTAACTAAAAAAGGATAAGCCTAAGCCTATCCTTTAATTATTCTTTTTCATCACTCAAAACCCCAAAACCTTATCCGTGATGTTGTTTCCCGATATTCTCCATAAATAAAAAAGACAAAGAATTTATCTTTGCCTTCTTTTGTTTATATTATTGTAGCATGGATTTTGAAATTTTTTCTGCCGGTATTCTGCCATTTTTCTGCCAGAAATCTCCTTGTTTGATGTAAGTTGTATTTATTCAGTTAATAATTTATTATTTTCTTCATACTCTTTTTTCCATTGTTCTAATAACTCTTTAATATCGTTTTCTCTAACATAACCAAAATCATTAACTTTTTTATTATTTTTTAAAATAAAAGCAGCACAACAATACTGAACATATTCTTCTAAATCAAAGAACTCCTCTGACTTCTTAATTTCATTAATTGCATTAATAATTTCATCTTTAGACAAATATTTTTCATATTTATCTTTATCAACATTAAATGAACTACCTACGTAATGACCCACAAAATATTCAATAAATTTTATAATATTCTTTTTATCAAGAAACATTTTTTTTACATATGTCTTTATATATTCTTCATCAAAAGATTCTATCAAGTAAAATATATATTTCCATTCAGCAAATAAAAATAAACTAAAAGAATCTAATTCTCTTTTTACTTTTTCTTTAAACATCTCTTCTATATTAAATAACTCATCCAATGTAATTACTTTTTTTAAATCATATTCTATTCCTGTGTCAGTTAATCTTCCATATCCCCATTCAATCAAAATAACAATTTTTGTTGAAGTATATAATGATTGAAGATTACCTCTATTTATCAGTTCTTTAATACAAATGAACCTTTCTTCTTTAGGTAATCCTCTAATTAAGTCTAAAATAAAATTATCAAAGTTATCTTCTGGAAAAATTCCTAAATATGGATTTCCACGATTTAAGTAAAAAGAAAAATCAATCAAAACATTCAATATAATTTTTATTCGCTCTTTTTCTATCTCTCTTATTCTTACTTTAATTTCTTCAAAAAAATCATATAAAACACCTTTATTATAATAACTAATAAAAATTTCTTTTAATTGATCATAATTTAATATTTGTAGTACATTTAAAATATCGTTACTTCTTATATCATTATCATCGATATCAAGAGAAAAATATCTATCAAATTTATCAGGATGAGCAATTCTATTATATTTCAAATAATCATCTATTTGATAATAATTAGAAAATATATTTATTTGATAATTTATGTAAGGAAAAATATAAGATATTAAGTTTAATATATTTCTTGTTCTATTTTCATTTTCAATGTTAATAATATTATCAGCATAAATAAGATTTTTTATGATATCAAAATATCTTTTATACAATTCATCACTATTTTCACTCTCCTTCACAATAACGTATTGTGCAGTTATAGAATCTTTATTGTTCTTTATCCATTCATAAACCTTATTAAAATTAATTTCTAAAAATATTAAGCATAACATATCAGTAAAATTAATTTCTGATGCAATTCCTTTATACTTAAAATAAAATGTATTATACAGCCTGTTTACATCTCTTATCCCTGATATAAACGGAGAAATATAATTTAACGACTCAATAAAATATTTATATTCGTTTTCATCTAAATTATTAATATCGATTATTTGAGAGAGTTTAGCAATAAGAATATTTATAACAACATTATTTTTCATCTTAGGAACTTGAATAGGCATTTGAATTACTTTCTCAAGATATTCTTCACCATTTCCTTCTTGCACCTTTTCAAGAGATTTAACCACAACATCTTTATCAAAAGATAATAAATATATTGTATTTGGGAAATTTGCAACATATGCTACAAGTTGAAATACCTGTCTTATTTGCTCACTGCTTAATCTGTCAATATCATCAATAATAATAAGAATATTTTTCCTATTTTTCTTTAAACGATCTATAACATACTGTTTTTGTTTTATTATATCTTTTTCATCTATGTTATTTTTTAATTTTTTTCCCAATTTTTTTGTACTACCTATTAATACAGGTGCTATAACACTACCTGCAAAAGGAAGTAACTTGCTTAATTCAAGAGCATAAGAGTAATTTATAAGAGCATCTCCTATTTGGTCTCTTTTTTCATCTTCTTTTGAACGAAACTCACTTGCAAGTCTTATAAAAAATTGATTAATAAGCTGTTCATTATCAGAGAAATTCCACGGCTCAAATTTAACAATAATAAATTTATCATCATCATTTTTATTTTTTCCCTGATTTTCAAGTTCTTTTAACATCATATTAATTATAGATGTTTTTCCGCTTCCCCATTTGCCATATAAACCAATAGTATAAGTTTCTCCTTTAAGGTTTGTTAAAGCTGTTGCTAAATTTTTTGCAAAAGATGCTCTTCCGAGTACATCTTCATCAAATTGTTTAATAGGTTTATCATTATAATACATAGGACTTCTCCCTCATTTAATTTATAAAAAATAAGTTTTTTATATTATATCATGATAAAGTTTTTTTTCACCATTAAAGTACTTAATCAAACAATTTTCTAACCATCTCCAAATCCTCCCTCCTCTTCCTATAATAACAAGAAGAAGATAAGTTCAAACCGTTATACACCTCATAATCCCTACACCTAAAAAAATACTTTCCTTCAATAATCTTTCTTCCCGTATCGTCAAGCAGCTCTAAACCTTTTTCCACCCTTTCACAAAATAACTCATTAAGCCTTATCCTTTTTTCTATTCTTTCTCTTTTTTCAAGATAATTTATTACCTTGTTTTCGGTGATGTTATTTATATTAGAGGTATTTACTTTCACATCATCAAAACTTACGGAAGAAATATCTCCCGTAAGTCTTAATTCTTTTAATTTTAATTTGTCGATTTCTATTTGTTTTTTCCTTAAAGGATATAAGTAAAGTATCCTTTCGATGTCTTTTGTGTTCAACTCATACCTCCGATTAAAAATAGATAAAAAAGTAAAATCATTCCTTTTATGTAAAAGGTTGCTGCTATTAAAAATACTGATATTAGAAACATCAATATAATAAAAATTATTTTCTTCACATTACTCCTTACCTCCTAAAATTTTTATAATTCATATTAAACAAACTTTTATACCCAACCAAATAAACATAATTCAAAATAAAACCTTAATTTCACTATGATGTCTCACCCCATAACATAAAATTAATAAACTGGTCAGGGTTGGGGTAGTATTCCAGCTCTAAAAATACGGGTAGTATTTTTAGAAAGCTTTGGAATACGTTAAAGGCACTTCGCCCAGAAGTGTCCTTTTTACCTCTTTTTTTGGACAAGCAAAAAAAGAGTGGGGTTTTTAAGGGGTAACACCCCTTAATGTCGGGTTTTTAAGGGATTCTCCCTTAAATTGTCTACTCCTCCTTTTCCTTTGCTTCTTTAACTTTTTTTAAAAACACTTCATCTACTTCTTTTTTAGTAAGCTTCTTTGTACAATCTTCAATATTACATCCTCTACGTTTACCCATTATGCATAAATAATTACAATAATTAGTTCCATTGCCAAATCTGCCTAAAAAGATACAACCACTACAGCCTTTTAAAAGATTTTCTTCATTCTGCTTTGATATTTTAAGTCTTGATGCCATAGCTCTTACGGTGCTTTCTCTTTTATTAATTCGCCTTCCAATTTCGGTTGCGGAAAGTATACCGTAATTATTCTTTAAAAAATCTATCTCTATTTCACTCCAACGTCCCATTTTATTTCTCCAAACTTATCCTCATAGTTGTTTCATCGTTATTTAACAAAATACCTTTAAAACTCTTACAGTAATCATTTTTATATTTTGTACTCTTGTTTTTATAGCAATATATGTAATTTATCTTGTCTGTATTTTTTTTGTGTTTACAATTTTCGCATTTAATCTGCATAATTAACCTCCATTTTTTTATTCATATTAAACAAACTTTTATCCCCAGCCAAAGTAAAACCTTAATCTCACTACAATGTCCCACCCCTCAAAATAAAACATCTATCTAAACTATTTGGGGTGGCGGTAGCATCGGTTCATATGAAAATCGGGTAGATTTTCTATGAAATCCCGATGCGTTAAAGGCTCCACGCCCAGTGGCGCCCTTTTATTCGACTTTTTTAGACGAGTAAAAAAGTCGTGGGGTTGTTAAGGGGTAACACCCCTTAATATTGGGTTGTTAAGGGAGAATCCCTTAAACTTCCCCTTTCATAATCTTTAACTCCTCTTTAACTTCGTTGTTTTCCATGTATTCATCAAAGGTGAACTCTTCAAGTCTCTTTACTTCTGCCTTTAAACCTTTGATAATTTGCTTTAGTTCTTTGTTCTCTTCCTTTAACTCATCATGCTTGTTTTTTAATCGATGATATTTTGTTTTGTATATTAAAAAATCAATCATACTTATACCTTTCTTGTTACTGCATCATTTCTATAATGTCTTTTTCATCGTAATATTCATAATCAATATCGGCTTTAATTGTTTCTTTTGTACTGTTACTTTTTTTGACTTTTTCGTTTTGTTCCCAGGATTTTATACTTGCTTTCCAGTCTGTCATTTTATTCTTACCTACATACCAGTTTTTACTTTCATAAAAATTATAAAACTGTAG
>NZ_JAYFFH010000007.1:0-122098 GCF_036289385.1 Anaerofustis butyriciformans
GATAGCGACGGTGTAACACCTGTAAACATTCCGAACACAGAAGTTAAGCCCGTCCACGCCTAGAGTACTTGTCTGGAGACGGACTGGGAGGGTAGGTAGTCGCGGGGTTTTTTTTATTCCTTTGAACCTACTTTTTAGGTTCTTTTTTTATTTCCTTGTCTTGTATTATGTCTTTATCTGGTTGTATGTTACTTTACTTAAATAACTCTTGATATTTTTTATATGTTTTATTCTATTTGATTTGAATTTTTATATAATTAAATAATATGTTTATATTTTTTTATATATTTTTGATATATAAATAAATTTTTGTGTTATAATAAGTCGAATATTCATTTAAAATGTCGATATTTAAGGGTAAGTTAATGAAATTTAAGAAGAAGTATTTATTAATTTTTATAGCAATTATTTTTATTTGTTTTTATTTTGTTTTTTCAAGTTTTAAATATGAATCAAATGTTTTTCCAGATGGAATAAGTATAAACGGGGTTGACTGTTCCGGACTTACAGTAAAAGAAGCAGAAAAGAAAATAACTAAAGAATGGAATAATAAAGAATTTATTGTTAAATCACCAAATACAGCATTTAAGTTTTATATTCCTAGAACTTGGTCAACTAAAGAAATAATATCACCAAATGAACAAATTGTAAAATCTATGGAAGAAGAATTGATTTCATCTAAATCAAATGAGAAAGTACTTGGTACAATATCTGATTTTGGTTTTACATATGATATAGAAGACAATTTGAATAATATATTAAATAAAAGTAAATTTGAATTTTTCTTAATAAAAATAGGTTTATTTAGTGATAATATTAGAATTAACATGAGTATAAGCAAAATACCTGATGAATTTAATAAAAAAATAAATTCTCTAGATATTTATAATTTAACAGGTAAAATAACAAAAACAAAAAATGCTTATATTAACTTGGAAAGTGCTAACTTTGATATAGTAAAGGAAGTTTACGGCAATAATATTGATAAAGAATTACTTACAAAAGAAATAGTAAAATATATTTCAAGTGGTAAATTTTCTATGAACTTTATTCCTGAAGATTTCTATGTTAAACCTGATATTTTATCTACAGATAAAGAGCTTTTAGAAAAGCAAAGTTATTTAAGAGAATTAGACATACCATCAATTACATATAAAATGTACTGCGGAAATGTAGAAGTAAATAAAGTTGATATTTTAAAAATGTATGGTATAAGTGAAGAAAACCTATATGATAATTTCAGTATTGGTGAATTAAAAGTTGATGAAGAAAGTGTTAAAAATTTTGTTCATGAACTTGCACAAGAATATGATACTGCTTGGTCAGATCATACTTTTAATTCAGCAAAACAAGGAAAAATAACTGTAAGTGGTGGGGATTATGGTTACTTTATAGATGAAGATAAAGAAACAGAGAAATTAATATCAGAGCTAAAGAATAAAAAAGATATCACAAGAGAACCTAAATATTCCCAAGAAGGATATAAAAATGCTAACGATATTGGAGATAGTTACGTTGAAATTGATTTAACATATCAGACATTGTGGCTATATAAAGATGGAAAACTTATTATTTCAATGCCTGTTGTAACAGGAAATATATATGCAGGATATGATACTCCTCCTGGTGTTTATATATTAAAATATAAGACAATGCATGTTACTTTAAAAGGTCAAAATGCTGACGGTAGCGATTATGCTTCTCCTGTAACTTATTGGATGCCTTTTAACGGAGGTATCGGAATGCATGATGCTAATTGGAGAAGTACATTTGGCGGAGAAATTTATAAGGGTGGGGGAAGTCATGGATGTGTAAACATGCCGCCAAGTAAAGCAGGAATCGTTTATGATAACATTGAGGCAGGATATCCAATCGTTGTTCATTATTAATTTTAAAAGAGGTATTTTCAAATACCTCTTTTTTTGTTATAAATTAAGTATAATAACAAAGAAATAGTTTTATTAATATAAAAGGATAAGAAAATGAATCGTACGGAAAAATTTATACAACTTTATACTAAGCTTGAACAAATAGCAGTATTAGAATACGGCTTTCCAAAGGATGGAAAAAGTATTACAAGATTAATGAATTTAAAATGCTATAAAGATATTAGAAGAGAACTTGCGTATTGTAAGGAAATAAGAAATATTTTACAGCATAATCCTAAAATAAATAATGAGTATGCCATAGAGCCAAATGAAGCGATGATAGAACTTTTGGAAAGTGTTATAAAAAAAATAGAATCACCAAAAAAAGTTGTTGATTTTTATAAACCCATTGGTAAAATAATAAGTGCAAATATTGGTAATAATATAATGGAATATATGAGAAAAATGGAGCAAAATCAAATTAGTTATATACCTATTCTTGATGATAAAGGATTTGTTAGAGGAGTATTTGGAGAAAGTACGGTATTTCAATGTGTATTGGATGAAGGTATAAATGAAATAAACGAAAATACAAAATTTTATCATATAAAGAAATATTTAAGTTTGGATAACACCATAACAGGTAGTTTTATTTTTACAAATGAACATACACTAATGATTGAATTAGAAGATATACTTTATAAAGCTTATAAAAGTAACAAAAGAATAGGTGTAATATTTATTACAAAAAACGGAAAAGAAAATGAAAGGCTTATGGGGTTGATTACTCCATATGACATAATAGGTAATTAATAGGGATATAATATGGAATATACTTTTACTCAACAGCTTGTAAATATATGTGAAATCATAGGTATAATTGCATTTGCAATATCAGGTGCAATGGTGGCTATAGAAAAAGATTTAGATATTTTTGGAGTAGTTGTTCTTGGCGTAACAACAGCTCTTGGGGGAGGAGTTATTAGAGATTTGATACTTGCAATAAATCCTCCAACAATGTTTATAAGTAGTAATTATGCGGCCTTGGCTGCAATATCTTCTCTTATAATTTTTATTTTTTCATATTATAAATATAAATATATACAAAAAAATAGGAAAATATTTGATAATGCTTTAAATTTTTTTGATAGTATAGGACTTGGCGTTTTTGTTGTTCTTGGAATAAACACTGCAATGTATAGTGGATATAGTGATAATAATTTTCTTATTATGTTTATAGGTGTAATAACAGGTATAGGTGGTGGAATACTTAGAGATATAATGGTTAAAGATATTCCTTTTGTTCTTAGGAAGAGGATATATGCACTTGCAGCAATACTGGGAGGCGGGGTGTATATCGTTCTTTTAAAGAATGGAATTAATTCGAATTTTTCCTTGATTATAGGTATATTGATTACAATTTTAATTAGAGTTTTATCAAAAAAATACGAATGGTCACTTCCAAGGGTAAAAAAATAAAAGGTAAGAAATTAATCTTACCTTTTTTATTTTTGTTCAACAATTTCAAATCCTTGACTTTCAAATTGTTTTATAGTTTTTTCTAAAGATATTTTACTAACATTACTTCCATTAGTTATAAAAATATTTGCATTAGCTAGTTGTTTCATATTATCTTTTGTAAATGTAACTTCTATAGTTTCATATACTACTTTATTTTCTTCTTTTATGTCATAGGTTAGCCCTTCAATTGATTCAAATTGTTTTTTTAATATATCATTTTGATTATATAAACTTTCTATTTGCTTATCTGAATAATTAGAAATATCTATTGATGTTACTTGTTTGATTTTGTCTATTGTATCCCCCTTTGCATGTAAAGTTGCTTGTATTTCTACTCCAGCGGCATAATCACATTTTAATATTACCGTTTGTTCTTTTCCTCCGCAGCCTGTTAAAGAAAATAAAGATAAAATTAACGTACAAATAATAACAGCCTTAAATAATTTTTTCATAATTTCCCTCCATAAAAATTTTATTATTATTCTTAAAATAATCATACTATATTTGTAAACGAATAACAATGAAATTTTATAAATTACTTGACAAAACTGATTATACTGTATATATTATATATATACAGAAAACAAAGAAAGGATGAATGCTTTGGATATAATTATAAGTAATATAGACGATAAACCAATATATGAGCAAATATATATACAAATAAAAAACATGATTGTATCCGGTAAATTAAAAGAAGGTGATTCTCTTCCTTCTATAAGAAATTTAGCAAAAGATTTAAGAATAAGTGTTATAACCACCAAAAGAGCTTATGAAGAACTTGAAAAAGACGGATACATTTATACGGTTAAGGCAAAAGGTTCCTTTGTAAATAAAAAGAACATAAAACTAATTAAGGAAGAGAACTTAAAAAAGATTGAATTTCATATTAAAGAGATATTGGAGCTGGCAAAAATAAATGAATTAAAAATAGAAGACATCTATGAGATGTTTGATATTATTGCGGAGGATAACGATGAATGCGATTGAGGTAACAAACTTGACAAAAAGGTATAGTGATTTTACTCTTGATAAAATAAGTTTTACACTTCCAATGGGATGTATAATGGGGCTTATCGGAGAAAACGGAGCCGGGAAAAGTACGACAATAAAATTACTTCTTGATGCAATTACAAGAGATGATGGAGAAATATTTATTTTAGGTAAGAATAATAAAGATAATTTTAAAGCAACCAAAGAAGATATTGGCGTTGTTCTTGATGAAGCTCACTTTCCTGAAAGTATTAACCCAAAACAGGTTAATTCCATTATGAAAAACACATATAAAAATTGGGATGAAAATACATTTTTTAATTATATGAAACAGTTTGAGTTGCCTTTAAAGAAATCTTTTAAAGATTTTTCAAGGGGAATGAGAATGAAACTTATGATTGCTGTTGCATTGAGTCATGATGCAAAATTACTTATTTTAGACGAAGCAACAAGTGGTCTTGATCCAATAGTAAGGGATGAAATTTTAGAGCTGTTTTATGAATTCACAAGAGAGGAAGACCACTCAATTTTAATTTCTTCACATATTGTTTCTGACCTTGAAAAGCTTTGTGATTATATAGCTTTTATTCATAAAGGGAAAATGTTATTTGTAGAGGAAAAAGATGTGCTTCTTGATAATTACAGAATATTAAAATGTTCAAAAGATGATTTTGAAAATGTTGATTCAGACTGTATTGTTGGACTAAGGAAATCTCCTTATGGAGTAGAAGCTTTAGTTTTAAAAGAAAAAATTAATCCTGTATTTAATTTAGAAAAACCAACCATTGAAGATATTATTGTTTTTATGGCAAAGGAGGGAAAATAAGATGAAAGGTTTACTTTTAAAAGATATGTATGAACTTATAAAGCAATGTAAATTTATTTTACTTTTTTGTGTAGTATATGTTTTTTTATCTTATACAGAAAGCGGATATTTTTTCTTAGCTTTTTCAATAATATTTTTCTCTTTACTGCCTACTACAATTATGGCATTAGATGAGAGGAGTAAATGGGAAAGTTATGCGATAACAATGCCTTATACAAGAAAAGAAATGGTATTAAGTAAATATATATTGTCATTAGGCGGTGTAATATTTATGTCTGTTTTATATGAATTTGTAAATATTATTATTTATTTTATAAATTCAAGTTATGCAATGAGCATTGTAGATTCTTTTAATATTATACTTCCATTTTGTCTTATGGCGATAATAATAAGTTCAATTAATCTACCTATTAATTTTAAATTTGGTGCTGAAAAGGGAAGACTTGGAACGATTTTGATTTGTGTTATTATTGGTGTAATTGGTGGAGGACTTTTTTCTCAATCATCAGGCAGTGTTGAATTAATAAATTATTTTATGAATATACCTTCTTTTGTGTATTTAGTTTTAATCGCTCTTTTATGGATAGTATCATATTTTGTTTCGGTTAAAATATATGAAAAGAGAGCTTTATAAGAGATACTTTGGGGTATCTCTTTTTTTTATTTGATTAATTTTATGTTATAAATTTATATGAGAAGAATGATATAATTTTTATTAAATAAAAATAGGAGATTTATTATATGAAAAAATATATTGCCTTATTAAGAGGTGTTAATGTAAGCGGAAAAAATAAAGTGCCAATGGCAATGTTAAGAAAATATTTTGAAGAAATTGGTTTTGAAGATGTAAAAACTTATTTGAATAGTGGTAATGTGATTTTTACAAGTAATGAAGAAAGCACGAAAAAACTTAGCGAACAAATTGAGATGATGATTAAAAATCAATTTAATTTGGATATTCCTGTTTTAGTTTTATCAAAAGAAGATCTTGTTGATATTTTACAAAATGTGCCTGAATGGTGGGGGAATGATAATAAAGAGATTTATGATAATTTAATTTTTATTATTCCACCTATGACTTTTGATGATGTTTATGAAAAGATTGGACAGCCTAAGAGAGGATTAGAAAAAATTCAAAATTATAAAAATGTCATCTTTTGGTCTTTTGTTCGTAAAGATTATCAAAAGACAAACTGGTGGTCTAAAACAGCAAGTGGCGATATCAGTAAAAAACTAACTATAAGGACGGCAAATACTGTTAGAAAAATCGTTGAAATGTAACATGTTAAAAATTGTATATATAGAATACTTATAATGCATTTCTAACATATATTTATTTTATTTTCTATTAAGTATATGTATAAATGCTTATAACAACAATATTAAAAACAAGTAAACAATTTTAAGATTTAATATAATGATAAAAATATTATAAAATATAATATTTCCTTATTATAATTTTTATTATCTTAACTAAAAAGACAAATAAAATTCAATTATATATCCCCCATTTTTCATCAAAAACGGGTGTACTCAAGAAAAAATAATTATGTTAAAATATATTTAATAATAGTGTAGAGGAACAGCATAAAAATATTTTCTAAGTATATTTTATTCTCTTTTTATGATTCTTTATTATACTAAAAGAAAAATTATTGATAATTTTTAAATAGAATGTTAATGCAGATAAATTATTTTAACAAATGGAAAACAAATAAAAATAATCGATAAAATAAGATAAGTATTTGATTTTATTATAAAGATATAATAAAAAGTCTATTTTTAATTATTTGTTATGTATGTGCTTTAATAATGAATGGATAAATAGTTAAATAAAGAAAGGGGCTGTTTTAATTGAAACAAAAACATAACTGGAAAAGAGTGGAATTAATTTTTTCGCTTTTATGTTTATGCTAACAATCGTATTTCAATTTAATACAAATGTTTATGCAGCAGAAAGTCCGAGTATTACTGAGTTTGCAACTGTTTCTCAGTTGAGGTCGTTTAATACTGATGATACTGATGGTTCGGTTAATCCTGCAAAAGTATACTTTGGGAATAACAATCAGCAGTGGTGGATAGCAGGTAGTCAAAGTGATAATAGTATGACGCTTTTTAGTACAACTTTATTGGAAGATGGTGTGAAATTTGGATCCGATGGTATAGTTGGTTATATGAAGAAAGACTATGATCCAAGTTGGAACTGTGAATATCCAAATGGAAATAGTATTACAAAAGTAAATGCAAGTCATTACGGTGGAAGTCCGTTAAGGGATAGATTAGATGAATTGCAAAAAAGCTTTTTTTCAAGTTCAGAGCAAAAACTAATGAAAGAAACAACAGTTTATACTGAAGATACAGGAAATAGTACTTATTATTCTACAACTGATATTTTATATCTTGGATATTGTTCTTGATTTAATAAAGATGATTATATAACTGTTGGTAAAAACGTCTATGTCGAAGAAAATCAGGATCTAAATAATGGTCTTCGTGTTGATCGAAACTATTGTGGACCAAAAACTTTCTGGTTACGTACATCAAAAGGGACTTTACCAGGTGCAGCACGTACATGGTATGGATATATTGGAGGCTCTTCTTATACATCGGATCGAGCTGTTGAACAACCATGTGGGTTAGCTCCTGCTTTTGAATTGGATTTATCATCTGTTATTTTTGCATCTGCTGCGATGCCGGCAACATCTGATGGTTCTATGACATTATCTGATACTGATGGTGATGGTGCCTTTACAATTAGATATCAAGGAAATGTAGGTACTGCAACACTCAGCGGAGAATATAAAAGTGTTTCAGTAAGTGGTATTACAAATGATAACACCTATCTTGTTGTGCAAAACAGTGAAGGGGCATGGGCAAAAAAAAGTATCTAATAATGACTTATTGTTTGCAAGTGAAGTTTCTGATTCTCTATCTTCATTTGAAAATTGCAAGGTTTGGTTAGAAACAACATCAGATAGAATAACCTATGCAAATTTGGCGAGTTATAATAAAAGAGATATTAATGTAAAATTCAAAACTGGAGTTAGTATGAATATTACATCCAATAATGGTTCTCAAACAGGTGTAAGGGGTAGTATTGAACCTATCGAAGTTAAAGTAAACGAAGGCTATTATCTACCGGATGATTATATTGATAAAATTATGGCTTTAAATGTATTAGAGGCATTACAAATAACAAAAACAGATAATGGCTTTATTATTCAAGGTACCCCAAATAGTGATGTATATCTTTCTTTACCTGAAGCAACTGCGTATATTGATGGAAATACTATTATAAATCCTCCAACTAATTTAACTGCTGTTTATGGACAAAAACTGTTGGATATTAATTTACCGGATGGCTGGACATGGTCAGATGAAGATACCGCGGTTTCTGTAGGAGGAAAGACATATCTTGCTCGTTTTGATGTTTCAGCTTATGAAGATGAATATGGCTTTGCAAATGTGGAAGGATATAATGCACAGGGACATTATGTAGAACGTAATTTAACAGTTAATAGCTCTAAAGCTGATAGTAAGATTACAATTAAAAACCAGAGTCTTGATAAAGAATTTGATGGAAATGCTGTAAATACTCCTGATATAGATAAAATAGGAAGCAGTAAAGATTATACAATTAGATGGTTTGAAAAAGATAATAATTCTTGGATTCAAATTGAATCTGCTCCTATTGACGCAGGGAATTATAAGGTTATTTCAAGTGTAGAAGCTGATAATAACTATAATGGTGCTTCTGATGAACTGGAATTTACTATAAGTAAAATGTCAAATGAGTGGATAGATGAGCTTGCTATTTCAGACTGGGCTTACGGAGAAAAAGAAAATTCTCCTATCGCAGTGGCAAAACACGGTACAGTTAAGTTTTCGTATAGTGATAAGGAAGATGGCACCTATAAAGAAACAGTTCCAACAAATGCAGGAATATGGTATGTTAAGGCAACAGTAGAAGAAAATAGAAACTATGTGGGTTTGGAAACTGTTAAAACTTTCGAGATTAAAAAAGCCGTTCCCGAATATGAAATTCCAAATAATATAACTATTGAAAAAGGGGAATCTCTTTCAACTATAAAGCTTCCTAAAGGTTTTTCATGGAAAGATGAAAATCAGATAGCTGATAGATCAGGTGTACATGCTTTTAAAGCCATTTATACACCAGCTGATACTCAAAATTATCAAGTTGTGGAAACAGATATTATCGTAAATGTTGTTGAAAAAAATGTACCACCAAGTGATACAGATAAAACCGATAATACTAATCAATCTGATACATCTGAAAAAGTATCAACAAGTGATAATACAAATGTTTTTGTTTGGTATGCTTTATTATTGGTATCACTAGCGGGAATCGTTTCATTAGCTTTATTTAAACAAATAAAAAATAGATAAGTCATAAATATTATTACAAGAATGATATACACTGAATATAAAACAGCTCATAAAAAAGATTAAGTGGGCTGTTTTTTATTTTGAAAATATTATCAATCATATCATAGTTTATTTAATGTAGGTTTGTTCTACTATATTTTATGGTTTTATTTTTATATTTGGATTATTTTATAAGTATTTATGGAATTTGCTTATTTCATATTAAATATCAAGCTAGATTTTAAACACATGTATCGTGATTTTTTAGAAAAAGTTAGATATTGACAAATGAAATAAACATTCATATAATTAACAATGTTAACTATATGAATGGAGAGATAATATGATTGATTGGAAGGAAATGTTAACTATACATCAAGAGCTACATCAGTTTGCAAGAGTGATGCTAACAAAAAAACAAAAACAATTTTTGACATCCAGTGAAAGAGAATTGTTGGCATGGGTTTATCTGAGTAAGGATAACTGCACTCCTTTATATTTAAGTAAAGTAACAGGGATGAAAAAAGAAGCAGTTAGTCGCTGTTTAAAAAGTCTTTATGAAAAAGGATGTGTTAAACGGGAAAAGAAATTTACCAATGAACGAAGCTATGCTCTTTATCTGACAAGTGAAGGAGAAAAAGCTCTACAAAATGACTTTGAGATTATGTTACAAAAATTTTATGATTTATATAGGGAAATGGGGGAGGATTTTGAAACTTTATTCAGTCTGATTTCAAAAGCAAACAAAACGATGGTTATCTATAAGGAGGAAAAGAATGAAGTTCTATGATATTCTTCAATGGGATCCTCAGGTGACTAAAACGTTAATGAGTAAAAAAACTTCAAAAAAAGAAAAAATAAAGTTAGGTATCGGAATGTTCATGCGATCCATATTGATTGTGTTGTTTGCTATAGCGTTTATTTCAGGCTTGACCTCTATTTTTGGAAGTAAAAACACTCCTATGGCAGTTGCTATATTTTGTATATTATTAGGTGTACGATTTGTTGATTTTGGTTACATCATTAGGGACTCATTAGTAACATTATTTTTTGTATTTTTTCTTTTGCTTGTTTCTCCTGTAATTGCAAATATTGCTTTTCCTTTGTTAGGATTTATTATTCATTTTATATCCTTCTTTGCCATTTTATTTATTACTTGTGATAAACCCGAGACGGGCAATGGAGGGTTATTTAGTTTTGCTTATATTTATCTTTCCGGAAATCCGGTATATGGGCAAGATTTTATATATAGAATTTATCTTACTATTACAGGATTTTTTATATGCGGACTGATTTTTTATGTAAAACATAGAGATAAAAACACAGATATTAGCTTTTTCGAAAAAATAAAACAGATGGATATGAAAGAGTTTAAATATCAATGGATGTTTAGAATGTCTATGGGTGTAAGTGCAATATTATCATTAGGTCTTGCCTTTAACATTGAGCGGTTTATGTGGGACGGATTTGCTTGTGGTTCTTTGCTTTCAGAGTATTCTAAGCAGTCAAAAATAAAAGAGAGATTCATGCAAAGATTTATAGGTGTGATAGCAGGGTCGGTTCTGTTTTATTTTGTATATTGCCTACTTCCTATGGAATTACATAGTATGATAGGTCCTTTTGGAGGATTTTGTTTAGGTTTTTGTGTGGACTATAAATATAAGACAGCATTGAATTGTTTTGGAGCTTTAATGATAGCATCTCAAATATATGGATTGCAATCGGCTATTTTGTTAAGAATTGCAGATACAATTATAGGGATTATTTTTGCATTTCTATTCTATTATATATATGAAAGATATATTTATGAAAAAGTAAGTTCAATTAGATGGAGATCACTTAACATTACGGAATAATAGCTTTAAATTAAAAAAATCTAACTATTTGATTAAAATAAGTACATATTAATATATTTTAAAGTTAATTAAGTGTGTTTTTGTATTATAAAAAGATATATGAATAGTAGCTTATATTGTTCTTAAATAAAATAGATGAAGTTTAAATTACGTGATTGATATTATAGGGGGATTACCTAGTATTCTATTGAAAAAAAATCAAAAATTGGAAAGCCTGAAAAAGCTTATAAAATTAGGCTTATTAAAGGTTTTCCAAAAAATTATTAAAAAAATTAGCACTCAAGGCTTGACAGTGCTAACAAAAAGTGATATATTATACTTGAACAAAGAGGAGAACCTCAGAAAGATTCAAACCCCATAGTTCAAAAAAACTAGTGACATAGATAGAATGTCTAAGAAGAGGAGGAATGACTTATGATGTTACCTAGTATTTTTGGAGAAAACTTATTTGATGATTTAATGGACTTGTCTTTGGATAGAGATTTCTTTGGTGGTAAAAATCCACTATACAAACAAGAAACAAATTTAATGAAAACTGATGTTAAAGAAAATGAAGAAAATTATGAAGTAGATATTGACTTACCTGGATTTAGTAAAGATGAAATTTCAGCTCATTTGAAAGATGGTTATTTAACAGTAAGCGCAAGCAAAGATGTAAATAATGATGAAAAAGACGAAAACGGAAAATATATAAGAAAAGAACGTTATAGTGGTTCTTGTTCAAGAAGTTTTTATATAGGAACTGAAATTAAAGAAGATGAAATTAAAGCTAAATACGAAAATGGTATTTTGAAATTAAATGTTCCTAAAAAAGATCAAAAACAAGTTGAAGAAAAGAAAACTATAGCGATTGAAGGATAATTTAAATAAGGCTACCTTTTAGGTAGTCTTATTTTTTTTGTAAAAGCACAATACCAAAACACACTATACAAAGGCTTAATAATATTATACTGTCGTTTACAGATATTTCTTTTAATATATTTAAAACAAGTACTCCAATGCCAAGAGCTAATCCCACGCATTTTGCTGTTAAGTTAATCATTTCTGAAAAGTCTGATTTGTTTAAGTTTTTAAAATCTAACTTTTTTTGCTCTAAACCTAAAAAATCATTTGTATCCATATCAAGAATTTCACAAAGGAGAGGTATTATTGAAATGTCAGGATATGATAAATTCCTTTCCCACTTTGACACAGCTTTATCTGTAATATTTAATTTTTTTGCAAGTTCTTGCTGTGTCATGTTTTTTTCTTTTCTTTTTTGTTTTATTTTTTCACCTATATTTGAATTCATATTTTTCTCCTTGACCAATTATTATAGATATATTTTAATTCATTATAAATAAATAGTCTATCTACTTATAAGAGAAAAAGGTAAACCGACAGTTTACATAAAAAAAGACAAAATATAATTTATATTTTGTCTTTTAATTTATTATTATTCCCAAATCTTATCTTGTTCTCTTCTAAGTTTAACAAGTAAAGAATCTTCATCCAAGATGACATCATCATAAGTTATAATTTCACCTTTTTTAACATCTTTTGCCATTTTTGTGTTTTTATTTATAAGACCTATTGGAAGTGCATTTAGTTCTTTTGCAACTTCTCTTTTATCAATTGTTCCGTAAGTAGAAAAACCTCCGATACCGTCTATTGATTCTCCTTTTTTAAGATCTTTTTTTGCAACTGTTATAGCTTCACATACAAGACCATCCATAGGAACGATTGTTGGTGCTTTATCTAAAACTGCTCTTGCTATTGTAAGTGGTGTTTCCATTCCGCATAAGTGATAAGGTCTGTATAATACGTAATTTGGACCATCTCCGATTCTTAAGTATTGCATTTCATGATGTATAAACTCAAGATCTGATGAAACTATTACAAATACACCAGGGGCAATACCATTTACCCATTCTACAACACCATAATTGTTTAAAATACCGCCTTCTTCTTTTAAACAAAGAACTTTATCCAGGTTTTTAATGTCACATTTTGGGCCATGTCCGCCTCTAACATCTGGAACAAGTCCTGTAGAGTTTGCCATACAGCAAAGCTCAACCATATTTTTTGTTCCGTCGGAGAAAGAACATTGCATTTTAGGGCTTACGCCTCTGCTTATTGCATAATCTCTTATACTGTCAGGTGTGCAGCTGTGATCAACTTCATTATTTTTTCCTTTTCCTATTACTTTTATATCAAAGCCCAAAGCTTCACTAAAGTCAAACATTTCTTTAACTGCCCCAGGTTCGTCTCCTGCACTTCCTGTATAAATTACACCTGCTTTGTCAGCTTTTCTTTTTAAAATAGGACCAACAACAACATCTGCTTCAACATCAAGCATTACAATGTTTTTGCCATTGTTTATTGTATCAATTGCAATTTCTGCTCCTATATCAGTAAACCCTGTTGCATCAACAACGCAGTCTGTTGCTTCAACAAAAGAAGCAATTTGTTTATCTTCGCTTACTACAATTTTACCTTTTTTGATAGCATCATTTGCTTGTGATAAATTGTTTGTAATGACATAATCATTTTCTGTAATATTTGATTTTGAAAATGCATGTAAAACTTTATTTACGTCTATGTCGCATACAACGCTTGGTGTCATTCCTTTCATTTTGTATAACTGGCTTATTAAACCTCTTCCCATTTGTCCGGCACCTATTATGCCGACTTTAATAGGATTATTTTTTTCATGTAAATCTTTTAATCTGTAATTCATGCCTAGCATAGATAATTTTCCTCTTTCCTTCTATATTAAATATGTTCATCCCCTCAAATGTACATATTTTAAGCAGAACAATTATAGCACCATAATATTTAAAATTATATATTTTTAATTAAATTCTAATTTTAATATGACAAGTATATACAAAGTTTTTTATTGTTAAGTCTTATTATTTTCTAAAAGGAAAAGGTGAACAAGTGTTAAGTGGATTAGTTAAAAACAAAGGGTTAATTTTAATATGTTTATTAATTTTTAATTTTTCGATTCCTTTTGGTATAAAGAGTCAAATAGAGGAGAAGACTAACGGTACGGCTGTTTTTAAAGACATTATAAAAAAAACTGTTGTAGTAATGAATGATGAATCAAACAGCAATGAAGAAACAGGAAGTATTTATGGTTTTACGAAAAATATTTTATCTCTTACAGTGCCTTGTCTATCTTTGAATGATATGGGGTATGAAGAAGTTGAAGTAGATAAAGATAAAGAAGAAACATCAAATAGTAGCGAGCTTAAGATTGCAAATAAAAAGATGAATGATGATAAAACCGTAAGTAAAGTTAATGATGGGAAACCTCTTGTTTTAATATATCATACTCATGCTACAGAATCTTTTAAAGACAAAACTTCAAAAGGAACTTATCGTTCAAGAGAAAATGACGAAAATATGGTAAGTGTAGGAGAGGAAATGGCAGAAGTTTTAGAAAAAGAATATGGTATTATTTGTATTCATGATACTTCTTTACATGATTATCCAAGTTATAATGCAGCGTACGATAATTCTCTTGAGAGTGCAGAGAAAATATTAAAAGAAAATCCAAGTATAAAATACGTTTTTGATATACATAGAGACGGACTTCCTTCTTCTAATAATAATGAAAAATATAATGGGAAGGTTGGAAGTAAGTCTGCTGCAAAAGTTATGACTGTTCTCGGGATGAATCACAAAAATTCTAGTAAAAATTTAAGTTTTGCAAATAAAATAAATAAACAGTTTAGCAGTATGTATCCTGATATTAATCTTGGAATAATAAAAAGAGAACCATATAGATACAATCAGTGGTTAAGTCCAAACAGTCTGCTTTTTGAAATAGGGAGTAATTTAAATAATTTGGAAGAAGCAAAATATTCGGCAAAGCTTCTTGGAAGAGTAGTTGGAGAGGTTATAAAAGAGGATATGAAATAATATGTATAAACGAAATATTTCTTTTAAAACAATGATTTTTTTTCTTGTTTTGATAATTATAGCAGGAATATATATGTTCTGTTATCTAAAAAATATGTATTATGATAGTTTTAAAGAACATGAAACAAGTGTTTTTCTCGACCAAAACAGCACTGAAGATAGCAATAATGAAAGTAATATTATTAATATTTTTGGATATGAAATTAATATTGATAACTTTAAGATTTTCACAAAATAAGATTGTGGGAATCTTTTTTTTATTTTAAATTTAAATTAAATTTGGTTGACATAAACTTTATATATCAGTATAATTATACTGATAAAAAAATACTGATATAAGGAGGAAAATCATATAAAATGGAAAGAAATTCTGTTTCAAAACAAGCTCTCCAAAGATTACCTTCTTATTTGAATTATCTTAATTGGGCAAAGAAAGAAAATATAAAAAACATATCTTCTCCGACAATTGCAAGTGATTTGAGATTGAATGAAGTCCAAGTCAGAAAAGATTTGGCGGCAATAAGTTCTACCGGAGGTAAACCAAGGCTTGGCTATGACGTTGATACGTTAATAGGAGATATAAAAAATTTCCTTGGTTATGATGAAACGGATAAAGCCGTATTAATAGGGGCAGGACAGCTTGGAAGAGCGCTTCTTTCTTATAACGGATATGCGGATTATGGACTTGAAATTGTTGCTGCTTTCGATGTAAATAAGGACATTATCGGTAAGAGATTTAAAGGTAAACCAATTTATCATGTAAACAAGCTATATGATGTATGCAAAAAAAATAACATTCATATCGGTATAATAACAGTATCGGCAAATGAAGCTCAAGATGCATGTGATATGCTTGTTGAATGTGGGATTTTAGCTATATGGAATTTTGCTCCATCTCACTTGGTAGTTCCTGATAATATTCTTGTTCAGCATGAAAATACAGCTGCTTCTTTAGCACTGTTATCTATGCATTTACGTGAAAAAATGGATAAAGATAAATAAATAATATTGTAAAGTTTTTGATATTATTATATAATCAAAATATAAATAAAACCTTTATTTATAGGGGTTTAAATAATTAAGTTTATAAAAGTTTGGTAATATATACCGGCTTATATATAAGTTCATAGCTTTGCCTTTTGCTATGATTAAAGTTTAAATTTAGGAGGAAAAAAAATGGCAAATAAAGTAGTTATAGCAGGTGCTTGTCGTACTGCAATCGGTACAATGGGCGGTACATTAAGCACTACACCTGCTGCAAAATTAGGTTCAATTGTAATAAAAGAAGCTTTAAAGAGAGCTAATGTTCCAGCTGATCAAGTTGATCAAGTATATATGGGTTGTGTTATCCAAGCTGGTTTAGGTCAAAACGTAGCAAGACAAGCTTCAATCAATGCTGGTTTACCAATTGAAGTTCCAGCTGTTACTGTAAACGTAGTTTGCGGTTCTGGTCTTAACTGTGTAAACATGGCTGCACAAATGATTAAAGCAGGGGATGCTGATATCGTTGTTGCAGGTGGTATGGAAAACATGTCAATGGCTCCATATGCAGTAATGAATGGTCGTTATGGTTACAGAATGAACAATGGTACTTTAGTTGATACAATGGTAAATGATGCTTTATGGGATGCATTTAACCAATATCATATGGGTATTACAGCTGAAAACATTGCTGAACAATGGAATTTATCAAGAGAAGAATTAGATGAATTTGCTGCTAATTCTCAACAAAAAGCTGTAGCTGCTCAAGAAGCAGGTGCTTTCGATGATGAAATCGTACCTGTAGAAGTTAAAAAGAAAAAAGAAACAATTATCTTCAACAAAGACGAAGGTCCTCGTCCAGGAACAACAGCTGAAGGTATTGCAAGACTTCGTCCTGCATTCAAACCAGACGGTGTTGTAACAGCTGGTAACGCTTCAGGTATTAATGATGGTGCTGCTGCAGTTGTTGTAATGAGCGAAGAAAAAGCTAAAGAACTTGGTGTTAAACCAATGGCTACATGGGTAGCAGGTGCTTTAGGCGGTGTTGATCCTAAGATTATGGGTATCGGTCCTGTTGCTGCTACAAAGAAAGTTTTAGCTAAAACTGGTATGAGTGTTGATGATTTCGATATTATCGAAGCAAACGAAGCTTTCGCTTCTCAATCAATCGCTGTTGGTAAAGAATTAGGATTTGACTTAAATAAATTAAATCCAAACGGTGGTGCTATCGCTCTTGGTCACCCAGTAGGTGCTTCAGGTTGTCGTATCCTTGTAACACTATTACATGAAATGCAAAAAGCTGATGCTAAAAAAGGTTTAGCAACACTTTGTATCGGTGGTGGTATGGGTTGTGCTACTATCGTTGAAAGAGACTAATTTATTGATTAAATTAAGGAGATTATAAAAATGGGTTTTGTTAGATATGAACAAGATGGTTTTGTAGGTATAGTTACTATTGACCGTCCAAAAGCTTTAAATGCTTTAAACGAAGAAGTTTTAAAAGATTTAGAAGCTACTTTTGATGCTATTGATTTAGATAACACAAGAGCAGTTATCGTAACAGGTGAAGGTAAATCTTTCGTAGCAGGTGCTGATATTGCATCTATGAGCACAATGACTGCTGAAGAAGGTGAAGCATTCGGTAAATTTGGTAATGACATCTTCAGAAAAATCGAAACTTTCCCAATTCCTGTAATCGCTGCTATTAACGGTTTTGCTTTAGGTGGCGGAAACGAACTTGCTATGAGTTGTGATATCAGAATTTGTTCTGATAAAGCATTATTTGGTCAACCTGAAGTAGGACTTGGTATTACTCCTGGATTTGGCGGAACACAAAGACTTGCAAGAATTATCGGTGTTGGCATGGCTAAAGAATTAGTATATGCTGGATACAACATTAAAGCCGATAAAGCTTTGGAAATCGGCCTTGTAAATGCTGTTTATGCTCCTGAAGAATTAATGGAACAAGCTAAAAAATTAGCAGGTAAAATTGCTAAACAAGCTCCTATTGCTGTAAGAAATTGTAAAAAAGCAATGAACGAAGGTTTACAAGTAGATATGGATCAAGCTATCGTAATCGAAGAAAAATTATTCGGAGATTGCTTCAATAGTGAAGACCAAAAAGCAGGCATGAAAGCATTCTTAGAAAAAGGAAAAGCTGAATTCCAAAACAAATAGTGTTTTAATTTAAGTAAATATAGTCCGGATTTTTCCGGACTTAAAAAAATAATTTGGAGGATAATAATGAAAGTAGGTATTATTGGTGCTGGAGCTATGGGTTCTGGTATAGCTCAAGCTTTTGCACAAACAGAAGGTTATGAAGTTTGTTTATGTGATATCAATGAAGAATTCGCTGCAAACGGTAAAAAAAGAATTGAAGCAGGATTTGCTAAAAGAGTAGCAAAAGGCAAAATGGAACAAGCTAAAGCTGATGAAATTTTAGCTAAAATTACAACAGGTGTTAAAGATATCTGTGGTGACTGCGATTTAATCGTAGAAGCTGTTCTTGAAGTTATGTCTATCAAACAAGAAACATTCCAAGAATTAGATAAAATTTGTAAAGAAGATTGTATCTTTGCTACAAACACTTCTTCTTTATCAGTTACAGAAATCGGTGCTAAAGTAAACAGACCACTTATCGGTATGCATTTCTTTAACCCAGCTCCTGTAATGAAATTAGTAGAAGTTATCGCAGGTTTAAATACTCCTGTAGAAATTGTAGACAAAATTAAAGCAATTTCTAAAGAAATCGGTAAAACTCCAGTAGAAGTTGCTGAAGCTCCAGGATTCGTTGTAAACAGAATTTTAATTCCAATGATTAACGAAGCTGTTGCTATTTATGCAGAAGGCGTTGCCAGCGTTGAAGGTATCGACGCAGCTATGAAACTTGGTGCTAACCACCCAATGGGACCTTTAGCATTAGGTGACTTAATCGGTCTTGACGTTTGTTTAGCTATTATGAACGTTTTATATGATGAAACTGGCGACCCTAAATATCGTCCACACACATTACTTAAGAAAATGGTTCGTGGCGGCAAGTTAGGTCAAAAATCTGGTCACGGATTTTATGATTATAAATAGGAGGATTCAAAACAAATGGATTTTACATTAAGTAAAGAGCATGAAATGGCGAGATCTCTATTCAGAGAATTTGCTGAAACAGAAGTAAAACCTCTAGCTCAAGAGGTAGATGAAACAGAAGTATTCCCAAGAGAAACTGTTGAAAAAATGCAAAAATTAGGATTCTTAGGAATTCCTATGCCAAAAGAATACGGCGGACAAGGTTGTGATTCTTTAACATATGCAATCTGTGTTGAAGAATTATCTAGAGTATGTGGTACAACAGGCGTTATCGTTTCTGCACATACATCTTTAGGTGCTGAACCAATTAAAAAATTCGGTACACCAGAACAAAAAGAAAAATTCTTAAGACCACTTATCAGTGGTGAAAAACTTGGTGCTTTTGGTTTAACAGAACCAAACGCTGGTACAGATGCTTCAGGTCAACAAACAAAAGCTGTTTTAGACGGAGATGAATATGTACTTAACGGTTCTAAAATCTTTATCACAAACGGTAAAGAAGCTGATACATATGTAATCTTTGCTATGACAGATAAATCAAAAGGAAATCACGGTATTTCTGCATTCATCGTAGAAAAAGGAACACCTGGATTTACATTTGGTACTAAAGAAAAGAAAATGGGTATCAGAGGTTCTTCTACATATGAATTAATCTTTACAGACTGCAGAATTCCAAAAGAAAATCTTCTTGGTCAAGAAGGTAAGGGATTTGCTATTGCTATGCAAACACTTGATGGCGGTAGAATTGGTATCGCTTCTCAAGCTCTTGGTTTAGCTCAAGGTGCTTTAGATTCTACAATTGAATTCGTTAAAGAAAGAAAACAATTCGGTAGACCTATCGCTAAATTCCAAAATACTCAATTCCAACTTGCTGATATGGCAACAAAAGTTGAAGCTGCTAGATTATTAGTTTACAAAGCTGCAAGAGCTAAAGATAATCAAAAGAGATTCTCTTTCGAAGCTGCTCAAGCTAAATTATATGCTGCAGAAGTTGCTATGGAAGTTACAACAAAAGCTGTTCAACTTCACGGTGGATATGGTTACACAAGAGAATATGATGTTGAACGTATGATGAGAGATGCTAAGATTACTGAAATTTACGAAGGAACTTCAGAAGTTCAAAGAATGGTAATCTCAGGTAACTTATTAAAATAATAGGAAAAGGAGATAATTATAGTGAAAATCGTAGTTTGCGCTAAGCAAGTTCCAGATACAAACGAAGTTAGAATAGATCAAAAAACAGGTACTCTAATCAGAGAAGGCGTACCTGCTATTATGAACCCAGATGATAAAGCTGGTCTAGAAGCTGCACTTCAAATTAAAGATAAAACAGGTGCAGAAGTAACTGTTATAACAATGGGTTTACCAGCTGCAGAAGAAATTTTAAGAGAAGCTATGGCTATGGGTGCTGATAAAGGTGTATTAGTAACAGACAGACCATTCGGTGGTGCTGATACTCTTGCAACATCTAATACATTAGCTGCTGCTTTAAAAACAATGGAATATGACCTAATCATCACAGGTAGACAAGCTATCGATGGTGATACAGCTCAAGTAGGTCCTCAAATTGCTGAACATTTAGGAATTCCAAACATTTCTTATGTTCAAAAAGTTGTTGAAGTAACAGATGATAGCATCACTGTTGAAAGACAATATGATGATGGTTATCATGTAGAAAAAGCTCAAATGCCTTGCCTAATCACAGCTCTTGGCGATTTAAACAAACCAAGATATATGACACCGGGCGGAATCTTTGATGCATTTAAAGAAGACATCCAAATTATTACAAGAAAAGATGTTGATATCGCTGATGAAAAAATCGGTAAAGCTGGTTCTCCTACAAATGTTGCTAAATCATTCCCTAAACCTGTTAAAGCTGCAGGTGAAAAAGTTGAATTAGATGCTGATGCTTCAGCTGATTACATTTTAGGAAAATTAAAAGAAAAACATATTATCTAATTAATTAGGAAAGGAAATTGAAATAATGAGTTTTGAAGAATATAAAGGCGTATTTGTCTTCGCACAACAAGTTGATGGTGTTATCAACAATGTTGCGCTTGAATTAACAAGTGAAGCTACAAAGCTTGCTGCTGCTTTAAACACAGAAGTTACAGCTGTTCTTTTAGGAAAAGATGTAAAAGGATTAGCTGATGAATTAGCAGCTTATGGTGCTGATAGAGTTTTAGTTGTAGATGATCCTGCATTAGAAACATATACAACAGAACCATATGCACATGCTATGGATGAAATTATTAAACAATATAAACCAGATATCGTTCTTTACGGTGCTACTGCAATCGGTAGAGATTTAGCTCCTAGAGTTTCTGCAAGAGTTGCTACAGGTCTTACAGCTGACTGTACAGTTCTTGAAATCGGTGAATTTAAAAATGCTTTAGGTAACGTAAACAAAGGTTATGAAGGTAAAATGTTCTTAAATGCAACAAGACCTGCATTTGGTGGTAACTTAATGGCTACAATCGTATGTCCTGACAACAAACCTCAAATGGCTACAGTAAGACCTGGCGTTATGCAAAAAATTGAACCTAAAGAAGGTGCTAAAGCTAACGTAGAAGAAGTTAAAGTTGACTTTACTAAAAACAACAAATATGTAGAAGTACTAGATGTTGTTAAAGCTGTAAAAGACAAAGTTGATATTTCTGAAGCTAAAATCTTAGTATCAGGTGGTCGTGGTGTAGGTAGTGCTGAAAACTTCAAATTATTAGAAGATTTAGCTGATGCTATTGGTGGTGAAGTTTCTGCTTCAAGAGCTTGTGTTGACGCTGGTTGGGTTCCAAAAGATATCCAAGTAGGTCAAACAGGTAAAACTGTTCGTCCACAAGTTTACTTTGCTATTGGTATTTCAGGTGCTATCCAACATGCTGCTGGTATGGAAGAATCTGATATTATCATTGCAATCAACAAAGATGAATCTGCTCCAATCTTCAGCATTGCTGATTATGGTGTAGTAGGCGATTTAAACAAAATCGTTCCATTATTAACAGAAGCTATTAAGAATGCTTAATATAATCATAAAATCTAACTAGTAAAAAGGAGTGTATTATTACACTCCTTTTTTTATGAATAAAACCACGTAATATATATGTGGTTTTTATTTAGTTATTAAATTTTTCTTTAAATCTGTTTTCGTATTCAATAATCAGTTCTTCTCTAAATTGAGGAGCAGCAATATTGATAAGATTTTTTGCTCTTGTTCTTAATGTTTCACCTTTTAAATGGGCAATCCCGTATTCGGTGACAATATAATCTACATCAGTTCTTGATGTGGTTACAGCACTTCCTTTTTGAAGAAACGGAACAATTTTTGAAATTGTGCCGTTTCTCGCGGTTGCAGGAAATGCAATTATGGATTTTCCGCCTTTTGAAAAAGCAGAACCTCTTACAAAGTCAACCTGTCCTCCAATTCCGCTAAACTGTTTTAATCCTATTGCTTCAGCACAAACTTGTCCCATTAAATCAACTTCCAATGCTGAATTGATGGAAATCATATTATCATTTTGTCCTATTACAATTGGATTATTTACATATTCAATATCCATCATGTTTATAATAGGATTATCGTGAACAAAGTCATATAATTTTTGGGTTCCCATTAAAAATGCAACAACCATTTTATTCTTATGTAAAGTTTTCTTTTTACATGTTATTACACCTTTTTCGTATAAGTCAACTACGCCATCAGAAATCATTTCTGAATGTATGCCTAAATCCTTTTTATTTGTAAGAAATTTTAACACTGCATCAGGAATAGCACCTATGCCAAGTTGAAGTGTATCTCCGTCATTAATTAATTTTGCACAATTTTCTCCTATTTTCATTTCAACATCTGTTATTTTAGGATTTGGAAGTTCTGGAATTTGCTCATCGTGTTCAACTAAGATGTCAATATCACTAATATGCAAGAAATTATCTCCTAAAGTTCTTGGCATTTTTTTGTTTACTTGTGCAATTGTTAATTTTGCGGCTTGTGTTGTTGGTTTTGTGTAGTCACATGATGTCCCAAGGGAACAAAATCCATCTTTATCAGGAGGAGAAACAGTAACTAAAGCAACATCAACAGGTAGAGAAGATCTGAAAAGAGTAGGAATTTGATAAAAGAAGCATGGGGTGAAATCTCCTCTTCCTTCATAAACAGCATCTCTTGTATTCCCCCCAAGAAAGAAAGCATTTAATTTAAAGTGTTCTTTCATTTCTTCTTTTGCATAAAGAGAATGTCCCATAGGAACAAGTTGAACAATTTCAACATTATTATATGCTTTATAATTTTCTACCATTTTATCTACAATATAAATAGGTTCTCCTACCGCATGGGCAATAACTACTCTATCGTTTGATTTTATATAATTTACAGCTTCATCGGCTGTTTTTAATTTGCTTTTATATAGTTTATTTATATCCATCTTTTACTCCTTTCCTCTTATTTTGATTAAGGTAAAAGAAAAATATAAGTTATTCTTTTATATTTGCAATATTTTTTGCAAGTTCTTTTTTCATATTTAAATTACCTTGTCTTGCTATCATGATTCTTTGAGCTTGAGGTGAGCCTGCTCCGTGTAGGGATTCTGTTCTGTAACCTACTGCTGCTGTTCCAAGTGTTAGATTTTCTATAAGTCTTAAAATTTTTAGTCTGTCTTTTGTAGGTATATTAGCTACACCTTTTAAATATTTTTCTACGTATTTTCCTACAACAGGACTTTCTAAATCTTTTTGTGAAGGAGCTGTAACCATTATTCCGCCTGCAATATCTTCTGCAAGTCTTGCAATTTCATAAGGATATCTTGTTACGTTTTGTTTACATACATTTGCAAGAAGTAAATCAATCATATAATTACCGGACATTGTTTCATATCCTTGAGAGGAACAAGCTATTCCACAGCTGTATAAAGTTTCATTTAGATGTGTCATTTCAATTAATTTATCTTTTATATGAGAAGCTTTTGCTGCTCCGTTATATTCTGCAACCACTGCTGCTGCACCTATAAGAACATCTCCTACACCAACTTTACATCCTCCGTAAGATTGTCTGTGATAACCTGCAAATCTTTCAACAAGCATTCCTGAAAAATCATATTCTCCATTTAAAAATATTCTTTCATTTGGAACAAAAACATTATCAAAAATAACAAGAGCTTCCATTCCTCCAAATTCTGCATTTCCTACATCCATATCAGAATCTTCAAGTTTTCTGGTGTCACAAGATTGTCTGCCTACAATCATTAAAATACCTTCAGTATCTGTTGGAACCGCAAAGGAAATAGCATAGTCCTTGTCTTGTTCTGTCATATTTATCGTAGGCATAACCAAAACTTCATGAGAGTTAACCATTCCTGTTTGATGCGCTTTTGCACCTCTTACAACAACTCCGTCTTCTCTTCTTTCAACAACTCTTAAATATAAATCCGGATCTTCTTGTTTAGAAGGAGGAAGTCCTCTGTCTCCCTTAGGGTCTGTCATTGCACCGTCAATAACGAGGTCATTATCTTGGCAGTATCTTAAGAATTTTTTAAAGTTTTCATGATAATTTGTTCCATGTGCTTTATCTGTTTCGTAAGTTGTACTATATACTGCATTGAATGCATCCATTCCTACACATCTTTGAAAGCATGATGCTGTTTTTTGTCCGCATAGTCTTTGCATTTTGACTTTTTTAATTAAATCATCTGTGCTTTGATGAATATGTGTAAATCTATTTATTTTTCTGCCGTCTTCTAATGTTACTGTCATTAAATCTTCGTATTCCGGCATTTGTGCTAAGTCATATGTAGCTCTTACTGAATTCAATGAAGGTCGTAAAATTGGATTATCCACTGGATTTTCAATTTTTTCTCCAAACATATATACTTGTAAATTTAATTTTCGTATACTTTCGATATATTCTTTACCTGTCATTAAAGCCATAATATATACCTTCCTTTCGAATGTTTTATGTTAGGGTAGTTGGGTTTTATAATATATAATGCAAATATCGTGCCAATAATTTCATCTTAAAATAGGTATATTTTAATGAAATTTATATTTTTGTTGCAAAAATGCAATGCAAAAATACAAAAAAAAAGGCGCTGGGCCTTTTAATTTGCAGGTGAGAATTTTATTTCCGTTGAAAGATTGTCTACTGTATCAAAGGTATATCCTTGTTTTTTTAGTTGTTTTATTACGTTATCAAGTCCTTTGGGTAAACTTTTATTTCTGTCAAATACATGAATTAAAACAACTGTTTCTTCATTCCATTTTGCTTGTTTTATTATAATACTATATTGTTTTGTTGAAACTTTTGATATTGTATCATTAGGGAATGCATTCCAATCTACATAATCATATCCGTATTCTTTTGACAGTTTTATTATATTTTTGATTACTTTTTTTCCTCCATAAAAGAATGATACTGTATTGTTTGTTCCTCCAGGAAATCTAAAAATTCTACAATCATATCCTGTTATGTCTTTAAAGTTTTTTCTGTTTTTTTCTAAATCTTCAATAAAAGCTTTGGGATTTTTATAAATTTTTTTGTAATCATGAGAATAAGTGTGTAGAGCAAGAAGGTGTCCGTCGTTTACTATTTCTTTAATTATTTTTTCATCTTCTTTACCTTTTGCAGCATTAAAGAAAAAGGTCGCTTTTACATCATTTTTCTCTAATACGTCTAATACTTCTTTTGTCATTTGTGTAGGGCCGTCATCAAATGTTAAATAAATTTTTTTTAACTTTATTTTTTGTATGCTGTCGCTATTAATGCTACCTATTGTTAATATATGAAAAGGAAGGTTTTTTATTTTATAAAAAGTTTTTGATAGTGATATTCTTTTTGTATTTGCAAAAGCTATTATTTTTTTATCATTATTACTTTTTATTATTTTGATTTTATTACCTTTATCTATAAATCCTATGCATTCATTTCTTTCGTTTGTTAATATACTTTCTTTTACAATAATATAGTTTGAATTTTTATTTCTTTCATAATTTATAGGATTAGAAGAACTTTTGCTTAGTAAAGTTATTTCATTTTTATTTTGTAAAATTTTGCATACTTTGTTATAATTATTACTATACGATATATTTAAAATCCACAAAATGAAAAGGACATATATAATAATAAAAAAATATATTAAATTGTTTTTTTTCGTTAGTTTTATTAATAAATTTTTCATACTTGTATTATTATATCAAAAAATAAAATAAATAAAATATTAAAATTATAAAAGTATAGAGAGGAAAATATTTATGATTAAAGCAGCAATATTTGATTTAGACGGAACAATAATAGATACTCTTGAAGATTTGGCGCAAGCAGGCAATAATGTGTTAAAACAAAACGGGTTTGAGGTACATGATATAGAAAAATATAGATTTTTTGTTGGAAGCGGCATAAGAAATTTATGTATAAGAATGTTACCTGAAGAAAAGAAAAGTGATGAAGAATTAATAAATAAAATATTTAATGATTTTAATTCATATTATGGTAAACATTATATGGATAATACAAAGGCATATGAGGGTGTTGAAAATATGCTTAATAAACTTATAGATATGAACATAAAAGTAGGAGTTCTTACAAATAAAGGTCATGAATTTACTGTTCCTATGCTAAAAAAAGTTTATGGAGATTTTCCATTTAGTGTGATTTTAGGTAAAACTGATAAATTCCCCGTTAAACCAAGCAAAGAATGTATTGATTATGTAATGAATAAATTAGAAGTAAGTGGTGAAGAATGCATTTATATTGGAGACAGCAATGTTGATATGCAAACAGCAATAAACGGAAATATTAGTGAAATAATTGGTGTAAGCTGGGGCTTTAGACCTGTTGAAGAACTTAAACAAGCCGGGGCAAAATATATAGTGCATAGCCCAGAAGCAATTATTGATATAGTAAATAAATTAAATAATTAATAATATAAAAGGAGAAGAAATATGATAAAAGCAGCAGTATTTGATTTTGATGGAACGTTAATGGATACTTTGGTGGATACTGCAAACAGTATTAATCATGTATTAAAAGCTCATGGATTCGATGAAGTTCCAATTGAACAATATAAGGATGTATTTGGAGGAAGCTGTTATGATATGATAAACATGGTTACTCCAAAATCAATGAACGATCCACAACTTTTACATGAAATGGATGTTGAAGTACAATATTATTATTCAAAACATTTTAATGAAAATTGTAAGCCTTATAAAAATATAAGACATGCATTAAGAGGACTTAGAAAAAAGAATATAGACTTATGTGTTATAACAAATAAGCCTTCAAGATTATTGGTTCCTTTATTAAACGAATTTTTTGAAGATATTGAATTTAAACATATTATAGCAGCAGATTCAGGATTTCCTTTAAAACCAAATCCTGCATCTTGTAATCAATTGATGCAGACACTTGATATACATCATGATGAAGTTGTATTTATAGGAGACAGCGAAGTTGATATCCAAATTGCAAAGAATGCAAGAGCTTTCTCTATTGGTTGTGGTTGGGGATTCAGAGGTGGTGAATCCTTGATTAAGGCTGGTGCCGACTATGTTATTCATGAACCTATGCACGTATTGGAAGTAGTAAATATTCTTAATAAGAGAAGTCTTAAAAATATTATGGATGAAGCTAAATTGATACTAAAAATATTAAAATAGTTTTTAATTTGATAAATTTTTAAAGGTTATTTTAAGAATTGTAATTATAATGATTATTAATTGATAATGAGTATTAATTACCGAGATTTATAAAAATATAATATTTTTTACAAGGGTGTAATTTTTATAATTGGCACCCTTTTAGTTTGGATAGATATATATAATAAAATTTTATCATACACTAAAATTTATTTTATAAATAATGTAATATATTTGATTATAAATTGTATGTAAATGAAAAAATTAATGATATAATTTAGAAAAATGTTTTAGGAATATTATGGAAACAAAAATATATGATTTAACAAATAATGACAATTTAACAGATATTTTTAATGAAGCCGCTAGGGTTATAAATGGAGGGGGAACCGTTGTTTTCCCAACGGAAACAGTATATGGTCTTGGAGCAAATGCTTACGATGATGAAGCTGTTAAAAAGATTTTTAAAGCAAAAAACAGACCTATGGATAATCCTTTAATAGTCCATATTAGTGATTTTGGTATGCTTGAGGGATTAGTTAGAGAAGTAAGCAATGATGCAAAAAAACTAATGGATAAATTTTTCCCGGGTCCTCTTACTTTAATTATGAAAAAATCAGATAATATTCCAAACAGCGTATCAAATCATTTGGATACCGTTGGAATAAGAATGCCAAGTGACAAAGAAGCAAATGCTTTTATAAAAGCTTGTAATACTCCGATAGCAGCACCAAGTGCAAATATATCAAAAAGACCAAGTATAACTAATAAAAAATATTTGGTAGAGGAACTTAGTGGTAAAGTAGATATGATTCTATGTTCAAAGGAATCTCAAATAGGTTTGGAATCTACGGTTTTAGATGTTTCGACTGATAAAGTAAAATTACTTAGACCGGGAAAAATAAGTGCAAAAGAAATTGAAGAGGTAATAAACAAAAAAGTTTATGGATACAGCAAAGAAGATGCACTTCTTCCAAAATCTCCGGGAATGAAATATGAACATTATAAACCTAAAACAAAGGTGGTTGTTTTAAGCGGTGAAGATAAATCTATTATTAATTATCTAAATAATTTAAAAGAAGAACATATAGGATTTTTAGGATTAAATAATATTTTAGGTAAAATTGAAAATGATAAAGTATTCCTAAAATCTTTGGGAAAAGATATTGTTGATGCAAGCAAAAATTTATATTTTCTTTTAAGGGAAATGGATAAAGAAAATTTAAATGTGATTTATGCTCAAGCTATGGATACGGAAGGTATAGGGCTTGCGTATATGAATAGACTTCTTAAGTCTGCATCCGGAGATATAATAAATCTATAAATCTATAAATAGTTAATAACTGCTTTGCAGTTTAAATAAATTAATTTTAAAGGAGAAAAATTATGAAAATAGTTATTGCAAGTGATCATGGTGGTTATGAATTAAAACAATTCTTAATCGACACATTTAAAAAGGAAGGTTATGATTTTGTAGATTACGGAACAGATTCTGCAGATAGTGTTGACTATCCTGACTATGCAATTAAAGTTGGCGAAGCTGTTGCAGCAGGAGAATTTGATAGAGGTATTTTAATTTGTGGTACAGGTATTGGTATCAGCATTGCTGCTAATAAAGTAAAAGGTATCAGAGCTGCTCATTGTACAGATACATTCTCTGCTAAAATGTGTAAACAACACAACAATGCAAACATCATTGTTTTAGGCGGAAGAATTACAGGTCCTGAACTTGCTGCTGAAATCCTTAGAGCATATTTAGATGAAAAAGAATTCTTAGGTGGAAGACACGAAAACAGAATTAACAAAATTAAAGCATACGAAGAAAAAGTATACAAATAAAAAAAGGGAAAAATAATGGAAAATAATCAAAGACCTTCGTGGGATGAATATTTTATGGATATGTTGGAAGTTGTAAAAACTCGTTCAACTTGTATAAGAAGACAAGTTGGAGCAATAATAGTAAAAGACCATAAAATTATTTCTACCGGTTATAACGGAGCACCAAAAGGTCTTAAGCATTGTACAAAAGATACTTGCATAAGACTTAAAAACAATATAAAAAGCGGAGAAAGACATGAGCTTTGCAGAGCTACCCATGCAGAACAAAATGCTATTATTTCTGCTGCAACCATGGGAGTAAGTGTAGAAGGAGCAGATATTTATATAACTGATTCTCCTTGTATTCTCTGTTCAAAAATGTTAATAAATGCAGGTATTAAAAGAATTGTATATAAAGGTAATTATCCTGATGAATTTAGTATGGAATTATTAAAGGAAGCAGGAGTTGAGGTTGTTAAATATGACGGAAAATAATAAAAATAATGATATCTCAAGTATTGCAAAAGCTTTGGCTATATTTTTTCAGCTGGGCATTACTATTGTTGTAACAATAGTTTTATGTTTATTCTTTGGAAAATTCTTAGATTCAAAGTTTCAAACGGGTAATATTTGGACGTTAATATTTTTATTTCTTGGTATATTGGCAGCCATTAGGAATATGTATTATATTCTTAAAAATGTAATGAAAGAATAAAAAAATATGGTGGTTTGCTTTTGCAAACCACCATATAAGCAATACGAATAATAATGAATGAGGCTTAAAATGAATAAGGAAAATAACGAGAATTTTACTATTGAAGATTTACTAAAAGAGCAAATTCAAATAAGTATATTTACTTTGATTTTAAATTTTATTTTTATAATTTTTGTATTGCTTTTTAAATTAGATAAGAGTATAATTCTTGGAATAATATCAGGATGTCTTGTTGCTTTAATATTTCATTGGATGTTATTCAATGATTTAAGAACGGCAATAAAGATGGATAAGGACAGTGCCGTAAATTATGCCAATTTACATGCTGCCATAAGAAAAGTACTCTTGATATTGGTATTAGTTTTTCTTGTGGCTAATAAGTGGATAAAAGTAAATGTAATAGGACTAATAATAGGGTTATTATCTTTTAGAGCCGTGTTATATGTTTATAATCTTATTAGTTTAAAAAACAAGTAATAAAAAAATGGAGAAGAGAAAATGAATGTAAGTATTAGTACTGTTGATAATATTTTTAATATCGGCAAAATACCTATATCTAATACAATTATTTGGACTGTAATTATTTTAGCTTTAACCTTCGTTTTTTTAATGTATTTAGCAAAAGGTCTTGAAATTAGACCTAATTCTAAAAAACAAGTTATTGCTGAATATATGGTAAGTGCTTGCAGAGATTTTGTAAGCAGTACTATGGGTAAGAAAAACATTGGTTTTACACCATACTTTTTTGCCTTGGCTGCTTTCTTGCTTGTTGCAAACTTAAGTAGTTTTGTATTCCTTGGGATAGTAAGACCTCCTACTGCGGATTTGGCTACAACACTTACACTTGGAATTATAACTTTTGTATTAACTCAATATTATGGATTAAAAACAAAAGGTATAAAAAAATACTTGAAGGATTTTACAGAACCGGTATTTTTCTTTTTACCTATAAATATTATTGGTGAAATCGCAAATCCTGTTTCACTTGGTTTCCGTTTATTCGGTAACATTACAGGTGGACTTATAATATTATCATTGGTATATTCTATATTTGTCGGTTCCGCAAAAGTTGCAATGTTTGTTTTCTTTACATCATTGATTTTATGTCTTTACTTATGTTTTGGAAAAGCAAACAAATTTACGGAAAATAAGATTGTTAGAATTGTTGCCATATTATTACTTATACCATCATTCTTTGTAGCATTCTGTCACGGTTATTTTGACTGGTTTGCCGGAATACTTCAAACATTTATATTCTGTATGTTATCGATGGTATTCATTTCATCCGCAATGGATGAAGAATAATTTGCCTTTACCCGATTTTTAATCGGATAAAATATAAAAATAGAAAAATGCTTTTTTATTCAAGGAGGAAATAATAATGAATATTTCAGGAAGTGATTTAATTTTAGCATGTTCAGCAATAGGTGCCGGTCTTGCCATGATAGGTGCATTAGGTACAGGAGTTGGACAAGGTAATGCAACAGGTAAAGCTTGTGAATCAGTTGCAAGACAACCAGAAGCAGAAGGAACAATATTAAAAACATTATTAACAGGTTGTGCTGTTGCGGAAACATCAGCTATTTATTGTTTGGTTGTCGCTTTAATTTTATTATTTGTTAAACCTTTTAGCTAAAAAAGACAACGATAATAAAGGTAAGGTGGTGATTATATGCTAGCTGGATCATTAATAAACTTTTCAACTGAAATGCTTTATCAAATGTTAATTCAGGGTGCAATATTTTTACTATTCTTTATTTTGGTAAAGAAATTCTTTTATGATAAAGTCGTAGAAGTTATTGATAAAAGACAAAGTATTATAACCGAAGAATTTGACAAAGCGGAAAATGAAAATTTAAAAGCAAACGCTTTAAAACAAGAATATGAAAAGAAAGTAAAAAGTATCAATGAAGAGGCTTTAGCTATTACTAACGAGGCTACCAAAGAAGCTAAAGAAATAAAAGAAAACATTATTTCAGAAGCAAATGAGGAAGCTAGGAAGATTAAAGCTAAATCTAAAAAAGATATTGAAAGTGCAAAAGAACTTGCAATGAAAGAAATGAAAGATAATATTATCGATATTTCTTTAGATATAACAAATAAAGTTATAGATGCAAAACTTGATAAAGATGCTGATGAAGCATTGATTAAAAAAGCTATTGCAAGTTTGGATGAGGTGCATTATGAGTAATGCTGCTTACAGATACGCTTATTCTTTATCATCTTTATGTATAGAAGAAAACATAATAGATACTATATATGATAAATTTACATCATTTTATGATTCATTATTAAGTAACGAAGAACTTTATAACGTTTTTTCAAACGAAACAATAATGAAAGAAGATAAAAAAAGTATCATTAACAATATTCTTAGTGATGAAGATAATAAAATACTTAAAAACTTTTTTAATATTTTAGTTGATAAGGATAGGATTTGCGAAATCAAAATGATATATCTTAATTTTAAGAAAATGTACTTAGAATATAAAGGTATTTTAGATGTTGAGGTTGTAAGTGCAAATCCGTTAAGTGATGAATTAAAAGAAAGTTTAAAAAATAAGTTATCAAAAAAACTTGATAAAACAATTATCTTAAATGAAAAAATAGATAAAGATATCATTGGGGGTATCGTACTATTTATTAATGGAAAAATGATTGATTTATCAGTAAAAAATGAACTTAATCAAATAAAAAGACAGTTAAAAGAAACAAAGATAGTTTAAGAAGGGAAATAAAAATGAATTTAAAACCCGAAGAAATCAGTAGAATTATAAAAGACCAAATTAAAAACTATGACCAAAAAATAGAAACTACTTCAGTAGGTACTATCTTAAGTGTTGGTGATGGTATCGCCAGAGTTCATGGTTTAGATGGCGCAATGATGGGTGAACTTATTTTGTTCCCTGGTGATGTTTATGGTATGGTTTTAAACCTTGAAGAAGACAATGTTGGTTGTGTTCTACTTGGTGATGATACAAATATCGTAGAGGGAGACACTGTAAAATGTACAGGTAAAATTATGAGTGTACCTGTAGGAGAAGGTGTTATCGGAAGAGTTGTAAATGCTCTTGGTGAACCTATTGACGGTAAAGGAAATATCATAGCTGAAGAATACAGAAGAGCCGATGTAAAAGCCAGCGGTGTAATTGAAAGAAAAAAAGTAAGTGTACCGCTACAAACAGGTTATAAAGCTATTGACTCTTTAATTCCAATCGGAAGAGGACAAAGAGAACTTATCATTGGTGATAGACAAACAGGTAAAACTGCTTTAGCAGTTGATACAATTTTAAATCAAAAAGATGAAGACGTAATTTGTGTGTATGTTGCTATCGGACAAAAAGCAAGTACAGTAGCGCAAATTGTAGGAACACTTGAAGAATATGGTGCAATGGATTATACAACAGTAGTATGTGCCACAGCAAGTGAAATGGCGCCACTTCAATATCTTTCTCCTTATTCAGGATGTGCAATTGCAGAATATTTCATGGAAAAAGGAAAAGATGTATTAATAGTTTACGATGATTTAAGTAAACATGCGGTGGCTTATCGTTCAATGACATTACTACTTCGTAGACCACCAGGAAGGGAAGCTTACCCAGGGGATGTATTCTATTTACATTCAAGACTTCTAGAAAGAGCTGCTAGACTTGAAAAAGGCGGTTCAATAACTGCTCTTCCTATTATTGAAACTCAAGCCGGGGATATATCTGCTTATATTCCAACAAACGTAATTTCAATTACAGACGGACAGATATTCCTTGAAAGTGAACTTTTCCATGCCGGTGTAAGACCAGCTGTAAACCCTGGTATTTCAGTTTCAAGGGTTGGGGGAGATGCACAAATTACAACAATGAAAAAAGTTGGCGGACCTCTTAGAATAGAGTATGCACAATATAGAGAACTTGCTTCATTCGCACAATTCGGTTCTGATCTTGATAAGTCAACTAAGGCAAGTCTTGAAAAAGGTAAGAGAATTGTTGAAATGTTAAAGCAAGAACAATATTCTCCTATGAAAGTAGAAGAACAAGTGCTTGTTATTTATGCTATTACAAATAACTTTGCAAGAGATGTTAAAGTAGATGACATAAAAGAATTTGAAAAAGGATTGGTTGAATATGCACATGCAAATGCTGCCGGTACTTTAGAAAAATTAAAAGTTGCAAAAGGTTTTGATGATGAATTAAAAGCAGAAATGACAAAACTAATTAACGACTATAAAGATATCTTTCTAAGTGGTCGAGAATAAAGGAGCTATGAGTTATGGCTGAAAATATGGCAGACATTAAAAGAAGAATAAAAAGTGTGTCAAGTACAAAGCAAATAACTAAAGCAATGGAACTTGTTGCAAGTTCAAAACTAAGAAAAGCAAAAGAAAGAGCTATAAGCAGAAGTCATTACACAGATGCAACATATCAACTTCTTCTTAGAATAGCAAAATATACTTCTCATATAAACAATTTATATTTTAATGTAAGAGATGATGCTCATAAAATAATATATATTGTTTTAAGCGGTGATAAAGGACTTGCCGGCGGTTTTAACTCTAATGTTATTAAAGAAGCCGTAAGTCAAATAGGCGATAAAAAAGAAGATGCTTATATTTTTGCACTTGGAGCAAAAGGAGCGGACTATTTTAAGAAAAATGGTTATGATGTTGTAGGTGAATATATTGGAATAAGCGATGACCCTAACTATGGTGTTGCTAAAAAGATTATCGGTACAGTAATTAATCTTTATAGCAGCAATAAAGATGTTAGAGGGGTAAGAATGATTTATTCTAAATTCAACTCTGTTGTATCTCAAGGTGTATTAAGTGCAAAAGTTCTTCCTATATCAAGAAAAGCGAAGAACAGCGACGGCACTGATGTTAAAAGTGAATTAGTCATTGAGCCGGGTGGAGAGGAATTATTGGAAGAATTAGTTCCTCAATATATAACAAGTCTTCTTTATGGTGCTATGATTGAAAATCATGCTGGTGAAGAAGCATCAAGAAGAATGGCAATGAGTGCAGCTACAGACAATGCAAATGAGCTTTTAGATGAACTTGAAATAAGATACAATTCAGCCAGACAGTCAAGTATTACAAATGAACTTATAGAAATAGTTTCAGGTGCAGAAGCCTTGAAGTAAAGGAGAAAAACAATGAATGATGAAAATTTACATTTAGAAATTGCAACTCCTACAAGGACTTTTTATAAAGATTATGTAGAGAAATTTACTTTTAGAGCTACAAGCGGAGAAATGACAGTGCTGCGTAATCACGTGCCTACAATGACTGTTGCTGATATTGGAATAATGCATATAACAAATTTAGAAGGTGAAAGGCAAGAGGCGACATTGTTTGGAGGAACTGTTTTAATAGAAAACAATAAAATCCTTGTTGTAACAGACGATGCTTTATGGCCTGAAGAAGTTGACGTAAAAAGAGCTGAAGAAGCTAGAAGAAGAGCTGAAGAAAAACTTCATTCAAGCAAATATAACCGTCAAGAATTTGTTCATGCAGAACATAAGTTAAAGAAAGCTTTAGTAAGAATAGATTTAGCAAATACGTATGAAGGTATTTCTAGACATAAGAAATATTAGTCACATGAATTAAAGGAGACAAAAAAGTCCTATGGAAAATATAAAAGGAAAAATAGTCCAAGTTGTAGGACCGGTTGTTGATGTTCAGTTTAACGACGGAGAATTACCTAAATCAAACGAAGCTATCAAAATTGATAATCACGGTGAAGAATTAATCATCGAAGTTAGCGAACATATCGGGGACAATACAGTAAGATGTATTGCTATGGATACAACTGACGGGCTAATCAGAGGAATGGAAGCTACTGCTACCGGTAATCCTATTATGGTTCCGGTAGGAGAAAAAACATTAGGCAGAATGGTTAATGTTTTAGGACAACCAATAGATGGAAAAGAAATGGATATGGATGGAGTTAAACTTTCTCCAATTCATAGAGATCCTCCATCTTTTGAACAACAACAAACTGTTCCTGAAGTATTTGAAACAGGAATTAAAGTTGTAGACTTAATTTGTCCTTACACAAAGGGTGGTAAAATTGGTTTATTCGGTGGTGCCGGAGTTGGTAAAACTGTATTAATCCAAGAACTTATCAGTAATATTGCCACAGAACATGGTGGTCTTTCTGTTTTTGCCGGTGTAGGTGAAAGAACAAGAGAAGGAAACGACCTATATTATGAAATGAAAGATTCAGGAGTTTTGGAAAAAACTTCATTATGCTTTGGTCAGATGAATGAGCCACCTGGAGCAAGAATGAGAGTTGCTTTAACAGGGCTTACTATGGCAGAATATTTTAGAGATGAAGAAAATCAAGATGTACTTTTATTCATTGATAACATCTTTAGATTTACTCAAGCCGGAAGTGAAGTTTCTGCTTTACTTGGTAGAATGCCTTCAGCCGTAGGGTATCAACCAACACTTGCTACAGAAATGGGTGCATTACAAGAAAGAATTACATCTACAAAGAATGGTTCAATTACATCGGTTCAAGCGGTATACGTACCTGCCGATGACTTAACAGACCCTGCTCCAGCAACAACATTCGCCCACTTGGATGCTACAACTGTACTTTCAAGAGCAATCAGTGAAAAAGGTATTTATCCTGCTGTTGACCCTCTTGAATCAACAAGTAGAATTTTGGATCCAAAAGTAGTTGGTGAAGAACATTATCAAATTGCAAGAGGAGTTCAAGAAATACTTCAAAGATACAAAGAACTTCAAGATATCATTGCAATTTTAGGTATGGAAGAATTAAGCGAAGAAGATAAACTTATTGTTGGAAGAGCAAGAAAAATTGAAAGATTCTTATCTCAACCATTCCATGTTGCTGAACAATTTACAGGTTTACAAGGAGCATATGTTCCTATTTCAGAAACTCTTAGAGGCTTTAAAGAAATCTTACAAGGTAAACATGATGATTTACCTGAAGCTGCATTTTTACTTGTTGGAACAATTGATGATGCAGTTAAAAAAGCAAAAGAAATTGAAGAAGCTGAATAATAAAAAAAATACATTTATGATTTTCATAAATGTATTTTTTTATTGCAATAAATAAAAAAGCCTTAAGAATATCTTAAGGCTTAAATTTCAAAAAATGGTGATCCGTCAGGGGATCGAACCCTGGACACCCTGATTAAGAGTCAGGTGCTCTACCAGCTGAGCTAACGGACCATTTATCATGCTTTATTATTATAATAAAGTATGATAAAAAAGTCAATAATTTACATTTATAAAAGATTTCTTTTTAAATATTTAATATATTTCATCAGTGATTTTTTTTGCACACTCTTCAAGTTTTCCTCTATCTAATGCAAATTTGAATATACTGTAACGGTCTCTTATTTTATAACATTTTAGCATGCTTTCATAAAATAAATCTTTATCTATACCGATATCTTTTGGTAAAACCGGATTTCCCATTATTTTTAACATATTTTCTATATCTTCGGGAGTATAAACATTTTCCATTATATTGTTAGGTATAATATCTCTTAATAAGTAAAACATTTTTGAAACAATAGGAGTGGCAATTCCTACTTTGATTCCATGTAGCTCGGGGAATCTATTATTTTTTATAAAATCTACTTCCCAATAATGTGAAAGCATATGTTCTGCTCCTGATGCAGGACGAGAAACACCTACAAGTCCCATTGCAACTCCTGTAAGTGTAAGGGCTTCAATTAAGTATTTTATCGCATTTTCATCCCTGTCTTTTAATTTGTCAGCGCTATTAATTGTTTTTTGAACAGCTTCTTTTGTTAATTGAATACAGGTTTCGCAGTAGTATTCATCGTTTATTTCTTTTGATAATTCCCAGTCCATTAAAGCAGTTATTTTACCTATTATATCTCCATATCCAGCTCTTATAAGTTTCATTGGAGCATTTTTCATTATGTTTATATCTCCTATGATTGCATAAGCTAAAGTTGCATTAAAAGATATTTTCATTCCGTTACATATAAGAGGAGCGCCGTCTGATGCATAACCGTCCATTGAAGGAGCAGTGCATATAATTATATATGGAATACCTGTTTTTACAGATAAAAATTTACCAATATCATTTATACTTCCACTTCCTATGGCTATAATAAGTTTTGTATCGTTGTCCATTTCCATAAAAAGTCTGCCAACAACTTTTTCATCAGGGATTAATATTTCTTCTCCTGTTTCAATTACAAAGTTTTTATAATTATAATTGTTTTTATCAAGTTCATTTAAAGTTTCTTTTCCTGCTGCTTTAAAAGTATTAGTATCACTGAATACAAAAATCTTGTTATCTTTAAAAGGTGATATTATTCTATCAAGTTCTTCTATTGCATTTTCTTTTATACATATATCGTGTATGTTTAAAGTATGGTGTTTTCCACATTTACAATCAAAACTTAGGTTTGACATTTCATTTATACTCATTTCTAATATATCTTTCATTTTAATCTCCTTTTTATTTTCTATGGTATACTTCCATTTCGTATCTTGTTTTGTATGCGTTTGATTTTGCTTCGACATATTCGATTGGTTCATTTGTTATTGTATAAGTTGTTGATTTTAATAAACTTATTGGATCATTTAATTTAATGTCTAAATGCATTGCATCGTATTCATCAGCTTTAATTATTACTAGTTCCTGTTTTCCCTTATAAGGTATTATGCCTATATTTGATAATGTTTTGTACAAAGATGCATTTGTAAAATCTTCTTTCATTAAATATTTTGCATATTTTTTTAATAAGTAAGATGTTGTAAGGGAAAACAATTTATCATCTATATATCTTTGTCTTTCCAGTTTAAAAACTTCATCACCTTCATTTATATTTAATTTTTTTGCAATATATTCATCAGCTTTCCATATGTTTTGAAATAAAACTTTACTTTTTATTTCCTTGCCTTGAAGTTTTGCATCACTGTAAAAACCTAATGTTGAAGTAAGTTGATGGTCTATATAAGGGCTATTGCCTAAATAGAAAGTACCTTTTCGCTCTCGTTTTTCTATTAATCCTTCTTCTTCAATAAGTTTTAATGCAGATTTTATTGTAGGCCTGCTGACGTTATATTTTTCACAAAGTTCTCTTTCGCTTGGTAATATTGAATAATATCCTAAGTTTTTAAAGTCTGTTATTAATTCTTCTTTTATTTTTTTATATAAAGGTTCTTTGCTCATTTTACCTCCTTTATATATCCAGTGGATATATTATAATTATATATTATATCAAGAAATAAAAAAAGTCAATAAAAAAAGTATATCCAGTGGATATACTTTTAATTATTTTATATTATTGGTTTTTTCATATATATATCTATATCTGTCACATAGTTTACTTTCTAAAAATTTGTTTTCAAATTCTTCAACATTTTTACAATTTTCGGCCATTTTTTCTATTTTTTCAAATAAAAAATCAGTAAATTTTTTTATTTTGCTATTATAGCAATGATTAAATATTAAATTTTTTCTTGCATCAATGGTCGCTTTTATATATGTATCCATTTTATCACTCCTTTAATATTTATATACATATGTTATCATTTCTTTTTGTCATTTATTTGTATATTATCTGATAATTAAAAATTAATATTGTGAGATTTTATTATTGTTATAAAATTATATACCTTTTTTTATTAAAGATTTGTCTTTTTTTGATATAATAAACCTATAAAATTTTAAGGAGATAACGTTGAATAATTTTGTTGATTATTTTGAAGAAAATGAAATAAGTGAATTAAGCAGTATTAATTTTGAAAATCCCGAAATTGGTTTTGATGTGGATTTTAAAATAAATGACCATATAGAAATTATCGATGTAAATGATAAAATGTTAACCATAGAATTTACAAGAAATCTTATTGAATTGGATCTTGATGAATTGTTCCTTGAAATAAGCGTTTTGATTACATTCAAGGTTAAGAAAGAATTTGATAATACAATTGTTTTTCTATCTAAAATAAAACAAGAGGATTTGAAAAAAGTGATACTCGAAAATGAGGATTTCTTTTTAAGCTGTTCAATTTGTACAGTTTCTCTTTTAATTTCTCAAATTTTGTCTGCATTTGGTCGAATTCCACCAATTACGCCGCCTTTATTTATAAAAGAATAAATTTTAATATTGTCTAAATTTTCAAAAAACTATTGACAATTCTTTTAAAAGGTAGTATCATCAAAACAACATTAATATAGAAAACCGTAGAGAAAGAGTAGTAGACAAGATAAGAATGATTTACAGAGAGTTATAAGACGGTGAGATTATAGCATGATTTCCTTGTTGAATGGACTTTTGAGGGTGGCTTTGAAATGAAAAAAGTATGGGCCATCGGGCACCCGACCCGTTATCATAAAGGGCGTATATGATGGTATACGAATTTGAGTGGGCATATTATATATGTCAATTTGAGTGGCAACGCGGATATTTCGCCTCAAGCAAAATTGCTTGAGGCTTTTTCTATATTAAAAATAAAAATTTTTAATAAAGAGAGGAAAGACAAATGAACATGAAAAAAGTATTAATGGTAGGACTAAGTTTAATGTGTATGGCAGGAGTGCTTGCAGGATGTGGTAATTCATCAGGATCAAGTGACGGAAATTATGAAATAGGTATTTTACAATTTGCAAATCATGGTTCTTTGGATAACTGCAGAGAAGGTTTTTTACAAGGATTAAAGGAAGAAGGAATTGAAGAAGGAAAGAATTTAACAGTTACATATAAAAACTCAGGTTCAGATATGGCAACTGATAATCAAATTGCATCAAGTTTTGCTTCAAAAGATTATGATCTTATTTGTGCAATAGCAACTCCAAGTGCACAAAGCGCATACAACGCAACTAAAGATAAGGATATTCCCGTTGTTTACACAGCTGTTACATCTCCAAAACTTGCTGGATTTGTAGACGATAATAATAAAAATGTTGGAAATATAACAGGTACATCTGATTTGATTTTGGCAGACGAACAATTAAAATTAATAAAAGATATGATGCCTGATGTTAAAAATGTAGGAATTCTTTACAGTACAAGTGAAGTTAATTCACAGTCAGGTATTGAAGCATATGAAAATGCAGCTTCAAAATATGGAATAACTATTGTTACACAAGGTATAAGCTCTTCTGCTGATATTCCTATGGCAACAGACAGTTTACTTAAAAAAGTTGATTGTATAACAAATTTAACTGATAATACTGTTGTAAGCAATCTTCCAACAATTTTAGATAAAGCAAACAAAGCGAAAATTCCGGTTTTCGGTTCTGAAGTTGAACAAATAAAAAATGGTTGTATTGCTTGTGTCGGTATTGATTATGTAAAACTTGGAAACCAAACAGGAAAAATGGCTGCAAAAATATTAAAAGGTGAAGCTACAGCAAAAGATATGGAATTTGAAACATTTAATGCTGGCGAAATTGTTATAAATACAAAAGTTGCATCTGATCTTGGAATAACAATTCCTGATAGTGTAAAATCAAGTGCTTCACAAACTTTTGATAGTGTTGCTTCTGAAGAATAATAATAATTTAATTGCCATATATAAGTTTTCTTATATATGGCAAACTATAAAAGTTTATAAATATAAGATTAATATTTAATTTCATATTTATACATTTTAAGAAAAGAGGAGAGTGTTTTGGATTTATTACTTAGTATTTTTGAACAGGGCTTTATATATGCAATAATGGGGCTTGGTGTGTATATTACATATAAAATTTTGGATTTTCCGGATTTGTCAGTTGACGGAACTTTTCCCCTTGGGGCTGCAATTACTGCAGTACTTATTACAATGGGAGTTAATCCTTATGTAACTTTAATCATTTCTCTACTTGGGGGAGCTTTAGCCGGAGTGCTTACGGGTATAATACACGTAAAGTTTAAAGTAAGGGACTTGCTTTCAGGGATTATTATGATGACAGCTTTATATACTATAAATCTACGAATAGCCGGTGGAGTGGCAAATGTTCCTATTTTTAATTATAAAACTATTTTTGATAATGATTTTATAAATGGTATTTTCCCTGATTCCATATCGCAGTTTAAAACAGTTATAGTAGTTTTTATTATACTTTTAATTGCTAAATTGTTACTTGATTTATATTTAAAAACAAAATCAGGATATTTATTAAGAGCAGTAGGAGATAATGAAAAAATAGTTACTTCTCTTGCAAAAGACAGTGGAATAACAAAGATAATTGGGCTTGCTCTTGCAAATGGGCTTGTTGCTCTTGCGGGAAGTGTAATGTGTCAACAACAAAGATTTTTTGAAATTACAATGGGAACGGGAACAATCGTTATAGGGCTTGCAAGCGTAATTATAGGTATGAATGTTTTTAAAACAAATAAGTTAAAAGCAACTACCGCAGTTGTTTTAGGTTCTGTTATTTATAAGGCATGTGTTGCAATAGCTATTGAATGTGGACTTGAAGCTTCTGATTTGAAACTTGTAACGGCTGTTTTATTCTTTGTTATTTTAGTATTCAGCATGGATAGGAAGAAGAAGGTGAAATCATGATAAAACTTGAACATATAGATAAGTATTTTAATATTGGAACAATAAATGAAATATGTTTATTTAAAGATTTTAATTTAAACATAAATGATGGTGATTTTATTTCTGTTATAGGAAGTAACGGTTCAGGAAAAACTACGGTATTAAACTTAATATGTGGAAGTTTAGAACCTGAAAATGGTAAAATTATATTAGATAATGAAGATATAACAAAACAAAAAGAATATATAAGAAGTAGAAAAATAGGAAGAGTATATCAAGATCCGTCAATGGGAACTTGTCCAAGCATGACTATACTTGAAAATATGTCCTTAGCTGATAATAAAGGAAAATCTTATGGGCTTGGAATGGGGACAAATAAGAAGAGAGTAAATTATTATAAAGATCTTTTGTCTAGATTAAACCTTGGACTTGAAAATATGCTAGACACGAAAGTTGGTGCATTATCCGGCGGGCAAAGACAGGCAATGGCTCTTTTAATGACAACAATGTCAGATATAAAATTCTTAATTTTAGATGAGCATACTGCTGCGCTTGATCCAAAAACCGCTGATTTAATAATGAAATTTACAGATGAGATTGTAAAAGAAAAGAAGATAACTACAATAATGGTAACTCATAATCTTCGTTTTGCTACCGAATATGGAAATAGAATTTTAATGATGCATAAAGGTAATGTGATTATTGATAAAGCAGGGGAAGAAAAAGAAAATATAGATATAGATGATCTTCTTTCTAAATTTAATGAAATAAGCATTGAACTTGGAAATTCAATATAAAAAAAGACCTTATATAAGGTCTTTTTTATATTTCATCTTTTTTTGTTAAACACATTTTTACAGAATGTTTCCAGCCTGCATATAATTCTTTTCTTTTCTCTTCTGTTATTTCACTATTGAAAAGTTTGCTTGTTTTTCTTACTTCTTTTAATTCTTCTTCACTATTCCATACTCCTGTTGCAAGTCCAGCAAGGAATGCTGCTCCCATTGCTGTAGATTCTATGCAGTTTGGTTTGTTTACAGGGCAGTTTAGTATATCTGATTGGAACTGCATTATAAAGTCGTTTTGACAAGCACCGCCGTCAACCATAAGTTCTTTTAGCGGAATCTTACTGTCATCTTCTATTGCATCAAGGAGATCTTTTGTTTGATAGCATATGCTTTCAAGAGCCGCTCTTACAATATGCGCTTTTTTCGCTCCTCTTGTAATTCCGGTTATAATTCCTTTTGCATACATATCCCAATAAGGAGCTCCAAGACCTGTAAATGCAGGCACTATATATACACCATTAGTATCATTTACACTTGTTGCGATTTGATATGTTTCTGCTGCTGTTTGAATCATACCAAGTTCATCTCTTAGCCACTGAACAACAGCGCCCCCTATAAATACGCTTCCTTCAAGGGCATAAGTGATTTTTCCGTCAATACCATAAGCGATAGTTGTTAAAAGTCCGTTATGAGATTTTATTGGTTCTTTTCCTGTATTCATAAGTAGGAATAGTCCCGTGCCATATGTATTTTTTGCTTCTCCTACATTGTAACATCCTTGACCAAATAAGGCAGATTGTTGGTCTCCAGCAACTCCTGCAATAGGAATTTCTTTTCCTAAAATTTCTTTATCCATATATCCTAGTATTCCACTGCTATTAACAACTTCAGGCAAGATATTTTTAGGAATATCTAAAGCTTCCATTATTTTTTCATCCCATTTTAGATTATGGATATCATAAAGCATTGTTCTTGATGCATTTGTATAGTCTGTTGCATGTACTTTACCTTTTGTAAGATTATATATAAGCCATGTATCAATGGTTCCAAAAAGAATTTTACCTTCTTCGGCTTTCTTTCTTGCGCCCTCAACATTATCTAATATCCATTTGATTTTTGTTGCTGAGAAATAAGCATCAATCTTAAGTCCTGTTGTATTTATTATGTGTTGTTCAAGACCTTTTTCTCTTAGGTCTTCGCATATATCTGCAGTTCTTCTGCACTGCCATACTATTGCGTTATATATTGGATATCCTGTATCTTTATCCCATAAAACAGTGGTTTCTCTTTGATTGGTTATACCAACTCCTTTAATATCATCAATATTTATATTAGCTTTTTGAACACATTGTTTTATGGTAAACAATTGTGTCATCCATATTTCCATTGCGTCGTGTTCAACATATCCTGCTTTTGGATAAATTTGTTTAAATTCTCTTTGTTCAACACTTACTATTTCTGCGTTTTCATCAAATAAAATCGTTCTACAGCTTGTTGTACCTTGGTCGATTGCCAATATATATTTTTTCATAGGCTCACCTCTTTATGTTTATATATAATATTATACTTCATTATGTATACGTTTAGCAATATAATAATTTTATGTAAATAGTTTGTAAATATAATATTAAGATATTTATTTTAATGATATAATATAAAATAATATGATTAAAGGTAATATAAAATGGATATATATAAATTTTTTGATAAGAACAAAAATTATACAAAATTAGAAGAAAGAATTATTGATTATTTTTATGATAATATAGATTCTATTTTTTTTATGACAATTGGTGAAATTTCAAAAGATTTAAACATTTCTCAAGCAACGATTTCTAGATTTGTTAGGCATGCTGGATATTCAAATTTTAAATCTTTAAAGAATGCAATTTTAAGTAATCTGGGAAAAAAGACACCCGGGGAAAAAATTAGAGTATCTATAGACAAAAATATTGATGATCCGATATCTTCTTTTTATTTATATCAACAGAATTGCATTAATAAAACTTTTGATATGCTTGATTTAAATGTAATTGATAATATTTCACAAAGTATTATTGATTCTAAAAATATCTTTTTATATGGTAAAGGTGCTGCAAAAAGTTTATGTGATTTATTAAAATTTAGATTAAAACGATTTGGGAAAAATGTAATTATAATGAATTCAAGCGGCTCGGAAATGTTTGAAGATTTAATTAATATTAGAAAAGATGATTTAGTTATAATTTTTTCCTTTGAAAATTTATCAAAAGAAGTTGAAGTTATTTTATCTTATGCAAAGAAGGTTTACTTTAAAACTGCAATTTTTACCAGAAGAAAACATGATAAGTTATTAGATTGCGTTGACTTTGTTGTAAATGTGTATAGAGGACAACCTAATGAATATCATTCAATGGCTGCTCCTGTTATTCTTTTAGATAGCTTGGTAATTTTAACGGCATATAAAATGGGAGAAGATGTTATAAATAAATTGGAAGAACTTCATTGCTTAAAAGATTATTATATAGATAAAATACCAAGATAAGTATTTCATACTTATCTTGGCGATACTAAAACATCAACATAATTTCCACCCATAGAATAGATTTTCTTTAAACATTTTTTTAATAATGTTGCACTCTCAACTTGTATATCTATACTTTCAGAAATATTAATTGAATATTTATTATTTTTTATTGAATATTTTAATTGTTCAATAGTATTAATATCATCAAATATACTGTTATAAATACAACCATATTGAGTTGCTTGATGAGTATCACTTCCTGCTATATAATTGATATTTAGTTTTTCACTTAATTCTTTTGTTTTATTTATTGTGTAGTCTTTATTTAAAGCAATATCTTTTCCATTTAAGTCTATAAAATCAAGTTGATTTAATAATTTAAGGGGTAGAGATGGTATATTGCTTCCTTTTCTATAAGGGTGAGCTGCTCCTATAATTATATTATAAGATTTAAGAAGAGATATTAAATTTTCAAAAGTGAGGAAATTATCTTTATTCATATTTGGTTTTAATTTTTTGTTTAATTTTAAAATCGTTTCAAAATCTGAAATTGCTAAAATATGTCCTGATTCTTTTATGTCTATTTCCATTCCGCAAAATATTTTTAAATTATCATATATAAATGTATCATTGTCTTTTTTGCATATATGGGAAATAAAATTATATAAAGAATCAAATTCAAGTGTATTGAAATGTTCTGTTAAGCAGATTGCATCTAAATTACTATTTTTTGCTTGTTGAAAAAGCCACTTTGTATATTCTTGTGAAAAGGGTAATTTTTTTGCAAGTTTACCGTGAGTATGTATATCTAAATTCATTTTTTCTCCTTATAAAATAATTAGCTTTGAAAATAAAATACAAACGAATATCCATAAAACAGAAATTATAATAAAATTAATGTCCATTTTAGTTATGCATAATGAAGATAGTTTTAATTTCTTTACATTTTCATTATTCATAGAGTATCTATAACCTTTTATTTCTAAAGCTTCAACTGTTGTTCTTGATTTTTTTGCCATATTAAGCATTAATGGGTAAAATGATAAAATAATTATTTTTATTTGATAAATTAAATATTTTATTTTTCCAATTAGAGTGTTGTTTTGAGGTGGGTTTCCTCTAAGTTTATAAGATAGAAGAATATTTTGAAATTCTTCCATAAGTATAGGTAAAATTCTATATCCAAAAGAAATACTAAAAGAAAGAGTTTCCGGAAATTTAAACCATAAAAGTCCATTTGCAAGCCTATCTGGATCTAAGCCCGAAAAAACTGTTATTGAAGCAAGGGAAACGATTGCTATTTTTAATGTCATTATTAATAATGGGATAATCGTTGTTGTATTTCCACCAAAAAATAAAGCAACAAAAAATAAATATCCTGTTTGAGAAAATACACCAAGGCAAAATAAAAATAAAACTAAAGGTGCGATTTTAGCTAATTTTGTTGTTATGACAACCAAAATAAAAATGCCAAGCAGAATAATTATATTGTTTAAAAACCAAGGTACTATTCCAAAGAAACAATACCAACATAATAAAACTCTTGGATCTAGTTTCGCTATTTTTGTATCATCGTTTCCATATGCGTTTTTTAGAACTTGATTTCTTATATAATCAATAGATATTTTATCTAAAATATTTTCTGATAGTTTGTTTTTCATTTATGCATTACCTCCAAAAGCATTGCAAAATTCATTTATTGTATAACAATTGGATTGTTTGTCAAGCATTTTTGCCATAGAATATATTTGTGGCGGATTTATTCCCATAATATCTGTTACAATGTTATTGGAAAATACTTTATCTTTATTGCCGTCATCTATAATTTGTCCACTTGATAACACAATTATTCTATCTGCCCAGTCACATACAAGTTGCATATCGTGTGTGGCAATAATAACAGTATGAGTGATATCTTTAATATCATTTAATGTTTTCATTATTTCTTTCCTTGTAGCAATATCTAAATTTGCTGTAGGTTCGTCGAGCAATAAAATTGAAGGGTTTAACGCTATTCCTATTGCCAGTGAAGCTCTTCGCATTTGTCCACCTGATAGCATTCTGCCATCTTTGTCTTTTATTTCATTTAAATTAAATCTTTTAAGTAGTTCAATGGTTTTTTGTTTATAATTATCAATATTTCTTGATTTAAGAGCAAAGCTTATATCTTCCTCTATTGAATCTTTAATAAACATTTGTTCAGGGTTTTGGTATACCAGTGAAATTTTTTTTGATAAGTCTTTATAAGGGATATCTTTTATATTTTCTCCATCTATTAAAATATTTCCATTATCTTGTTTTATAAGCCCCATTATAAGCTTCATTATCGTTGATTTTCCAGCTCCATTAGAGCCAATTAAAGCAACTTTTTCATCTTTTTTAATGTTTAAATTCATATATTTCATTATATTGTTTCTTTTACCTTTTACAGCTCTATATGATACATCTATATTTATAAACGAGATAACATCTTTTTTTTCTTTGATTTCATGAAAATTATTTTTATTATTAAATTTATATTTGTAATTTTTAAAGAAATCTAAACCTTCCTCTAATGTTGTTGGAAGTTTTTTTGTATTATTTTTTATTATATTGTTATCAATTAATTTTTTTGCTGCAATGGTGATTTGTGGAGGGAAGATGTTATTATCTTGTAGCTTATATACATCTCTTAGTGCTTCTTTAGCATTTTTTTTCCATAAGATTTCCCCGTCTTTCATCAAAATTGCATTTTTACAATATTGTGCAATAAATTCTGTATGGTGTTCTATTACAATTATTGTCTTATTATATTTTTCATTTAGCATTTTTAATGTATCATATATTTTCTTTGCATTTTGAGGGTCAAGCTGAGCAATTGGCTCATCTAAGATTAAAATATTTGGACTAAGAGAAATTGTTCCAGCCAAGGCAAGAAGATGTTTCTGCCCTCCTGAAAGTTGCCAAATATAATCATTCATATTTTTTTCAAGACCACATAATTTTACTGCTTTTTTACCTTTTTCTTCATAATCTTCATATGCATAATTTAAACATGCATATGATGCTTCATCTAAAACAGTTGGTCTAACTATTTGATTTTCAAAGTCTTGATATACATATCCTACTTTACATGCAAGTTGTCCGATATCTGCCTCTTTTGTATTTGTTTTATCTATAAAAATATCTCCTGTTATATCACCATCGATAAAGTGAGGTATTAATCCATTTAATGTTTTACAAAAAGTTGATTTCCCGCAACCATTGTTACCAATGATTGCAAGGAAATCACCATCTTCAATATTTAGATTAATATTTTTTAATGTAGGTGTTTTTGCAGCAGGATATGTAAATGTTAAATTTTTAATTTCTATCATATCCTTTATTTAACCTCTGTATTTTTCTTTTTCTTCATTGCGAAAAGAGTAATAATTGAAATAATAAAAGCAACGATTATTCCTATAAATATTGAATTTGTATTTCCTGCCCATTCAGCTTCCCATTCAATTAATGCCATGCCGTTTTCTGCAAGAAATTCACTGATAATTGCAAGAATAAAGAATCCTATAGATGATAAAATAATTTTTGGAGAAATGCCTTCAAAAGAAGTTTGAGGATTTCTAGGTCTCATTCCAAGAAGAGGTTCTATTTTTCCATAAAGTTTAGGAGCTAGGAAAATTGTAGGTAACATACAAAATAGTATTCCTGAGAATAGAACGTCATTTAAAAATGCAAATCCTTCTGTAAAGAAGACACTTTCTGGAAGCCCCGCAACAGCTTCAAACTCTTCTATTGCAAATTGAACTTTTAAAATATCAATACAACATCCCATGAATTGTTGTATTATTACACCTGATATTGCAGCTATTGCAACCATTTTTTTGTTTTTGGGATCTTTTACCATTCTTCCTGCAATATAAATACCTATTGCTAGTGTTATAAATTTTTCAAGTTCACCTATTCCTCCAAATTGTCCAAGCATTATTTCACTAAAAACAATTTCTCCTGTTGCTGCACCAAGAGCAACTGGTAAAGGTGAAAAAAGCATTGCCAATGTTAATGGAATAAATAAGAAATATTCAACAGAAATTTCTATTATACCTATTTGAAATGAAGGTATTAGTTCTGTAAATAAAGTGGCAATCCCATATAATGCCATTGATAAAATAAAAATCATTAAATTTTGTGTTTGTTTGTTCATTTTTTTGTTTTCCTCCAAAATATATAAATCTAAAATTATTATAAATATTTTATGTAAAATAATCTTTCTTTTAACGGTAAAAAGAAAGTAAATTTTCATTATGTGCTGATATGAAAAAAATATTTCATAATCCTGTAAAAAAAAAAGCACATAAAATGTGCTTTTTTTTATTATTATAATTATTCTGCAAAAGTTTCAAGGGCAAGAGTTATCATATCGTTTAGTTTTGTTTCTCTTTCTTTACTTGACAATATAGTATCGGTATAAATAAAATGATCACTTACCGTAAAAATTCCAAGAGCTTTTTTATTTAAGGCTGCTGCAACACTATATAAGCCTGCTGCTTCCATTTCCACTCCGAGAATTCCAAGATCTTTCCATTTCTTCCAGCCGTCACTGCCTTGTGCATAGAAGTTATCGCTTGAAAGAATATTTCCTACCTTTATATCAATATTAAGTTCTTTTGCTTTATTGTAAGTTTTAATAAGCAAATCAAAATCAGCAAGGGGAGCGAAAGTTCCGTCTAAGTGGAACTGAGAAGCAAAGTTTGAATTTGTACTTGCACCTTGTGCTATTAATACATCGTTAACTTTTACATCTTCGCTGTATCCTCCACAGCTTCCTATTCTTACTATATTTTCAACTCCGTAAAAACTATATAATTCATGTGAATAAATTGATATTGAAGGTATACCCATTCCTGAACCCATTACGGATATGTTTTTACCTTTATATTGTCCGCTATAACCTAGCATTCCTCTTACGTTTGTTACTTCTCTTGCATTTTCTAAAAAGTTTTTTGCAATATATTTTGCTCTTAGAGGATCTCCCGGCATTAAAACTGTTTTATAAAAATCGCCGTCTTTTGCATTAATATGAGGTGTTGTCATTTTTATTCCTCCTAAATTCTGTAAACTTCTTTTACTCCGTTAATATTTTTAAGTTTTCTGAATAAATCTTCTAACTCTTTAGTATTATGAACATTTAAACTTATATTTACAACAGAGCCGTATTTTTTATCTGATGTAGCCGAGAAGTTAGACATATTAAAGCCTTCGTTACTTATTATTGTTGTTATTTCAGCTGATAAACCAATTCTATCATGAGCGGTAATTCTTACATCAGCTTCAAAAGTTTTATTTTCTTTTAATTCTGCTGTGTTCCAAGATACGTTTATAAGTCTTTCTCTGTTGATTGAATTACTTACGTTAATACAGTCTGCTCTGTGAATTGATACCCCTCTGTTTTTTGTAATATACCCTACAATATTGTCTCCCGGAACAGGATTGCAACAGTTTGAGAAAAATACTGCAAGGTCTGTATATCCTTGAACATTGATTGCATTGCTGTTTTTGCTTTTTTTGTTCTTTACAAGTTTAATTTCTTTTTCTTTTGCTTCATTTTCAAATTCATCTTTGAAATGTTCTTTTATTCTTTGGAATACCATTCCACTTTTAAGTCCGCCGTATCCAATAGCTGAATATAAGTCATCCCAAGTATTTACGTTGAAACGTTTTTTTACGAATTCCAAATGACCGTTTGTAGCGATAGTGTTAAGAGAGTATCCGTCTTTTTTAACTTCTTTTTCAAGGGCTTCTTTTCCTCTAATGATATTTTCTTCTCTGTCTGCCTTTTTAAAGAAAGATTTTATTTTTGTTTTAGCATGAGAACTTTTTACGATATTAAGCCAGTCTCTGCTTGGACCTTTAGAGTTTGGAGAAGTTATTATGTTTACTATATCTCCATTTTGAAGTTTATATGTTAAAGGTACCATTTTCCCGTTTACTTTTGCCCCTACACACTGATTACCTATATCTGAATGGATTCTATATGCAAAGTCAATAGGGCAGGCTCCGTTTGGAAGCTGAATAACCTTTGAATTTGGAGTAAAAACGAAAACTTCATCAGTAAATAAGTCAAATTTTACTCCTTCCATAAACTCATCAGAGTTTTCGACTTCGTTTTCCATTTCCATTAATTCTCTTATCCAAATAAGTCTTTTTTCAAAACTGTCTTCTTTTTTATTTGTTGTTCCTTCTTTGTATTTCCAGTGAGCAGCGATACCATATTCTGCCGTTCTGTGCATTTCATAGGTTCTTATTTGTATTTCAAAAGGTTCTGAGCCTTTTGTGAATACAGTTGTATGCAAAGATTGATACATGTTTGGTTTCGGCATTGCTATATAATCTTTAAATCTTCCGGGCATTGGATTCCATAGTGTATGAGCCATACCAAGAACTCCATAACAGTCTTTTACTGTTTTAACTAGAACCCTTATTGCAAATAAATCATATATTTCTTCAAAGGCTTTTCCTTTTTTCATTTTTCTGTAAATTGAATAAAAATGTTTAGGTCTTCCTTCTATTTTTGCTTCGATATCGGATTCTTTTAAAACCTTACCTAACATATATTTAACATTATCTATAAAAGCTTCTCTTTCTTCTCTTTTTAGTGCAACTTTTCTTGCTATGTCGTGGTATGCTTCAGGGTCAAGGTAAAGAAGAGCCAAGTCTTCAAGTTCCCATTTTATTTTAGAGATACCAAGACGATGAGCAATAGGCGCATAAATATCAAGAGTTTCTCTTGCTTTTTGTTTTTGTTTATCCGGTCTCATGGCTGATAGAGTACGCATATTATGAAGTCTGTCGGCTAATTTTATTATTACGACTCTTATATCGTTTGCCATTGCTATAACCATTTTTCTTAGGTTTTCGGCTTCTCTTTGTTCTTTTGTTATAAATTGAAGTTTGCCTATTTTTGTAACTCCGTCAACTAAATTTGCTATTGTTTGATTAAAGTTTGTTTTTATCATTTCATAACTTGCAGGAGTATCTTCTATAACATCGTGGAGAATTGCCGCACAAATGGTATCCGTATCCATGTGTAAATCCGTTAAAATAAAAGCTACTTCAAGAGGGTGAGATATATAAGGTTCCCCTGAGTATCTTGTTTGATTTTTATGTGCATCTTTTGCAAGCAAATAAGCTCTTTCTATGATTTCAAAATTTGCATCTTTTGAATATTCTCTTATACTGTTTTCAAGTTTTCTAAGAAGTTCCATAGGCATCCTCCCAACCGACTAAACATTACATGTTTAGTCCTTTTTTGTTATCTTTTATAATAACACAAAGTGAGCATCTGTTCAACTTTATTTAATGTAAAATAAACCTACAGATTAAATATTTATTTAGTATATAATTGATTTTAAAGGGTATATTTGGTAATATAAATTATTATAGCTTTTTATTTAAGGAGAGTGTGATAAATGAGTAAAAAACCATATTATATTTCAACAGCAATCGCCTATACATCAGGTAAACCTCATATTGGAAATACTTATGAAATTGTATTGGCGGATAGTATAGCAAGATATAAAAGAATGACTGGGTACGATGTTTATTTTCAAACAGGAACAGATGAACACGGTCAAAAAATAGAAACAAAGGCGAATGAAGCCGGAATTTCTCCAAAAGAATTTGTAGATAATGTATCAGGCGAAATTCATAGAATTTGGGATATTATGAATACAAGTTATGATAAATTTATCAGAACAACAGACCCTTATCATGAAAAGAAAGTTCAACAAATATTTAAAAAATTATATGAAAAAGGGGATATATATAAAGGCGTATATGAAGGAATGTACTGTGAACCATGCGAATCTTTCTTTACAGAAAGTCAGCTTGTTGACGGAAAATGTCCTGACTGTGGAAGAGAAGTTACTTATGAAAAAGAAGAAGCTTATTTCTTCAAATTAAGCAAATATGCTGACAGATTAATGGAATATATAGATTCTCACCCTGAATTTATTCAACCTGAATCAAGAAAAAATGAAATGGTTAATAACTTCTTAAAACCCGGACTTAAAGATTTATGTGTATCAAGAACAAGTTTTAAATGGGGTATACCTGTTGATTTTGATGAAGGTCATATTGTATATGTTTGGATTGATGCTCTTTCAAACTATATTACATTCCTTGGATATGATGTTGATGGAAACCATGAAGATACATTTAAGAAATACTGGCCTGCAGATGTTCATTTAATTGGTAAAGATATTTTAAGATTCCATACAATATACTGGCCTATAATGCTTATGGCTCTTGATATCCCTCTTCCAAAACAAATTTTTGGACATCCTTGGTTACTTCTTGGTGAAGGTAAAATGAGTAAATCAAAAGGTAATGTAATTTATGCTGATGACCTTGTTGATGTATTTGGTGTTGACAGTGTAAGATATTATCTTTTAAGAGAAATGCCTTTTGCTCAAGACGGTACATTAACTTATGAACAACTTATTGACAGAGTTAACGGAGAACTTGTAAATATATTAGGTAACCTTGTAAACAGAACTTTAGCAATGAGTAAAAAATACTTTGATGGTAAAGTTACAAATCCTAATGTTAAAGAAGATGTTGATGATGATTTAATTAAACACGTTACAGATACACCAAGACTTGTTGAAGAAAAAATGAATGAATTAAAAGTTGCTGATGCAATTAATTTAATTATTGCTCTTGCAAGAAGAAGTAATAAATATATTGATGAAACAATGCCTTGGGTACTTGCTAAAGATGAAAGCAAAGCAGACAGATTAAAAACTGTTTTATATAATCTTTTAGAATCAATAAGAGTTATCGGTATTTTAATTACACCTTTCTTGCCTCAAACAGGTGAAAATATCATTAAAATGTTAAATACAAAAAATGATTCTTATGAAAGTGTGTTAAGTTTTGGCGGTTTAGAAGAAGACATAGTTCTAAATGAATCATTTGTATTATTTAACAGACTTGATCCAAAAGAAATTATGAAACAAGTTGGTAAAGAAGAAAAACAAGAAAAGAAAAAAGATAAAAAAGAAAATAAAAAAGCAAAGAAAGAAGAACAAGAAAATACAGAAATTACCATTGATGATTTTGCAAAAGTTAAGTTAAAAACGGGAAAAATAGTAAGTGCAAGAAAACATCCTAATGCTGATAAATTATTGGTATTTGAAGTAATGGTTGGAGAAGAAAAAAGACAGATTGTTTCAGGTATTGCAAAATTCTTTACCCCTGAAGAAGTTGTAGGTAAAAATGTTGTAGTAGTAGCAAACTTAAAACCTGCAAAACTTAGAGGTGAAGTTTCTGAGGGAATGTTACTTCTTGCGGAAGATAAAGACGGAAAGCTTACTTTTGTATCTCCTGAAGAAGATATTGAAAGTGGATTAGAGGTTAGATAATTTATATGGCTTATAAAGATTATACTTTACAAGATTTTGTTAATAAAACGTACAGCAAAGACCCTGCTCCCGGAGGGGGCGGGGTCTGTTCCTTATGTGGCTCTTTAGGTGTGGCATTGTCGGGAATGGTTTCTAATTTTACGACAGGAAAGAAAAAGTATGCACAGTATGAAGAGGATATTCAAAAAATAATAAAAGATGCAAAGAGACTTCAAGAACGATTTTTATCTTTAATAGATGAAGATGAAGAGAATTTTATACCTTTGTCAAAAGCATATGGTTTAAAAGCAGAAAGTGAGGAAGAAAAGAAATTTAAAGATGATGAAATTTCAAGATGTTCCGTTATTGCATGTAAGGTACCAATAGAGATTATAGATATTTCCTATGAAGCAATATTACTTCATAAAGAACTTTTAACAAAAGGTTCTGTGTTGTTAATAAGTGATGTTGGCGTAGGAGTTGAATGCTTAAGAACAGCTTTAAAAGGTGCTTACTTGAATGTATTGATAAACATGAAAACAATAAAAGATTCTTCTTTTATAGAAAAAAATTTAAAAGAATGTAAAGATAAAGTTGATAGTGGCTTAATTTTGTGCGACGAAGTATATGATAAAGTTTTGGATAGACTAAATATAGGAGAATAAAAAATGACAAAGAAATTGCTTGGCAGCAAAGTTGTAAATGAAATAATAATAAATAGCAAAAAAGAATGTAGTGAATTAAAAGAACAAGGAATAAATCCTCAAATAGCAGTTGTCAGAGTGGGTAATAATGCAAGTGATATTTCATATGAAAAAAGCATAATGAATTTTATGGAAAAAGCTGATATATCCGTAAAATCAATAGTATTAGATGAGAATATTAAAGAAGATGATTTTATTAAATCATTAAAAGAAGTAAATGAAGATGAAAGTATAAATGCGATTTTGGTATTTAGACCTCTTCCTGCTCAGCTTGATGAAGATAAAATAAAATACATTATTTCTCCAAGTAAAGATATTGACTGTTTTTCTCCTGTAAATATGGCAAAAATTTTTATTTCAGATACAAGTGGTTTTTATCCTTGTACGCCTCTTGGAGTTATGGAAATGCTAGATTATTACAGAATAAATCCAGAAGGGAAAGAAGTTGTAATCGTAGGTAGAAGTCTTGTTGTAGGCAAGCCTTTAAGTATGATGCTTTTAGACAGACATGCTACTCTTACGATTTGTCATTCAAGAACAAAAAATTTAAAAGAAGTTTGCAAAAAAGCAGATATTTTAATTGTTGCTGTTGGAAGAGTAAATATGGTAGATAAAGAATATATTAAAAAAGATGCTGTTGTCATAGATGTAGGAATTAATTTTTATGATGGTAAATTGACAGGTGATGTTGATTATGAAAGTGCAAGTGAAGTTGCAGGTATGATTACTCCTGTTCCAGGAGGAGTAGGCAGTGTAACAACGGCTTGTCTTGTTAAAAATGTTTTAAAAGCATGTAAACAAAAAAACGGATAATTTATCCGTTTTTTTATTTTGAATATTTTTTTCTTTTTCTTACAAATGTAGACGGATCCATATTTAAACTTGCCGCTGCCTGTCTTACATTTTTATATTTTTCATAAGCCTTATTTATATATGCAAGTTCAATTTGTTCTATAAGTTCTTTTAAATTGTCTGTTTTAGGAAGTTTAAAATCTTTTATAATGTATTTATTATATTTAGGAAAGTTTAAATCTTTTGTCGTTACTACATTATCAGAAAGTATTAATCCTCTTTCTACTACATTTCTTAGTTCTCTTATGTTTCCTTTCCATTCCTGTTCTTTTAAAAATTCAAGTGCTTCCTTTGAAAATGATTTGTTAAAGCCGTATTTATTATTAAATGTATCTTTAAATAAATTTATAAGAGGGATAATATCTTCTTTTCTTTCTTTTAAAGGCGGAATATATATAGGGAAAACCATTAGTCTATAATATAAATCTTTTCTGAATAAATTATTTTCCACAAGTTGTTCAAGGTCTGCATTAGTTGCGGCTATTATTCTAACGTTAACTTTTATCGATTTTGTTCCACCGACTCTTTCTATTTCTCTTTCTTGAATGACTCTTAAAAGTTTCACTTGTAATGAAAGAGGAAGTTCTCCAACTTCATCTAAAAATACGGTTCCGTTATTTGCCGCCTCGAATATGCCTGCTTTTCCTTTTTTGTCGGCTCCTGTAAAAGACCCTTTTTCATATCCAAAAAGTTCACTTTCCGCAAGAGATGGAGATATAGCACCACAGTTGACTTTTATAAAAGGTTCATTTTTTCTGTTACTGTTATTTAAAATATAATTTGCAAAAAGTTCTTTACCTACTCCGGTTTGTCCAATAAGCATTACAGTTGTATCAAGACCTGCAACTTTTTTTGCTATATTTAATACTTGTTTTGAATTCTCATCAACGCAAATAATTTTTTCATTTTCTTTAATACTTGTTGATTCTATATTTATATTTTTTTTTGTCAGTAAGCTGTTTTTTTCTACTTCTTTTTTTAATTTATAAATTTCCGTTAAATCTCTTACGTTTGTTACAACCATTATTATATTACCCTTTTTGTCAAAAACAGGAGAGCTTGTTATTAACGCTTTTTTTCCTGTTTTAAATTCTTGTTGAAGGGTTATTGGTTCTTTTTTTTGAAGAGCTAAGACCGAACCTGATATAGATATTACATTATTTTTTATAAGATCAATCATGTTCTTTCCTAGAACTTCTTCTTTTTTTAATCCGGTAATTACCTCATAAGATTTATTTACTTTTATTGTATTTGCCTTATTATCTGTTATATAAATACCGTCAAATGAGTTTTCTATTATTGCATCAAGTCTTTCATTTGCTTCTTGGAGATTATTAAAGATATTATTTTCCATTTTACACCTCATATATAAATTTATTTTACTATGCATGTTGCAAAAATGCAACAACCTGTTTTTAGTAATATAAGCAATAAATATATTTGAAAAAAATATAATTGTTTTATATAATTGGGTAGAGGTAGAGTTATGTTAAAAGATGATAAAATAATAGAAATAGAAAAAGTTTTAAATGATAAGGTTCGTCCTTATTTAAAAAATCATGGCGGTAATGTTGTTATAAAGGAATATAAAGAAGGAATACTGAAAGTAAAATTAATAGGTCAATGTGCAAACTGTGTAAGTGCAAAGACAACAAATGAAGAACTTATAAAATATAACTTATTAAAAGAAATACCAAGCATAAAAGATGTAATTCTTGTTGAGGGAGTAAATGACGAACTTCTTGATTTTGCAAAAAATTTTCTAAAAGAGAAATAAAATGAATGTATATTTAAAATACTGTGGCGGCTGCAATGAAACATATAACAGGGTTAGTGAAGTTGAAAAATTAAAAAAGGAATTCCCTGATTTATGTTTTTATTATGATGATAATCACATTTGTGATATTGCGCTTATTGTATGCGGATGTAATAATGCTTGCGTTTGTATGGATAAAATAAAAATTGAAAATAAATATATTTTAAAGGATAAGGAAGATTTTTATAAAATAAAATCTATTTTATTAAATAAATTACAAAGGAATTGATTATGGGTGAACTTAGAAAAATACCAGGTGTAGGGAAGAAAACAGAAGAAGATTTAATAATGTTAGGGTATAAAAATATTGAGTCCTTAAAAGGAGAAGATCCTGAAAAAATATATTTAAAGGAATGTGAACAAAAAGGCTGTAAAGTTGACAGGTGTCAGCTTTATGTATATAGATGTGCTGTTTATTATGCGAACGAAGGAGAAGATAGAGAGAATAAAAAGTGGTGGGATTTTAAAGATAAATAATACTAGTATTTGACATATTATGTTGTCAGTGGTAAAATATTGTGAAATTAAAATAATACAAATAAGCTAGGGGAGCCTATGGGCTGAGAGAACTATTCGTGTTTACCCTTACTACTTGATCCGGGTTATGCCGGCGTAAGGAAGCTAAATATTTTCTTAACCCCTCCTATGTTTATAAAAGGAGGTATTTTTATGTCAATTTTTGTATCATCTACACCTGACGGTTATATGCCAACAACAATAGGATATATAACTTTAGCAGTTTTACTTATTGCGGCATTGGTTATAGGTGTATATTTATCAAAATCAAATAAGAAAGAAAAACAAAAAAGTATCAGTACCAAAAAAATGGTTTTTTGTGCAATGATTATTGCTCTTGGAACAGTAGCATCAATGCTTAAAGTATATGAGTTTCCATTTGGAGGTTCCGTAACTTTATGTAGTATGTTATTTTGTATGCTTGGCGGGTTATTTTTTTTGGCCTGCAACAGGTATTTTTACAGGTGCTGCATATGGTATTTTGCAACTGATTATTGAGCCTTACATAGTTTTTCCTTTGCAAGTAATAGTTGATTATTTACTTGCTTTTGGTGCTCTTGGTTTATCCGGAATATTTTATAAATCAAAAAACGGTTTGTTAAAGGGATATATAGTTGGTGTTATCGGAAGATATATTTTTGCAGTCCTTTCAGGGTTTATATTTTTTGCTGAATATGCTTGGGCAGGCTGGTCGCCACTTGCTTATTCTTTGGTATATAACGGAATATATATAGGAGCTGAAGCAATTCTTACAATTATTGTAATTTCAATACCGGCTGTAAAAAAAGGATTTGAAAGAGTTAAAAATAATATTTAAGGAAGAAGTGTTTTACTTCTTCTTTTTTATTATTAAGGAGTGCTTTTTGAACTTTGTAATATATTTATAATTTAGTTTTTAGTGTTATAATTATTTTAATATAGTTTGGAGGAATGTTATGAGTATAGGACAAAGAATAGCACGTGAAAGAAGAAATCTTAATTTGACACAAGAACAGCTTTCAGAAAAACTTGGAGTATCAAGACAAACAGTTTCAAAATGGGAGCAGGATATTATTTTAGTTGGTACAAATAAGCTTATAGAACTTTGTGATATACTTGAGGTAAGTATAGATTATTTATTAAAAGGTGAAGAAAAAAATTATAAGGTTGAAGTGAAAAATGGAGAAAAGGGGCTTGAAATGGATTGGACCAAAGTATATCCTATTTTAACTAAGTATCAAAATGAAATAGATATGGATTATTATTTATCTCATTTTGAGAAGATGATAAAAGAAGCAATGAAAAAATATGATTATTCTCTTGAAGATGCTGTTCTCGTTTTAAAAGATGTATTTTATAAAGCGTTTTTAAATATTGAAAAAAAAGAAAAGGACTGTTAAACAGTCCTTTTTTATTCATTATATATTGGAGTAACCAAAGGTTTTCCGTCTTTGTTTAGTAAAGGTGTAAGTCCGCCTGCATTACCGTCGAAATGGAATAAATAATTTACTCCTGTTTCTCTGTCAACCCAAATTTCATTACCTTTTATTGTTCCTTCACTATGAACTTTTATGAATCTTTTTTTCATTGTTATTTATTGCTTCTTCTCCAGATGTTCATTTTTTCTGCTTCTTTAATAAGTTCTTCTCTGAAGTCAGGATGAGCAACACTGATTAAAGCTTCAGCTTTTTGCCATGTAGAAAGTCCTTTTAAGTTTACTTTACCATATTCTGTTACAACATAGTGAGTATTTGCTCTTGTATCTGTAACTACTGAACCAGGGTGAAGTGTTGGTAAGATACGAGATTTTAATTCACCTTGTTTGTTTTTGAATGTAGAAGATAAGCAGATAAAGCTTTTACCTCCTTTTGATAAGTAAGCACCAAGAACGAAGTCAAGTTGTCCGCCTGCTCCAGAAATTTGTTTTGTTCCTGAAGATTCAGAGCTTACTTGTCCGAATAAGTCAATATCAACAGCATTGTTGATTGAGATGAAGTTATCATGTTCAGAGATAACTCTTACATCGTTTGTATAATCAACAGGAACTGACATACATTCTGGGTTGTCATTTAAGTAATCATATAATTTTTTTGTACCTGCTGCAAATGCATATGTTTGACGGAATCTGTTTAAGTTCTTTTTAGAACCATTGATTTTGCCTGCGTTTGCAATATCAACAAAACCGTCTACAAACATTTCTGTATGAACACCAAGGTCTTTTAAGTCTGATTCTGCGATTAAAGAACCAACTGCGTTTGGCATTCCACCGATACCAAGTTGTAAACAAGCTCCATTAGGGATTTCTTCAACGATTAGTTTTGCAACTGTTTTATCAACGTCTGTTGCAGCTCCTCCGCCACCCATTTCAGCCATTGGAGGGTTGTCTCCTTCGATAATCATATCTACATTTGAGATATGAACTGCAGATTCAAATCCGCCTAAACATCTTGGTACATTTTCGTTTACTTCAACAATAACTTTTTTTGCTGTTTCGCATACAGCCATTAAGTGTGAAGCACTTGGTCCAAAACTAAAGTATCCATGGTTATCCATTGGAGAAACTTGCATAACAGCAACATCTGCTCCCGGAGTATTTCCATCTCTATAGTATCTTGGAAGTTCTGAGTAACGAATTGGCGCATAGAATGAGAATCCTTTAGCCACTGCTTTTCTTTCAATTCCGCCCATATGCCAAGAGTTCCATGTGAAATGATCTTTTGCATCTTCAAGTTTGAAGATTTCAGGTTCCCACATTAAGATACCGCCTCTTACGTTTACGTCTTTTAAGTTAGGCATTAATTTTGCTAATTCTTTGTCGAATGCAACAGGAGTTGTTGCTGTCCAACCGTAATCAATCCAATCGCCTGATTTTACTGTTTTTGCTGCTTGTTCAGCACTTACTAATTTTTGTTCATATTCTTTTTTATAATCCATATTAGTATCCTCTCGTTTATTTGAATTATTTATATTTTATCATTAATAACTATTAAGGGTCAATAGCTTAAAGTTTTAAATCAGTAAAAAATTACTTATTTTTTTCTCATTTTATTTCTTATTCTTATATCTGAACTGATAAAATGTAAATATTTAAAATTACTTACTATCCTTGAATATATTCTTGATTTGTATTTATCGCTTATTTCATTGAGATTAAGATTTGTTGTTATTATCATTTTTTTATTGTAAGTGATTCTATAATCAATTAATTTTAATATTTCATTGTTAACATATTCACTTTGGGTTTCTATTCCAAGGTCATCAAGAATTAATAAATCTGCATTTAATATATTTTGTTTATCTTCTTCTAAAGATGGATTAGAGAAATTTTTTATTGCATCTTCAAATTCTCTTGCAGTTAAACAAACAACACTATATCCTTTTTTTAATAAAACCTTTCCTGTTGCAGCTGCAAGAAAAGTCTTTCCACTTCCAACTTTACCTGACATTAGTAAACCTATGTTATTATTACTGTCATTAAATTCATTTATAAACCTTAAAGATTGTTGTTTATTTTTTAAAATATTTTCCCTTGGTGATATTTCTCCTTTTTTTGATTCATTAGTAAATAGATTTTCATTAAATTCTTCAAAGCTTCCCTTTCTAAAAAGTAAAGGGTGAGGTTTTACATTAAAATGTAAAAATTCTTTTAAGCAATCACACATATGTCCGTTTATATATCCTGTATCTTTGCATTTATTACAGTCGTATTTTACCTCCAAGAAATTTTCATCAAAACCCTTTTTTATTAATTCTTCTCTTAATTGATTATTTAGTTTTGTTTCTTTTTCTTTGTATTTTTCACTACTTAGATTACCAAGACAAGCGCTTATTCCAAGTTCGTTAATTTCGTTAAGGATTTTCTTTATTTTAGGATAATTTTGTTTTACATAATCTATTTTTCTTTCTAATTCTTTTTCTTTTAAATGTCTTTTATTGTTAAAATCAATCATTTTTTTTTCGTTAATATTCATGATTAATCCTCACTCATCATTTTTATAATATCTTCTTCATTATAATATTCATAATCAAGATCTGCTTGTATCGTTTCTTTTGTACTTGAAGGTTTATTATATTGTTTATTGCTGTTTTGAGGTTTTGTGTTTTTATCTTTGTTTATATACATGCTATAAATTACACTATCAACATATTTAAAGCTTGGTTTGTTTGTTGCAATGGTTTCGTCACAGGCTTTTAAAATTTGTTCCATACTTAATTTATATTCATCAAGCCATTTATCCACAAGATTTTCTTCAGGTTTTGTAATAAATGTTCCTCTTGTATTAAGTCCAAGATATTTAAATATTTTTTGATATTCTTGATATCTTTTATCGCTTTTGTTAAATTCCATTGCGGCTTCGTCAAAGGTTTTTATTCCTTTTGAGTGGAAGTCCATTGCCACTGCATTCCAATATTTTCTTTGTTTTATTTTCCTTTTAATAAGACATGTATTTACTATTAATTTAACGGTTTCTGTACTAAAAGAATAATCTTCCATCCAGTCAGAGAACATTTCCATTTCTTGATGTGATATCGGTCTTCCAAGTCCACCTTCCTCAATGGAAGCTTCAAATTCTTTACTAAGTTCGTCAAATAAACTTTGTTTTTTGGTGTTATATTCTATTGTTTCGCTGTAAGAACCGTTTTTCTTGAATTTTTCAGGAGTAAATATCATAGTAGATATATTTTTATATTGAATTACATAGTTTCTTTTATCTGTATGAATAAAAGTTAAAACTTGTTTTTCATGCCAATATTTAAACGCTTTTACTACATCACCTTCACTCATTCCAAGAGTGTTTGCGATTTTTTTATTTGAAGGCATTTCGGCAATTGAGCTTTGTGTACATTTTAGTCCATATAAATATACTTTGACATAATCTCCTCTTGCCATTGGCATAAAGTGGTTTATAAAAATATTTTCTACTATTGTTACACCTATATCATCGTTGTTGTTTATAAATTCAAATCTATTCATTTAAAATTTCTCCAAAATAAAGTAAAACAATTATAGCATATTTTGTAACTTTAGTGTAGAATATAATATGTATTTTAATTTTACGAGGTAGTAAATGATTAGTAATTTAAAAGTTAGCGATAAGGTATTCGATAATTTTATTTTAAAGAGCGTTATGCTTAGAAAGACAAGAACAGGTAAAGATTATCTTGATATAATCCTTAAAGATAAAAGCGGTGAAATTGCCGCAAAATTATGGAATGTGGAAGAAGAACAAAAGGATAGTTTTAAAGCCGGTGATGTTGTAAAAGTAAGCGGTGAAGTAGACAGCTTTGGTTCAAATCCTCAAGTTAAGATTGAACATATTGAAAAAGTTAAATTGAACGATGAAGAAATGAATAAGCTTGTTGAAGCCGCTCCTTTGAATGCTGATAAGATGTTTGAAGAAATTATTTTAACTATAAATAATTTCAAAAATAAAGATGTTAAACTTATCACAAAGACTTTAATTGATAAGTATGAATACAAATTTAAAACATATCCTGCGGCAAAATCTTTTCATCATGCTATGAAAAGTGGACTATTATTTCATACTTTCACAATGCTTACAAATGCAAAAAAACTTAGTGCTACATATACATTTTTAAATACAGATTTGCTTTTTGCAGGCGTTATACTTCATGATATATGTAAAACAGAAGAGATGGAATGTAATGATTTGGGTGTTGTTGAAAATTATACAAAAGATGGACAACTTCTTGGTCATATAATTCAGTGTATTTGTGAAATAGATAATGTAAGCAGGACATTAAATATTGAAAGTGAAGTTCCGCTTTTGCTTAAACATATGGTTCTTTCTCATCATTATCATCCTGAGTTTGGATCTCCAAAGTATCCTATGATACCGGAAGCAGAAATGCTTCATTATCTTGATATTTTGGATTCAAGAATGAATCAAATGCAAACTGCTTTTAATGCTACAAAAGAAAATGAATTTTCAAGCAGGGTAAGAATGCTTGATAATAGAAATATATATCATTATAATATAGAAGGTATGGAGGAGGAATAACATGAGTGTACAACTTGCAGCTTCATTAGTTATTTTTTGTATAGGCTACTTTGGTATGCTTGCAATAAAAATTATAGGATTTTCAAAAAACAATAAAAAATTAGGTAAGATGGTTTACGCTGCACCGAAAGGACTTGGGAATACTGATTTTAAATGGCAGGTTTTATATTTTGTTTTGGTAATTGCTGCTATATTGATTATTGATATTCTTGGTTTCTTAAATGCAACAATATTCTTTTATTGTATGGGATTAATTGGTGTTTATTTTGGCTTTGCAACTTATTCTATTTTTATGTGTATACTTGGAGGAAGAGGTCTTTATCAATATGGTGTAAGATCAATGACTGGTGCATTGGTATATGAAAAAATAGATTCATACGAAATTTTACAAAGAAAACAACATAAAGGTCTATCATTAAAGGTAAAACCTAAATCAGGAATGTTAAATGCAACTCAAATTATGTTTTTAGATTATGAAGATAAAGACGATGTTGATAAAATTCTAAGGGTTAATGTTGGAGTAAAAGGTAAACCTGCAAATTATTATGGTGTAAGACCTAATAAGAAAAAAAGAGGAAAAAGAAGAAAATAACATTATAAAACCATGTCTAATAGACATGGTTTTAATTTATTTTACAAAATATATTCTTTAATTTAAAAGAATATAGCTTTTTAAAAATCTGTATGATATAATTTAAAAGTTATACGGGAAATATTTATAAATTTTTAGGAAATATTTTAAAGAGGTAAATTATGTTTAAAGAAGATACAATTGCTGCTATTGCAACTCCTTCAGGTTATGGGGGCGTTTCTATAATAAGAATAAGCGGTAGTGATGCTTTTGATGTTACAGATAAAATTTTTAAAATGAAAAATAAAACCATACATGATGTTAGTAAAAACACCATAAATTATGGACATATAATAGATCCAAAAACAAACGAAGTTGTTGACGAAGTTTTGGTATCAAAGATGTGTGCACCACATTCTTTTACGGCAGAAGATGTAACTGAAATAAACTGTCATGGGGGAATGAGTGTAACTTCAAGGGTTTTAGCATTGGTTTTGGAAAGCGGAGCAAGACTTGCCGACGCAGGAGAGTTTACAAAGAGAGCTTTCTTGAATGGCAGAATAGACTTGGTTCAAGCTGAGGCAATAAGTGATTTGATTATGGCTAAAACAAATAGTTTTGCAAAAAGTGCCATGAACTCTTTAAAAGGTGATTTATCAGAAAAAATAGATGAAATAAAAGCGGATATTACAAATATGCTTGCGAGACTTGAAGTAACAATTCAATATCCTGAATATGATGAAGAAGATTTAACGGATAATGAGATTGTTGATTTAATAGAAAAAATGTCTTTTAAGTTAAAGAAAATTATATCAACTTTTGAAAAAGGTGAAATTCTTAAAGAGGGGATAAAAGTTGCCATAATAGGTAAACCCAATGTAGGAAAATCTCAGCTTTTAAATGCACTTATAAACGAAAATAAAGCAATTGTAACAGACGAGGCAGGAACAACAAGGGATATCGTTGATGAAGTTGTAAATATAAAAGGTGTTCCTGTTAAATTCATTGATACCGCAGGAATAAGAAATGCCGATAATAAAGTTGAGCAAATAGGAATAGATAAGTCTATATCAATGCTTGAAGATAGTAATATAATTTTATTTTGCATAGATTCTTCTCGTGCTTTAGACAGTGAAGATATTGAAATAATAAAAATGCTTCCTGAAAATAAAGATATAATCGTTGTTTTAAACAAAATGGATTTAGATGTAAATGAAGAAACAATAAATGCTTTTGAAAATTATAAAACAATAGAAATATCTGCGCTAAAACAAGAGGGAATAGAAAAAATCGAAAATGCAATTTATGATATAGCCAAAGTAAATGATAATGATGAAGTTGGAGAAATACTTGTAAGTAATGTAAGACATAAAAATCTTTTACTTGGAGCAAAAGAAGATTTTGATCATGCAGTAGAGATGGTTCACTCTGGATTAGAAGTTGATTTGGTTGAAATAGACATAAATTCAGCTCTTTCAAAACTGGGAGAAATTACTGGAGAAACCACAAGTGAAGATATTATAGATGAAATATTTAAGAATTTCTGTTTAGGAAAGTAGAGGTAAATATGAGTTTTTTAGCTGGAGAATATGAAGTAATAGTTATCGGTGCCGGTCATGCAGGCTGTGAAGCTGCTCTTGCAAGTGCAAGAAAAGGAAGCAAGACTCTTCTTTTAACATTGAATTTGGAAGCTCTTGCAATGATGCCTTGTAACCCTTCAATAGGCGGTACTGGTAAAGGTCATTTGGTAAGAGAAATAGATGCATTAGGCGGTGAAATGGGTAAAAATATAGATAAAACTTTTATCCAAATCAAAACTTTAAATACTGCAAAAGGTGTAGCCGTACAATCTTTGAGAGCGCAAGCTGATAAAAAAAGATATCAAGAAGAAATGAAGCTTGTAATAGAGAATACTGATAACCTTGATTTAAAACAACAAGAAGCTGTTGAAATTTTAACAGAAGACGGAAAAGTAAAAGGTATTGTTACAAATACAGGTGCAATATATTATACAAAAGCAATTGTTCTTTGTTCAGGAACATACTTAAAAGGAAGAATAATCATAGGTGATGTAAGTTATTCGGGAGGACCTAACGGTATATTTGCAGCAAATAAGTTAAGTGACAGCTTGAAAAATTTAGGTTTTAAATTATTAAGATTAAAAACAGGAACTCCTGCAAGGGTAAATAAAAGAAGTATTGATTTTTCAAAAATGGAAATTCAATATGGAGATAAGGAAATAACTCCTTTTTCTTTTGAGAATGAAGGTAAAGATATTGAATTTGATGAACAGCCTTGTTACCTTGCTTATACAAACAAGAATACACATGATGTAATAAAAGCAAATCTTCATCGTTCACCACTATTTAGCGGTAATATAAAAGGCGTTGGCCCAAGATATTGTCCAAGTATTGAAGATAAAATAGTTAGATTTGCCGATAAAGAAAAGCATCAGCTTTTTGTAGAGCCTGAAGGATTAAATACAAATGAAATGTACCTTCAAGGAATGAGCTCTTCTTTACCTGAAGATGTTCAAGTTGCTTTTTTAAGAACTATTAAAGGACTTGAAAATGTTGAGATAATGAGGGTTGCTTATGCAATAGAATATGATGCAATAGAACCTACGCAAATAAGCCTTTCTCTTGAAAGTAAGGTACTTAAAGGCTTCTTTACAGCCGGACAAATAAACGGCACAAGTGGATATGAAGAAGCTGCTGCACAAGGTATAATAGCAGGAATAAATGCTTCAAATTATGTTCAGGGAAAAGAACCTTTAGTGCTTGACAGAGCAAGTAGTTATATAGGTGTATTGATTGATGATATTACAACAAAGGGAACAAAAGAACCTTACAGAATGTTTACTTCAAGGGTTGAATATAGATTATTATTAAGACAAGATAATGCGGATTTAAGACTTACTCCTTATGGTTATGAGCAAGGTCTTATAAGTGAAGAAAGGTATAATAATTTAATAAAATATAAAAATGCCGTTGAAGGTGAAAAAGAAAGATTAAAAGGAATTAAAATAACTCCTAACAAGGAAAATAATCAAAAACTCGTTGAAATTGGAACAACTCCATTAAGAAATGCTGTTACATTATATGATTTGATTAAAAGACCTGATCTTTCATATAAAGATACAATTATTTTTGATGAAAACAGACCGTCTCTTTCTAAGAGAGCTTGTGAGCAGGTAGAAATTCAAATAAAGTATGAAGACTATATTTTAAAACAACAGGCAAGTATTGAAAAATTTAAGTCAATGGAAAAGAAACTGTTGCCTGATGATATAGATTATAATGAAATAAAGAATTTAAGATTGGAAGCAAGACAAAAGCTTGAAGATATAAGACCGAAGAATTTAGGACAGGCTTCAAGAATATCAGGAGTTTCTCCTGCAGATATAAATGTGCTTTTAATCGAGCTTGCAAAAAATACCAAAAGGGGAGAATAAAGTGTCAGATAAGAATATAAATGAAATTAACATAGAATTAATCAAAGCAAATAAAGAACAACCAAGAAAATTTTTTGATGAAGAAAGTATAAACGAACTTGCCGAATCAATAAAAAGTTTAGGTATAATTCAACCCATTACAGTAAGAGAAAGTGAAGATGGTTTATATGAGGTTGTAAGTGGTGAAAGAAGATTAAGAGCAGCTAAGATTGCAGGGTTAGAGAATATTCCTTGTATTATTGCCAATATAAACAATGAAGAAAATGATTTAATAGCTTTAATTGAAAACATTCAAAGAGAAGACTTGAACTTTTATGAAGAAGCTTTAAGTTATAAAAAAATAATGAGTGAATATGGTATTAGTCAAGAAGCATTATCAAAAAAGATAGGAAAAAAACAGTCTACAATATCAAATTTGGTAAGACTTTTGAATCTTGATGAAGAAGTTTTGGAAATAATAATAAAAAATAATCTTACTCAGCGTCATGCAAGATGTCTTTTATCTCTTCCTGACAGGAAAATGAGAGTAAAGGCTGCAAAGGAAATGGCTAAAAAAGATTTGAATGTTAAAAATTCAGAGCTTTTGGTTGAAAGATTAAAACAAGAAGTTATTGTTAATTCTTCAAAAACAAACGTAAAGAATATTTTCAATTACAAAATATACACAAACACTATAAAACAAGCTTATAAAAGTATTTTTAATACAGGGCTTGACTGTGATTATAAAGAAAAAGATTATGACGATAGAATTGAAGTTGTTATAACAATTCCTAAAAAATAAAGCATACTCAGTATGCTTTTTTTAGTTAATAAAAATTTAATTTTCACTTAATTTTTTGTTTATTGCCTGTTATGTCGAAATTTGATATAATCACTCCACTGAATATGAAAGAGGCATTTGCTATGAAAATGAGAATTAATAAAAAATATGTTTTTTTTGGAATAATAGCATTAATTTGTTTAATTGGAGTGTTTAAAATTTTTATAAGTCCATTATCTTTAAAAGATAAAAATATTGAGGTAGAAGTTAAGCATGAATTTAATCCTGAAAGTAACATAAAGTATGTTGTTTTTGGTGATAAAAAAGATGTTTTAATAGATAAAAAGAATTTAGATACTAATAAAGTAGGCGAATATTCTATTATTTATAAATACAAAAATAAGGAATATCCTGTTAGTGTAAATGTTGTTGATACAACACCTCCTGTTTTTAATGTAAAAGAAATTACCATAGAAAACAGAGTAAAATTAGATCCAAAAGAATTGGTAAAAGATGTAAAAGATACAAGTAAAACAACAGTATCTTTTAAAGAAGATTATGAGTTTGATGACGTAGGCGATTATGATGTAGAGGTTATTGTCAGTGATATTTATGATAACAGTACAAGTAAAAATACTATTGTTCATGTAATTGAAGATAACAAAGGACCGGAGATAAAAAATATATCTGCAATTGATGTGGTTATTGGCGGGGATAATGGTTGGGAAAAAGATGTTATTGTGAAAGATGATCATGATCCAAACCCTAAACTTATTTTGGAAAAAGGAAATTTTAATCCTAACAAAGAAGGTAAATATTTTGTTACATATAAAGCTATTGATAGAGCCGGTAATGTTAGTATTGTAAAAAGAGAGGTTAATGTTGTAAAGGCGATAGGCACAACAGATGAAAGTCAGGAAAAAGTAGTATATTTGACTTTTGATGACGGACCTTCTTCCAATACTAAAAAGATACTTGATATACTTGATAAATATGATGCGAAAGCAACATTTTTTGTAACTGGAAATAATAAAGAATATAATTATTTAATAAAGACAGCTCATGATAAAGGGCATACAATTGGGCTTCATACATATACACATGATTATGCAAAAGTATATAAATCTAAATATTCGTATTTTGATGATTTAAACAAACTTGAGAATATGTTAAAAGGAATTCTTGGTTATTCACCTAAATATATAAGATTTCCAGGAGGTTCATCTAACACAATAAGCAGTGCATATAAAAAAGGTATTATGACATATCTTACAAAAGAGGTTCAAAACAGAGGGTATCAATATTACGATTGGAATTGTGATTCTACAGATGCTTCCGGAAATAATGTAGCTGTAGGTAAGCTTGTTGAAAATGCAACTAATTGTAGTGAAAACAATATTAATATACTTTTTCATGATACTGATGCGAAAGATACTACTGTTGAAGCTCTTCCTAAAATAATTAAATATTACAAAGATAGAGGTTATAAATTTAAGGCTATTGATGATAACTCTTTTGCGCCTCATCATGGGGTTAATAATTAAAACACGTCTATTAGGCGTGTTTTTTTTATTATAAATTTTGCAAATAAAGGTTGACTTTTGATTGGTTTTGATTTATTATAAGAGCATAAAAAGAACATTTTTTCAAATATTGAACAAATGTAAAAATAAATTAAATGGAAATATTTTTCAACGGAAAGGGATGAGAAGAATTTTGAAAAAAGTTTCTGATGATACTAAATTAATGGTTAAAGTATGTGACTTATACTATAACAATGATATGAAACAAGAAGAAATTGCTTCCAAACTTTCAATATCCAGAGCGACAATATCCAGAATTTTAAAAAATGCAAAAAGCGAAGGGATTGTCAAAATAGAAGTTATAAATCCTTTGAAAAATGATTATTACAAGCTAGAAAAACAATTAGAAGAAAAATTTCACTTAAAAGAAGTTATTATTGCTGAAGATGTTACTGATGCTTCTTATGAAAGAGACGCTCTTGGTAAAGCTTGTGCAGAATTTTTGCAAAGAGTTTTGAAAGATGGGGAAATTGTTGGGTTATCGATGGGGAAAACAATAAAAACCATAGCACAATATGTTCATCAAGATAAGCCAAGAGATATTTCTTTTGTGCCTCTACTTGGAGGAATGGGGCAAGTTGGTATTGAACTTCATTGTAATCAAATAGTAATTGATTTCTTTAGAGCTTTTGGGGGAGAATATCATCTTCTTCATGCACCGGCAATGATAGCAGATCCCAATTTAATGCTTAGCCTAAAAAATGATATTCATATAAAACAAGTTTTTGATTTATTGGATAGAATTACGACTGCAGTTGTTGGTATAGGTACAGCTGTTCCCGGTTCAACAATGATGGAAACAGGATATTATAAGAAAGAAGATATTGTTGAAATGAAAAACAGTGGAATCGTAGGCGACATATGTCTTCAAATGTATGATATAGAAGGTAATACAGACTATTCATATAATAATGATATATTTGGAATAAATTTAGAGTCTTTAAAGAAAGTAAGACGAGTTGTTGGGATAAGCGCAGGGGAAGAGAAAGTTAAGGCAATAAAAGGAGCTTTAAACGGAAAGATTGTAAATGTTCTTGTAACAAATTCAAGCACTGCAAAATTATTGCTTGAAGATTAAATCGGAGGAATATTATGTGGAAGATTTTTGCTGTAGCTTTTGTTCTTATGGTTTTTAATTCAATTTTAACTTATAAACAAGCTAAAGATTTTACTATATCATTTAATGAGATTCGAAAATATGGAAATGTAAGCGTAGGCAAAGATAAGCAATATTTTATATATGGAGTTATTCTGATTTTGGCTTGTGACAACAATGGTTATGTTACAAAAGGTAAAATCATGAAAGGGTTTAGTGTTTTTGCCAGATTTAAAGATTTCGATGTTTTAAATGGACAGTCCATTTATGACTTAAAAGAAGAAGAAGAAGAGAAAATGAAAAAAATCAGAAGTAAGAGAAGAAAGAAAAAAGGAAGTTCTTTACTTCAAGTTGTAAACGGTTTGATTGGAATAATAGAAAAAAATAATTCTCAAGAGATTGAAGAAGAAGGAGATGAATTAAAAGAAGTACTTGAATAAATTGTATGTTAAGGCAGAAGTTGTCTTTCATAAATAAAAAATATAGAAAGGAGAATTTTTTATGGAATTCTTGACAAAACTTGCAGAAGGTTTTATCGGACTATTTAACGCAGGAGGTGAAACTTTTGTTGGATGGGTTACAGGTATCATACCTACTCTTATCGTTTTAATTACAGCTATTAATGCTTTAATTAAAATTATAGGTGAAGAAAGAGTAGATAAAGCTATGAAAGTATTATCTAAGAGTTTTATAACAAGATATACTTTAATGCCTGTTTTAGCTATGTTTTTCTTATGTAATCCAATGGCGTATTCATTTGGTCGTTTCTTAAAAGAAGAACATAAAGTTGCATTTTACGATTCTACGGTTTCATTCTGTCATCCAATAACAGGTTTATTCCCTCATGCAAATGCCGGTGAATTATTTGTTTACTTAGGTATTGCAAATGGTATTACAGCATTAGGTTTAAGTACTACACCACTTGCTTTAAGATATTTCTTGGTTGGTGTTGTTGTAATCTTAATCAGAGGTGTTGTTACTGAAAGATTATATGCAATTATGAGTAGTAAGAAAAGTGCAGATGCATAGAAAGGGGAAAAGATATGAGTAATTATAAAGCAGTTAAGATCGAAAAAGGTTCTCAAGGTTGGGGTGGACCGTTAATTATTAAACCAACTGAAAAGAAAAATAAAATTGCCAGTGTTACAGGTGGTGGAATTCATCCTCTTGCACAATATATTGCAGACTTAACGGGAGCACAAGCCGTTGATGCTTTCTCTACAGGTGTACCTGATGAAGAAATGGCTGTAGTTATCGTTGATTGTGGCGGTACTGCAAGATGTGGTGTTTATCCTAAAAAAGGCGTTTATACAATTAACCTTAACGCTGTAGGAGCTGTTGGACCACTTGCACAATATATTAAAGAAGAAATATATGTATCAGACGTTAAAGAAAATAACGTAACATTATATGAAGGTGAAGTTAGTGATGAAGAACCTTCAGCTGTTACAGAAGAAGTTAAACCATCATCTAGTCAAAATAACGGACCAGAACAAAAAGGTTTAGTTGGAGTTATTGCAAAAATAGGTAAAGCAGTTGGTGGAGTTGTAAATAAATTCTTCGCAGCAGGTAGAGATGCTATTGATACTACAATAAGAAATATTTTACCATTTATGGCATTCGTTAGTATGCTTCTTGGTATAATTTCTGCATCAGGTATTGGTGATGTAATAGCAAAAGCTATAAGTCCTCTTGCTGGTTCTCTTCCAGGAATGATTGTTTTATCAATAATCTGTGCGATTCCATTCTTATCACCTGTTCTTGGACCAGGGGCAGTTATTGCTCAAGTAGTAGGTGTATTAGTTGGTGCTGAAATTGCAAAAGGAACTATTCCTCCAACATATGCATTACCAGCATTATTTGCTATAGATGCTCAAGTTGGTGCTGACTTCGTTCCTGTTGGATTATCTTTAGGGGAAGCTGAACCTTCTACAGTTGAAATCGGGGTTCCTGCAATGTTATTCTCTAGACTTATTACAGGACCTATTGCGGTTATAATCGCATACTTCTGTTCATTTGGATTATATTAATAGACATAAAAAATTTTAAACGTAAGGAAAGTACATAATATGAATTATATATCAAAAATAACCGGATTTGGCGACATGGCTTTAGATTTTTTACAAGAAAATATGCTTATACTGTTTAATGATGATGCTCCAGTTGAACTTGCGGAATTATCTATTTTACATGAAAAGCAAGAATTAACAAGGGATGTTTGTGTGGGTGATATTATTTCTCTTGGTGAAGATGATTATCTTGTTACTGCCGTAGGCTCAGAAGCGAAAGAAACATTAAAAATGTTGGGACATTGTTGTTTGGTATTTGGAGGAAAAGACAGCGTAGAACTTCCCGGACAAATCCAATTAAAAGGTGAAAAACTTCCAGATTTAAAGGTGGGAGATTACATTAAAATACAATTTTTAGGAGGAAACGAATAATGTTAAGAATGAATTACAAATTAGCAGAGCTAGAAGAAAAAAATGCTCCTATTATGACCAGTATAATAGGAGCAGGACAAATGGGCAGGGGCATGACCAGTCAAATGATCAGGATGAAAGGTATGAAGCCCGCAATTGTTGCTGACATTAATATTGATAATGTCATTGCCGCATTTGAAAACTCTGGATTAACCAAAGATGATTATATTATAACAAATAAATTAAGTGAAGCCAATGCATATCTTGAAAAAGGTAAGTATATTGCAACAGAAAATTCAGAACTTGGTGCAAAAGCAAACCTTATTCAAGCTGCAGTTGATGCTACAGGAGTTCCTGAAGTAGGTGCAAGAGTTGCTATTGATGCAATAAACGAAGGTAAACATATTTGTATGTTAAATGTTGAAACAGATGTTGTTATCGGACCTATGCTTAAAAAATTAGCTGATAATGCAGGTGTTATCTATACAGGTAGTGCAGGGGACGAACCTGGTGCTGTTAAAGAATTATATGACTTTGCAACAGCTGCAGGATTTGATGTAAGAGTTATAGGTAAAGGTAAAAACAATAAAATCGACTATGATGCAAACCCTACAACATTAGCTGAATATGCAGCTAAGAGAGGTGTTAGTCCTAAGATGCAAACAGCATTTACAGACGGAACAAAAACAATGGTTGAACTTACTGCTATGGCTAACGCAACAGGCTTTATTCCTGATATCAGAGGAGGTCATGGACCTGAAGCTGAAGTAAAAGATTTACCTAACTTATTTAGACCTACTGAAGAAGGTGGTATTCTTCAAAATGGATATGGAAAAGTTGAATGGGTAAACGGTATTGCTCCTGGTGTATTTGTAATCATTTCAAGCGATCTTCCTTTTGTTAAACATGAAATGAATTACCTAAGCATGGGCGAAGGTCCTAACTGGGTATTATACAGACCTTATCATTTATGTTCTTTAGAAACACCATTAACAGTAGCAAAAGCAGTTGTTGACAATACTTCAACATTAGTTCCTATGGACGGTGGTTTAGTTTGTGAAACAGTAGCAGTTGCTAAGAAAGATTTAAAAGCAGGCGAAATGCTTGACGGTATTGGCGGATACACTGTATACGGTGTTGTTGATACACACGAAAACATGCTTAAAGATAACGGAGTTCCTTTGGGCGTTATTACAAAGAATACAAAACTTCTTAAAGATGTTAAAAAAGGACAAACAATCACATATGATATGGTTGATTTAGATGATAATTCATTAATTGTACAACTTAGAAAATTACAAGATAGATTTTTTGGATAAAATAATATAACATTTTGATTTAAATAAACCCAAATATGAAATTTAATTCATATTTGGGTTTATTATTTTAATTATATTAAAAACATAATAAATAATGTTATTAATATAAGTATATAATGAATACAGTAATAAATGATATATATTTTAATAAAATATGATTAAGAGCATTGTATATATTTTAATTTGTATTTATGGCTTTGTAAGCTTTATTTGAAGGAGAATATATATAACTAACAACTCTAACCTATGTATTATTTATTTTGTTTAAATGGCTTTTTATGAAGTCTTATAATGTTTTTCAAAAATTATTAAATATATGTTGTTTAAGAAAAGTTTGTAATATATCATTTATTATTGTAATCTGTTAAATAAGTCAAGAACAGCATCGTGTTGAGGGAAATCTGTAGGAAGTATAATAGCATATCCGTTTGCAACTGTAACATTTTCTGTTATTTCGCTTCCAAGAGATTCCATTGTTAATTTACCATCTTTTTCAGCATTTTTATATGCATCTGAATCTTTATCAAATGTATATAATTCTAAAGTTTTATCATCGGCTGTAAATTTAAATCCCGCAGTTGCACCTACAAGTTCGTACATTGTTTCTGATTCTGTTCCTTCGATTCCAAGATTTTTAAGTTCAGCTTTGAATTCTTCTACTGTGATTTTAGGTTCGCTTGTTTGTGTTTCACCAGAACTGCTTGTTTCTCCTCCGCATGCAACGAAAGAAACAGCCATAAGAGCAACAATTAATAATGCTAATAATTTTTTTAGTTTCATAATTTATTCCCTCCTTGAAACTTATATTATAAGTTAATGATATCACAAAGGAAGAGAAAAAAATATAAAAAAAAGACCTTGAGGTCTAACATAAAAGGATGGTGCCGAAGACCGGAGTCGAACCGGTACGATCGGTAAGGATCGCAGGATTTTAAGTCCTGTGCGTCTGCCAATTTCGCCACTTCGGCTTAAGATAAAATGGAGGCGGCACCCAGACTCGAACTGGGGATACGGGTGTTGCAGACCCTTGCCTTACCACTTGGCTATGCCGCCTAAAAAAAATGGAGCGAAAGACGAGATTCGAACTCGCGACCCTCGCCTTGGCAAGGCGATGCTCTACCACTGAGCCACTTTCGCTTAAGATGGTGCCCAAGGGCGGGATCGAACCACCGACACGCGGATTTTCAGTCCGCTGCTCTACCGACTGAGCTACCTGGGCATAAAATGGCGACTCGGAAGGGACTCGAACCCTCGACCTCTAGCGTGACAGGCTAGCATTCTAACCAGCTGAACTACCGAGCCGCATTCTTAATATTAATTTTTTAATGGTGGTCGCAATAGGGCTCGAACCTATGACCCCCTGCTTGTAAGGCAGGTGCTCTCCCAGCTGAGCTATGCGACCATTTTTTTTTGTTGCCACTTTTTCAGCGCTGATTTATTATATAACAATGCAAAGATTATGTCAAGTATAAATTAACATTTTTTTAATTTATTTTTTCAAAAGTTTTTTCGTTATAATAGATAACATTGCAACCCTTTATTTTTGCAGTGTTTATGCTTTCTTTATAATTTGATGGAATAGATAAAACACTCTTATCTCCGTCTGAAATATATTTTTTATCCGGATTTTTTTTATAATAATCAAAATACCAGTACATATCTTGGTGTTGTCCTTTATTTGCTATAGCTCTGCTTATATAATAAGGATCAAAGTCATTTTTTATTGGATTTGTAAAATAAGGTTTTTCCGGTGCTGCAAGAACTGCGCTTTCTATATTGTATGAAATGTCTTTATATGTTCCGCTTTTTACAGCTTTTAATCCATTTTTGTTTGGTTTATCACCATATGGATAAGCTAAATAAACAGTCTTGTTTTTATTTGTGTTGTTATAAACTAAATTATTTACTTTTCCTATTTCTTTTGTTATCTCGCTATTACTTAGCTCATTCATATTATAATGGCTATAAGTATGATTTCCTATCTCATATCCTAATTCCTGTAAAACTCTGAATTTATCCTCATAGGTGCCTTCTGATTTACTGTTATGGTAGGCATCATATTCAAATGGATTGTCTGTTATATATAAAACTCCTCCATTTCCAAAATCGGGATGCTCGGCTTTAAAATTTTCAAGAATCCCTATAAGTGTATCATCATTTACTACAAGTTTTCCTTCTTTATTTTTTACAAGGGAAAAACAGCTTTTTAATCCATCATCAAAAGTTAGCAAAATAGGGGTTTTCCCTGCAGGTATATCTATATCATTGCTTAAATACTCTTTCATGGAAATTAAAACATATCCGTTTTGGTACATATATTCCAAATCTTCTTTAAATTCTTTTTTGCTTCTGTGCCATGGATAGTGATTCTTTTTATCATCTATACTGTGGTACATAACAACTAAAATATCACCGGCTTCATTTGGTTTAATATTTTTATAGTCAATATCTGTCTTTGATACATCTTCTTTTATCTCTACTTCGTTTTGAGTATTTATATAAGCTGAAAATTTATTTATATTAAAAGATACTAACATGGCAATAAAACAAAGAAGTACTAAAATTATAATGTAATACCTTTGTTTTTTTATAAACATATTTAGATTGGTAATCTTTTTTCTAAAATCATCATTATGTTTATTTTTGTTTGACAATTGTTTTTACCTCTCTTTTTATTTGTTACATTAAAATATATGTTAAGTAGAAAAAAATATTTTCTAATTTTAAGATGTTTTTTGCTTTTTAACAATATATATGTTTTTATAATGGTGTATATAACCATTATAGTTTATTTGTTGTTTTTATTTTGTTACTTGTTAATAATATTATAACATTAAGTTATTTTAAATAGAAATAAAAGTAAAATATAAATTATAATATTGACAAAACATAATTACCATGTTAATATAAAAGCGTAAAGACAGGACTATGTTTATAAAGTTGTTTTTACATTTAAGGGTAGACGGTTAAATACTTAAAGTTTAAGGAGGATTTTTATAATGAAACAAAAATATAACCCTTTGATGTTCCAATGTAGTGAAAGTTTAGATATGAGCAAATATATTGTTGCTACATATTATATGAGAGGTAAAGGAAATAATCCTATGGAACTTGACCTTGCCAAATTTGCAGAATCAATAGCTGCAGAACAAGCAACAGGTACATGGATTGATGTTCCTTTTGAAACAGATGACATTGTTGAAAGACATGCTGCAAAAGTTATTGGTATTTATGAAACACCTGCTTATGACAGAGAACTTCCTGACGGAATACAATACAGAGATATGATAGTTAGACTTGCTTTCCCTTGGGAAAACATAGGAACTAATTTCCCAATGATTTTTACAACTGCAATAGGTAATATTTCTGCTGCAAGATTAAAACTTGTAGACCTTGAATTCCCTAAAGAATATACAGACCATTTCCAAGGTCCAAAATTTGGTATAAAAGGCGTAAGAGAAATTCTTGATATTCCTGAAAGACCACTTACTTGTGCAATGATTAAACCTGATACAGGTTGGACTCCTGAACAAGGTGCAATAATGGCAGGGGATGCTTATGTTGGCGGTATTGATGTAATAAAAGATGATGAACTTCTTGTTGCGGATCCTGCATGGTGTCCTATTGAAAAAAGAGTTAAAGCAATAACAGAAGCAGGTCTTCGAGCTTATGAACAAACAGGTGAAAAACATTTATATACTGTTAACTTAACAGAAGACAGCTTTAAGATTAAAGACCTTGCATACAGAGCTTTAGATGCAGGTGCAAATGCTTTAATGATTAATACATATACAGCAGGTTTCTCAGCTCTTAGAATGTTAGCTGAAGACCCTAATATTCAAGTTCCTATTATGTCACATCCTGACTATGCTGCAGCACAATCTTACTCTCCTGATACAGGTGTTGCCGTAGCATTACTTTGGGGTAAACTTGTAAGACTTGCCGGAGCTGATATGGCAATAACAACAAACTATTATGGTAAGATTCCTGTACTTAGAGATTCATACTTAAGAACTTGTAGAGATCTTAAGATGAAATTCCATAATATTAAAGATTGTCTTCCTGCACCAAGCGGTGGAATGTATCAAGGTGTTGTTCCAGAAACAATTTATGAAGTTGGTACTGATGTTATGATTGCAGCAGGCGGTGCTGTTCATGGACATAGAAACGGTGCTACAGCAGGTGCAAGATCTCTAAGACAAGCAATTGATGCTGCTATGGCTGGTATTCCATTAAGAGAATATGCAAAAGATAAACCGGATCTTCAAATCGCTCTTGATGATTGGGGATGTGGTGAAAAAGAAGATTTATTTGACATGAAAAAATAAACTTTTGAGTTTATAACATAAAGTCATGTTTTCCTCTTAAAAAGAATAAATTATTACCCCCAACGATAGTTGGGGGTTGTTTTTTTTATTATTAAAAAAAAGTATTTTAATTGTCAAGTAAAAAACCTTGACAATGTCTTTTCCTTTTGTTATAATCCTTTAGTCAGTATAAGGAGAGTAGTATGGAAAAATATTTTAAGATGTCGTATTTAATAGATATATATGCATCTCTTCTTACTCAAAAACAGTATAAAGTGCTTGAATATTATTACAGTGATGATATATCACTAAGTGAAATTGCAAGTATTTTGAATATCTCTAGACAAGGTGTTTATGATACTTTAAAAAGGGCAGAAAAAATAATATCTGATTATGATGATAAATTACAGTTATTAAATAAATATGAACAAAACATTAAAATGCTTGAAAAAGCAGAAGCTTTGATTGATAATAAAGAGGCTTTATCTTTAATAGAGAAGGTAAAGGAAAACCTATAAGGAGGTTTCTATGTTTCAGGCTTTAGGTGATAAATTACAGGAAACTTTTAAAAAGTTAAGAGGAAAAGGAAAACTTACAGAAAAAGATATCGATGCAGCTTTAAGAGAAATAAGAATGTCCTTACTTGAAGCTGATGTAAACTATAAAGTAGTAAAAACATTTGCAAAAAATTTAAAAGAAAAATGTATGGGGGAAGAGGTTTTAAAATCTTTGACTCCGGGACAACAAGTTATTAAGATAGTTAACAATGAACTTATCGATTTGCTTGGAGGGGAAAGCAGAGATATAAACTTTTCATCCACTCCTCCGACTGTTATTATGGTTGTCGGGGTACAAGGTAGTGGTAAAACTACAAGTATCGGTAAAATGGGTAACTATTTTAAAAATAAAAAGAATAAAAAAGTTGTGTTTGTAGCTTGTGATATTCACAGAGCCGCAGCGGTAGATCAACTTAAAATTCTTGGTGAAGGTCTTGATATTGAGGTATTTTCACTTGATAGTAAAGATGCAGGAAAGATTGCAAAAAAAGGTGTTGAATATGCAAAAAGTAAAGGCGCTGATATTGTAATCGTAGATACGGCCGGTAGACAACATGTTGACAGTGAAATGATGGAAGAAGCCGTAAAGGTTAAAAAAGTTATTAATCCTGACGAAACACTATTTGTAATAGACTCTTTAATGGGACAACAAGCCGTAGATGCAGCAAAAGCTTTCGATGAAAATCTTGAAATTACAGGTTTCATTCTTTCAAAACTTGACTCTGATGCAAGAGGCGGTGCGGCACTTAGTGTTACTTATATAACAAATAAGCCTATTAAGTTTTCTGCATTTGGTGAAAAAATGGAAGACTTTGAACCTTTCCATCCTGATAGAGTAGCATCAAGAATTCTTGGTATGGGTGACGTTCTTTCTTTGATAGAAAAAGCGGAAAGCGTATATAACGAAGAAGAAGCTAAGAAGATGGAAGCAAAATTAAGAAAGAACTCTTTTACTTTGGAAGATTTTCTTGATCAAATGGAAAGCATGAGTAAAATGGGTGGAATTGAAAGTATACTATCTATGCTTCCGGGTGCAGGAAAGCTTAAGAATTTATCAATAGATGAAAGAGAGCTTGTAAGACAAAAAGCAATAATACAGTCAATGACAATAAAGGAAAGACAAAATCCAAGTATCATCAATGCCAGCAGAAGAAAGAGAATAGCTGCTGGAAGCGGTACAAAAGTAAGTGATGTAAATAAACTTTTAACGGGATTTGAACAAAGTAAAAAAATGATGAAACAGCTTAATTCAGGTAAGATGAGATTACCTAAGATGAAATTCCCGTTTATGTAACAAGTCAAAAAAGAAATTTAATTTCTTTAATATAAAAATATAATTATTAAAATAAAAGGAGAAAAAACATGGCAGTAAAAATCAGATTAAAAAGAATGGGTTCAAAAAAACAACCATACTACAGAATCGTAGTAGCAGATGAAAGAACAGCAAGAGATGGTAAAAGCATCGACTTAATCGGAAGATATAAACCAGTTGGAGAAAAAAGCATTGAAATTAATGCTGAAAAAGCTCAAGAATGGTTAAACAAAGGTGCTAAACCAACTGATACTGTTGCTAAGTTATTCAAACAAAACGGTATTATAAAATAATAGGAGACCAATATGGTTGAATTAATTGAAACAATTGCAAAAGCTTTGGTTGACAGTCCCGAAGAAGTTTGTGTAAAACAAATTGAAAAGGAACATTTAACAGTAATTAAGCTTAAAGTTGCTAAAGATGACATGGGTAAAGTTATCGGAAAGCAAGGTAGAATTGCGAAAGCAATAAGAAATGTTTTAAAAGCTGCTGCAATAAAAGCTGATAAAAGGGTTGTTTTAGATATTGAAGAATAAAAATAAGAACTCAAACTATTATTGTTTGGGTTCTTTTTTATATTCTTTTTTTATCCATTCCATTATTACTTTTACTATGTATTCTTGTTCTTCTTGATTAAGTTGTTTATTTTTTTGTATATGGTGCCATTTATATAAACAATTTCTGCAGCATGTTGCTGTAGCATGCTGAGCGATGAATACAGGGTGGTTTTTAGTTGGTGTTTGTTTTCCATCGTTTTTTATGTATTGTGGTGCTATTCTTTTTTCTATGAAGTCAAAAGCATGGCTTTTTATTGTATTTATACCTTTTTTATCAATATATTCTATATCTTTCTTCTTTAAATGAAAACTGCTTCTAAATTTAGATTTTGATAAAGCATTTAATTTATCTTGAATGTATTTTTCGTTCATTATATATTCCTTTTATAATATTTATTAGATATATTTATGTTATACAAGTCATTATATGTTTTGTCAATATTGTAGCTATTTTTTTAATTTATTTATTGGGGGATAAAATTTTATGATATAATAAAAATAATTAAAAGGAGGTACGAAAATGAATTTTAGATTTGGGCATACAAGCATAAGAGTCTTTGATTTAGATAAGAGCTTGGAGTTTTACGTAGGAGCTCTAGGAATGAAAGAAACAAGAAGAAAAGATTATCCTGGAGATTTTTGTTTGGTATTTTTGGAAGATGTTAACAAAACTTGTGAAGTTGAGCTAACATATAATTATGATCCTGAAAAACCATATGAAATCGGAAACGGATTTGCTCACCTTGCATTTTATGTTGAAGATTTGGAAGCTGCACACGATGAACTTGCCAAAAAAGGATATAAGGTAACAGATTTTTACGGATTAAAAGGAAATAAACCAAATTATTTCTTTGTTACAGATCCTGACGGTTATGATATAGAAATTATCAGAGAGAAAAAATAATTTAAAAATTTAAAGAGATAAATAAAAATTTATCTCTTTTTTTATTATTAATTTGTTGACATAATTTTTATATAATAGTATATTGTTAAAAAATATAGTAAACAGTAAATTTTTATATAATATTGTTAGCAATAACTAATGTTTAGAATAAGGAGGGGAGTTATGTTTAACATAAATACAATAATAGGAATTCTAATTCCGTTTTTAGGCACTTCTCTTGGTGCCGGATGTGTTTTTTTATTAAAAAAAGATATGAAGCGAAGTATGCAGAATTTACTTCTTGGGTTTGCCTCAGGAGTTATGGTTGCGGCTTCTGTATGGTCTTTATTAATTCCTTCAATAGATATGTCAGAAAGCTTGGGTAAATTTTCTTTTTTACCTGCAGCAATAGGTTTTATTCTTGGAATACTTTTTCTACTTTTACTTGATAAACTTATTCCGCATATGCACATAGATAATTCTAAAGAGGGGATGGAAAGCAGTCTTAAAAAATCAACAATGCTTGTTCTTGCGGTAACTCTTCATAATATACCTGAAGGAATGGCTGTTGGGGTAGTTTTTAGCGGATTTTTAACAAACAGTGCAGGTATAACTCTTGCAGGTGCAATTGCATTATCAGTAGGTATAGCGATTCAAAATTTTCCGGAAGGGGCTGTTATTTCAATGCCTCTTATAAATGAAGGCGTAAGTAAAAAGAAGGCTTTTTCATATGGAGTATTGTCGGGCACTGTAGAGCCAATAGGTGCGTTTATTACGATTTTATTATCATCATATATAGTATCATTTTTACCGTATTTATTGTCTTTTGCTGCAGGTGCAATGATATATGTTGTTGTTGAAGAGCTTATTCCAGAGTCTTCTATTGGAAGTCACTCCAATTTGGGAACTATAGGTTTTTCTATAGGTTTTTTAATTATGATGATTTTAGACGTTGCTTTAGGTTAATATAACGAGGTATACAAATGAAAAAAAATATTTTTGTATTAAATATAAAAGATATAAATGAAATAACATTAAAGATAAAAAATAAAATTGAAACTATGGATAATGTTATTATTCAAAAAGATTTATATGAGAATAATATTCTAAAAAAAAGTATTAGTTTTGATTTTAATGATTATAATAACTTTAAAAATGAAATTGCTAATAATAAAGATATAACTGTTATTTTTGATACAAATAAATACCGTGATTTTGTTGAGTTAATGTTTGATGATAATTCACTAAATATAACTTTAGATGAAAATAATCTAGTAAATATTTTATTTGGTAAAAATAGTAATTATAAAATAATAGATTTAAGAATTGACGAAAATATAAATATAGATTTTAGCGGTATAAATATTATTAAAAATATTGATAAAAATAATTTCTCTTCTTTAAAAGAAAAACTTTTAAAAAGTTTTAGTGAAAACATAATAATATATGTAATAAAAGAAGATAAAACAGACAAAATAAAATTAAAAGATTTTGATGAATCTTTTACAGAAGGGGTTTTTACATTAGCCATAGATAAGCAGAATTTTACTGATGTAAAAGGAAGTTTTGATGCATTTATGGAACTTATTGATTATCTTAGAAGCGATAAGGGTTGTCCTTGGGATAGAAAACAGACTCATAAGAGTTTAAAGAAACATTTAATAGAAGAGTCTTATGAGGTTCTTGATGCTCTTGATAAGGAAGATATGAATGCCTTAAGCGATGAACTTGGAGATTTACTTATGCAAATAGCTCTTCATAGTCAAATAGCTAAAGAAAGTAAAGAATTTGATTATAAAGATGTAATTTTAAATGTTTCAAGCAAGTTGATAAGAAGACATCCTTATGTATTTTCAGATACTGTTTTAGAAGGGGATGACACTGTAGCTGTTTGGAATAGTGTTAAAAAGGAAGAGAAATCTTTTATAAATTTCAGACAGACTTTATTAGATGTTCCAAAAGGTTTTCCGGCACTTTTATATGCACAAAAAATTCAAAAGAGAGCAGGAGATGCAAATTTTGATTTTGCAGATTACAAAGATGCTTTAAGCAAACTTTATGAAGAAATTGAAGAGTTTAAAAATGAAATAGGGAAAAATGAAGATAACCTATTTATGGAAGCGGGGGATTTGCTTTTTAGTGTGGTAAATGTTTTAAGGCTAATGGGAATAAACTCTGAGGAGGCTTTAAATTCTTCTACAAACAAGTTTATAAGCCGTTTTGTTTTAATGGAAGAACTAATCGAAAAGGATAGTAAAAATATAATGTGTTTGGACCAAGAAAATTTGGAAAAATATTGGGAAATGGCTAAAATACTATTGAAATAAATAATTTTTTTGGTAAAATATAATCTAGAGTTTAAAAGTTGATATATCAACAAAAATTAATTTGGAGGAAAATTTAGAATGAATAAATCAGAATTAGTAAGCGCTTTAAGCGAAAAAACTGGACTTACAAAAAAAGAATGTGATAACTGTTTAGGAGCATTTATTGAAACTGTAACAGAAACATTAAAAAAAGAAGATAAAGTTTCATTAGTAGGTTTCGGTACTTTTGAAGTAAGAGAAAGAGCAGAAAGAAAAGGTATCAATCCTCAAACTAAAGAACAAATTACTATTCCAGCAAGCAAAGCTCCAGTTTTCAAAGCAGGTAAGGCTTTAAAAGATTCTTTAAACTAATTAAATTTTTTAATATAATAAAATAAAAAGATACCTAATATATAAGGTATTTTTTTATTGTTCTTTATGCTATAATAATCTTACTAAAAAATAGGAGTGATACGATGCCTGATTATGATGCAATTATACTTAATTTAGATGGCAGTAAAAAGTTTTATGAAATAGGCTCATTTGCCGCATTTATGGAAAGTGATATGAAGTTTAAGGCTGTTTGTGCGGGAGGTATGGGGGCTATAAATGCTGCTTTTTTTTCTATGAAAGATATGGATAAGATTGTTAAATTTTGGACAATGGCAGTTGGAAAGAATTTGTTTAAAGTAAACAATCTTATAGCAGGCTTATATGAACATTCATGGTCTAAGTTATCTAAAAAAGGCTTTGTTAAAGAGTTTGCAAAATTTCTATCTACAGATAAAAGATTAAAAGATCTTAAAAAAGCTTTAAGAGAATATATAAATGAAGATGATGTAAGAAATAGCGATATTAAGCTTTTTTTTGATGTAATAGATTTAAACACAATGGAATTTACATCTTTAAGTATTGATGATATTCCTAAAGGACAGCTTCATTCATATATCTTACTTTGTGTATGTTTCCCTGAAATTTCAAATATGGATTCAAATATGGGGGGAATGCAAAATTATAATGGTAATTTAATTGATGTACTTGTGGAAAATGGATACGAAAATATAATATCCATAGAAGAAATGGTAGATAAATCTTCATTGAAAAAAATAACAATAATTAAAAGCAGTGACTTTTTGGAACTTGAAGATAAATACAATACTGACGTAATGAAAGAGCATATAAAAATAGGGTATTTGAATACTTTAAAAGTTTTAAAAAAGGTTTGTGGAAAATACTATTATATAAATTTTGAGAATGATTCTTCTTATACTTTATTTGAAAAACATATGGGAGATAGTTTCAATGATAATAAAGATTATCTTATTATGGAGCTTTTAGATTTAGATTCTAACAATAAGAATTTAATAAGAAAAACCCTTTGTGATATGATAAGATTTTCCGAATATAGAAAAGAGAATAATGCTTTAATTTCCTTAATGGAAAATTTATCTAATATATTTGGTATTGAAGAAAAAGAAAAATATACTTTTACGAAGTTAAAAAATGAAATTGAGAAAATATATAAACATGAAGTTAATTCTCATTTAAGAAAAATTGAAGATAAAAACTATTTATCAAAAATGATAAATAGTAAAGAAGAGATTTTAAGTGTGAATAAAGATAATTTCTTGGATTATTTTTTACTTCTTGTAAGTTCAAACCCAAGAAATTATGAAAGACTTTATGTTAATATTTTTAATAAAATAAACGATAAAATGAGACTTGGCATTGTAACATTATTATATTTACTATATTAAAAAAAAGCAAGGTGGGTACCCCTTGCTTTTATTTTTTTCTTATTGTTTTAAAAAAATCTTTTATTATTGTTTTACATTTATCTTCTTCTATTCCCGCATATACTTCTATTTTCTTGGCTTTATTGTTATTTAAGAGATTATATTTACTTCCACAAGCTCCATAGCTTGTGTCCATTGCTCCATATACTACTTTATCTATTTTTGCGTTTATTATAGCTCCTGTGCACATAGGACAGGGCTCTAATGTTGAATATATGGTGCAACCGCTTAAATTATAGGTATTAAGTTTTTTGCAAGCCTCTTTAATTGCTATTATTTCTGCGTGAGCCGTTGAATCATTTCTCTTTATAACTTCATTGTGGGCTTTTGATATTACTTTATTGTTTTTTACAATAACTGCGCCCACAGGAATGTCATCATTGCTTTTTTTAGCTTCTTCTAAAGCCAGAAGTATATATTCATTCATTAGTGAGATAAAAGTGTCCTTAATTTTTCATTTTTTTCTATTACTAATAATAGAGGAAGTCCTATAACATATAGGCTTATCGCTTGTCCTATGCATACGCTTATGAATCCTGCAATGAATGGAACTGCTGACATTTTATATAAAACAAATCCAACAAATACACCGTTAAAAAGAATACTTGGAATTCCTACAAGGTATTTGTTTTTTATTTTGCTTGCAACCATTCCCGCAAGTAAAGTAGCAAGAGAACCGAAAGCGATATCGATGATTCCAAAAGGACTTGCAAGGTTTGATAAAATGCATCCTACAAATAATCCCGGAACAGCCGATGGTGTAAAGTATACCAATACATTTAAAGCTTCCGATATTCTTACTTGATTTTCTCCAAAAGCAAGTGGAGAGATAAGCATTGTGCATACTGTGTAGATAGCTGCTATTATTGCAGCTTTTGTGATAAATTGAATTTTACTGTTTTGCATAATTGGCTCCTATCCACCACAAAAAAGCTCTTATAAAAAGAGTTCGTGGTATTTGTTATATATAATAACAAGTATAACAGCCTTAGGTACCCCTAAAGGGTATATGAAAAACCATGAAACCACGACGTTTCATATACCAGTAAAAACAAGAGGGAAGTCCCTCTTGTTTTTGCCTCTTATACTAAATGTTATTAACCTTATTATTCTACTGTAACAGATTTAGCCAAGTTTCTTGGTTTATCAACGTCACAGTTTCTTGCAACTGCAAGGTAGTATGCAAGAGTTTGAAGATATACAACTGTAGGTATTACAGTTAAATCATCAATTACATTATCTATATACATTACTTTATTTGCTTCTTTTTCAACATTTGAGTTTTGTTCTTTTGCAAAAGCTACGATATAAGCACCTCTTGCAACAACTTCTTTAATGTTGCTTAGCATTTTTTCAAATAAAGCATCTTGAGTACAAAGAGCTATAATAAGAGTTCCTTCTTCAACTAATGCGATAGGTCCGTGTTTTAATTCTCCAGCTTGATAAGCTTCTGAATGAATGTATGAAATTTCTTTCATTTTTAAAGAACCTTCAAGTGATAAGAAGTAATCAAGACCTCTACCAAGGAAGAATACATCGTGTACTTTGAAATGTTCATAAGCTATTTTTTTGATTTCTTCTTCTCTTGCTAGAACATTTTCAACGTTTTTGTCTATTGACATTAATCCGCCTGCTATTGTTTCAAAATCTTCATCACTTAATTTCCCTGTTAATTTACCGAATAATAAAGCAATTAAGTACATACTTACAACTTGTGTAGAATATGCTTTTGTTGAAGCAACGGCAATTTCAGGACCTGCCCATGTATATAATACGTCGCTTGCTTCTCTTGAAACAGTACTTCCTACTACGTTTGTTACTGCAAGTACTCTGGCTCCTTGAGCTTTTGCAAGTCTCATTGCTGCAAGAGTATCTGCTGTTTCTCCTGATTGAGAAATTGAAATAAGAAGAGTATGTTCGTCTATAATTGGATTTCTATATCTAAATTCACTTGCTATATCAACTTCAACTGGAATTCTTGCATATTTTTCTATTACGTTTTTACCTACGTTTCCTGCATAGTAAGCAGTACCACAAGCTACAATATAAATTTTGTTGATTTTATCTAAATCTTCTTTTGTTATTGTAATATCATCAAGTTTTACTTCGTGTTTTTCTACATCAAGTCTTCCTCTTAAAGTATCTCTGATTGCTCTTGGTTGTTCGTGGATTTCTTTTAACATGAAATGTTCATATCCGCCTTTTTCTGCACCGGCAGCATCCCAGTTAACTTTTAAAATTTGTTTTCCAACTTTGTTGCCTTCATTATCATAAATTGAAATATTATCTTTTGTTATTACAGCAATTTCATCATCATCAAGTAGATAAATATCTCTTGTATGTTTTAATACTGCAGGTATATCACTTGCGATAAAGTTTTCGCCTTCTCCTTTACCAATAATTAAAGGACTGTCTTTTCTTACTGCAACAAGTTCTTCAGGGTCATCTTTGCACATAACAGCTAAAGCGTATGAGCCTGATAATTTTTTTGTAGCTTCTTTTACTGTTGATAATAAATCACCATTATCTAAATCTTCAAGTAAATGAGCAACAACTTCTGTATCTGTATCTGAAATAAATCTAAATCCTTTTTTTACAAGATCTTCTTTTAATTCAATGTAATTTTCTATGATACCGTTATGAACTATTACAAATTTACCGTTATGACTTGCGTGTGGGTGAGAGTTTATATCTGATGGTTCACCGTGTGTAGCCCATCTTGTATGTCCAATACCTACATGACCGTTAATGTCTTTTTCTTTTAAGCTTTCTTTTAAATTGTCAAGTCTGCCTTTGTGTTTTCTTATTGTTATTTGTCCATCTTCAAAAACAGCAATCCCTGCTGAATCATATCCTCTGTATTCAAGTTTTTCCAGTCCATCTACTAAAATGTCGCTGGCTTTTTTGTTACCTATATAACCTACTATTCCGCACATATTATACGTTCTCCTTAAAATAATTTTATTTTTTATAAAGTATTAAGCTAAGTTTTGTCCTTAAAATTACTTTTAAGTTTTGTCTTAAGCTGTAAGGAATAACTTTAAATCCCAAAGGGTATCCGCCGAAAAATCGATAAGCCCTTTACCTCGTCAACCTTAAAATATATTTGGGAATTCGGTTCTGGCGCTTTTATTTGTTAAATTCCCAGTCTATAAACCTCCTTTATACATTATAACAAAATAATATGGAATATAAAACTAAATTAATTATTTTTTAATATTCAGAAAATTTGCAAATAAAAAAAATGCTTAAAAAGCATTTTTATACTGCGATTACAAACGCAATGGCATATTCTTTTTCATGAGAAATGGATATTTTAAAATCTTTTATGTTATTTTCTTTCATATATTTCTTTGCATTGCCTTGTAGCTTTATATAAGGACAGTTATCTTCTGTTTTGAGAATGGTTATGTCTTTAAAGCTTGTTTTGTTCATTCCTTTTTTTAAAGTTTTCATTATAGCTTCTTTTACGGCAAAATATCCTGATATGCTTTTTGCATCATATTTATTATTTCTAAAATAATCAATTTCTTCTGTGTTAAATATTTTCTTTAAAAAAGCATCTTTATAAGGTCTTTTTAGTATTCTTCTTATTCTATCTACTTTTATTATATCAACACCGTTTGATATTATTTCTTTATCTATCATATAATTATTCCTTTAACTGCAAAAAGACCTCTCTGATATGAAAGGTCTTGAATAGTCTATATATAATACTAACCTAAAGCATTGACTTTTTTTGCTAATTGAGCTTTTTTTCTGTTTGCAGCGTTTTTATGAATAATACCTTTGCTTGCAGCCATGTCAAATTTTTTGCTTGCTAATTTGCATGCTTCATTAGCTTTTTCAACATCATTAGATAAAATAGCTTTTTCAAAATCTTTTTCAACTGTTTTTAAGTTAGTTTTGATAGCTTTATTTCTAAGTCTGCTTTTTTCGTTTGTAATTGCTCTTTTCTTTGCAGATTTAATGTTTGCCACTTGCTACACCTCCACTTTAAATAGTCTCGCGAATGATATTATAGCACCTATATATACCAAATGCAAGCATTTTTTTACTTTCTTTTCATGTTTTCTTATTGTTTATATATTAAATAGCAGGTTGTTCTTTTGCTATTAAAATTTTACTTTTTTTCTTCGTTGTTTCAACTACTTTATTTGTATTAAATACTTTTTGATATTCCATAAGTCCTTTATCTAAAATATTAACTGCATTTATTAAGTCTTCTTCTTTTAATACATATGCAATTCTTACTTCATTTATTCCAAGTTCTTTTGTTGAATAAAATTCGCTTGCAGGGCAAAGCATAACTGTTTCGTTGTTATAATCATAATTTTCAAGTAACCATTTTGAGAATTCATGAGCATTTTCAACAGGAAGTTTTGCTATTAAATAAAATGCTCCTGCAGGTTTTTGTACTTGGATACCTTTTATTTTTTTTAGTCTTTGATAAATTGTATCTCTTCTGTGTTTATATTCTTTTATTACACTTTCTATGTATTCTTTACTTGTGTGTTTTAAAACTGCTGCTGCTCCAACTTGATCTATATAAGGAGCACAAAGTCTTGCTTGTGCAAGTTTTAAAACGTGAGCCATAAATTCTTTGTTCTTTGAAGCGATTAGACCTATTCTTGCTCCGCATGCAGAAAATCTTTTTGAAATACTGTCTATTATTACAACTCTATCTTCAACTTCTTTTATAGACGAAAAACTTATGAACTTACCGTCATAAACAAATTCTCTGTAAACTTCATCTACTATTATAAATAAATTATTTTCCTTTGCGATGTCACATAATAATTTTATTTCTTCTTTTGTATAAACTCTTCCTGTTGGATTTGAAGGATTTGTTATACAAAAAGCTCTTGTTCTATCTGTTATTTTTGATTTTATTTCTTTTTTGCTTGGAAGTCTGAAGTTTTCTTCAGGTTTTGTTGTTATTGAAATCATATTTATTCCAGCTTGAGTAGCAAAAATATTGTAGTTTGTATAATAAGGTTCAAAAACGATTATTTCATCTCCTTCATTACAAAGAGTTAGGAAAGAAAATAATATAGCTTCGCTTCCTCCGTTTGTAACTATCATGTCTTCTTTTTTCATATTTGAACCAATTTCTTTGTAATATTCTTCAAATGCTTCCAATAGTTCAGGAATACCTTTTGAGTTTGTATATGATAATATGTTTTCATCAAAGTTTCTTACCGCGCTAAAAAATTCCTTTGGTGTAACTATATCAGGTTGCCCAATATTTAATTGATATACATGAGTTCCTTCTTTTGTTCTTTTTTCTTGTATTGGGGCAAATTCTCTTATTGGAGATTGTCCGATTGATGTAACTTTATTTGAAAACATAACTTTCTCCTTTATTTTATTATCTTACTATAAGATATACTATCATAAAATAAAGCGTATTTCAAGTATTAATTTTATAAGTAAGGTAATTTTTTATTTATACATTATTATAATATGTCAAATTATAAAAATAGTTAATTAAATTATGTATTATTTATTGTAAATGTTTTCTATCTTAAATAAATTAAGTATTTACTCAAAAAAAATTATTTTTATAAGTTGTTGAATTAAAATTATTTTATGTTATAATGTTAGTAAATGCTAACATTGTTTTTGTTTGTATTTTTTTTGTTTTTGGTATAAAATAGATATATTTAATAATAGAAAGAAGGGTTTTTATGACAAAAGTAAATATAATATCCGGATTTTTAGGAGCCGGTAAAACTACATTTATAAAAAAATTGGTAAGTGAAGTATTTACGGATGAAAAAGTAATTTTAATAGAAAATGAATTTGGAGAAATTGGGATTGATTCAGGCTTTTTAAAAGATGCCGGAATTGAAATAAAAGAAATGAATTCTGGATGTATTTGTTGTTCTTTGGTAGGGGACTTTAGTAAATCTCTTGAAGAAGTAATAAACACATATTCTCCTGACAGAATTATTATTGAACCTTCAGGTGTTGGTAAGCTTTCAGATGTTGAAAAGGCAATTGTTGATGTTAAAGATAAACTTGATCTTTCTGTAGACAGTAAAATAACTGTTGTTGACGGAAAGAAAGCAAAAGTTTATATGAAGAATTTTGGAGAATTCTTTAATAATCAAGTTGAAAATGCAAATGTTATTGTTTTAAGCAGAACTCAACTTATGAAAGAAGAAAAGATAAATGAATGTTTTGAAGAATTAAAGAAACATAATGATAAAGCAAATATTATTACAACGCCTTGGGATGATTTAAATAAAGGAGTAATACTTGATGCATTTACAAATTTTGATAAAGAAAATAAAATGCTTGAAGAATTAAAAAGAGAAGAAATGGAAAGTCATGAACATCATCACCACCACGAACACTGTGAATGCGGACATGATCATGAACACCATCACCACCACGAACACTGTGAATGCGGACATGATCATGAACACCATCACCACCATGAACACTGTGAATGCGGACATGACCATGAACACCATCATCATGAACACTGTGAATGTGGACACGACCATGAACACCATCATCATCATGAACATTGTGGATGTGGACATGATCATCATGGACATGATGCAGATGAAGTTTTTGAAAGCTTTGGAGTGGAAACAATTCATAAATTTACAAAGGATCAGTTAAATGATATTTTGGAAGATTTGGCAGAAGGCAGTAGTTATGGAGTTATTTTAAGAGCTAAAGGTGTTGTAAGCGGAGAAGATGAAAGCTGGTATGAATTTGATTTAGTTCCGGGTGAATACGAAATTAGAGAAAGAAATGCCGATTATATAGGTAAAGTTTGTGTAATTGGTTCAAACTTGCTTAAAGATAAATTAGAAAAAATATTTAAATAACAGAGGTGATATTATGGTAACACCGGTTTTTGTTATATCAGGTTTATTAGATAGCGGTAAAACAACTTTAATAAAGAATATGTTTAGAAGTCCTGATTTTAGAAATAACGGACCTACTCTTCTTATTATGTGTGAAGATGGGGAAGAAGAGTTTGAAAGAGATTTTTTAAGTGAATGTCAAATAACAAAGGTAACAATTGATGATATAGAGAAGTTCACTCCAACACTTCTTCAAAATTATGAAGCATTATATAGACCAAATCAGGTTGTTATGGAATACAATGGGACATGGAGTATGGATACGCTTCTTAAAACAGATTTTCCTGAAAATTGGCAGATTGCAAGCGTGTATTCTTTGGTTAACTGTGAAACAGCAGAAATATATATGCTTAACATGAGAGCAATGTTTATGGAGCCTCTTAATTTATCAAGTCTAATAATATGTAACAGATATGAAGATGATATGGACAGAGCTAAACTTAGAAGAAATATTAAAGCTTTAAATCCAACAGTTCAAATTGTATTTGAAAGAAGCGACGGAAGCGTTGTTGAAGAAACCGAAGAGGATTTGCCTTTTGATATAAATGCAGATATTATAGATGTAAGTGATGTGGATTATGGTGTATGGTTTATTGATACACTTGATAATCCGGGACATTATATGGGCAAAAAAGTAAGGTTTAAAGCTCAGGTTTATACTGATAAGAGTTTAGGTAGAAATACGTTTGTTCCTGGAAGATTTGCAATGACTTGCTGTGCTGATGATATACAATTTTTGGGACATGAATGTAAGTATTTTTTGAAAAACTTCAGTTATAAAAATAGAGACTGGGTTGAGGTACTTGTGCATGTTGAGTATGAATTTAACGTTGAATACGGCGAAGATGTTCCTGTGTTATATCTTGAAAGTATAAAAAAAGCAGCTAAACCTGAAGATGAGATTGTATATTTTATGTAGTATTAGAAGATATATGTTTTCATATATCTTCTTTTTTATTTCTTAAAAATTGTTAAATAAAAGTTAAAAATATTGTGTTATTTGTCAAATACATATATAATTTAAGTATGCTAAAAGGAGAGGATGTATGGAAAAAAGAAAAAGAGTCGTAAAAGTAAAAAAAACGATGAGAAGACCTAAAAGAAAAAAAATAAACAAAGATAATAATATAAATCTTATGGATAATAATCTTTTTGAAGATGAAAAAGTACTTTCTAACATCTCAGTTGATGAAGGAACAAAAGAAAATATTGATATCAAAGATGATGTGCTTTTTGAAGATGTAGATGTAAAAACAGAGGATTTTTCTAATATAAAAGAAAATCAATTTGATGATGTAAAACAAAGTAAAAAAGATGTTGTTTTAAATAACAAAAATAGCAAAACTAAGAAAAATAATAAAAAAGCAAGCAAGAAGAAATATATACTTGGAGGAATAGGGGCATTTGTTTTAATATGTGTTGTAGCTATTATTGTAAGTTATAACGTTTTATTAGGAGCTGTTGATTCTTCAAATACAAATAAAATGGATGTTACAATAGAAGAAGGTTCATCTCTTTCAGGTATTTCTCAAACGCTTAAAGAAAAAGATTTAATAAGAAGTGAACTTGCATTTAAAGTTTATGTTAAATTAACAGGAAAATCAAATGATTTAAAGGCCGGATATTATTCTTTCTCTCAAAGTCAATCAGCAGGAGATATTGTTTCTATCATGATGGAAGGCAGTAATAGCGATACAGCAACTGTTACAATAAAAGAAGGTCTTGACCTTAACAGAATTGGTGATACTTTAGAGGAGCAAGGAATATTTACAAAAGAAGAATTTTTAAGTGAAATTAAAAATAATGCGGATTATTACAGAGAAAAATATGATTTCTTATCAAGTGTTCCAAAGGATAGAGAATATATTTTGGAAGGATATTTATTTGCGGATACATATAATATTTATGTAAATTCTACACCAAGAGATTTAATAGAAAAAATGCTTGATAGATTCGATCAAGAATATACAGACGAATATAAGAAAAGAACAAAAGAAATGGGTAAAACCATTGATGAAATTGTAACCATGGCATCGGTTGTTGAAAGAGAAACAATACTTGATTCTGAACTGCCGACTGTTGCCGGGGTATTTTATAACAGACTTGAAAAAGGTATGATGCTTCAGTCTTGTGCAACGCTACAATATATTTATAAGGATTATCAATTCTCTTTTACAGAATCACAAAAGAATATTGATTCTCCATATAATACATATAAATATGAAGGGCTTCCTGCAGGACCTATATCAAACTTTAGAGCAGCTTCTCTAAAAGCTGCACTTTATCCTGAAGATACCGATTATTTGTATTTCTGTACAAAAAATGACGGTACGGGAGCAAGTGCTTTTGCTAAGACTTATGAAGAGCATGAAGCCAATATACAAAAATATAGTGGGAACTGGGAATAAAAAATGATAGATGAAATAACAAAGGAATATTTAGAGGGTCTTCTTCACTTAAGTAGTGAAGAAGATGCTCTTTTAGAGTTTAGAAAAGAAGCAAAAGGAAATAATATACCTATTATTACGGAAGATGTTGAAAGGCTTGTAAAAATTATTTTAAAGCTAAGTTCTTCAAAGTCTCTTTTTGAAGTAGGAAGCGCTGTAGGTTATTCTTCCTGTGTGTTTGCAGATACGATGGGTAAAGATAGTTATGTGAAAACTATAGAAAGAGATGAAATAAGATATATCGAAGCTAAAAATAATATAAAGAAATACGGTTTTGAAGATAATATTGATTTATGTCTTGATGATGCAGGAGAAGTATTAAAAAATGAAGAAAAGACATATGATGTTGTTTTCCTTGATGGAAATAAAGGACATTATATTCATATGCTTGAAGACTGTAAAAGGATATTAAAACCAGGCGGGCTTTTGATATGTGATAATGTTTTATTTAGAGGAATGATTGATAAAAGTAAACCTTTAATCAGAAGAAAAATAACTATTGTAAAAAGGCTTAGAAAGTTTTTAGATGCTATAAGCGAAGATAGTGAATTAACTACTTCTGTTCTTCCTATAGGGGATGGTTTAAGTATAAGTATAAAAAAATAAGGAATTTGTTAAAATTTTAATAGTATTTTGATAAATTTATGTTATAATCTAATTAATACCGATAAAAGAAAAAAAATTAGGAGGAATTATATATGTATTCAAAAAATGTAACAATTACAAATCCTACAGGTCTTCATGCTAGACCAGCATCTCAATTTGTACAAACAGCTGCTAAATTCTCATCAGAAATTCTTTTAGTTAAGAATGGAAATGAAATCAATGCAAAATCTATCATGGGCGTTATGGCTGGTGGATTATCTCAAGGTACAGAATTAGAAATCAGAGCTAACGGTGCTGATGAACAAGAAGCTGTAGATACATTAGCAGCTTTAATCGAAGACGGTTTTGGTGAATAATTTACTTATATAAAAAAAAGACATATCTTTTGATATGTCTTTTTTATTTTAAATTTTATTTCCAAACTTCTTTAGCTATTTCTTTTATTAATTTTAATTTTTCCCATTGATTTTCTTCTGTTAAGATATTTCCTTCTTCGGTTGAAGCAAATCCGCACTGTGGACTTAGGCAAAGATTTTCTAAATCTATATATTTTGTTGCTTCTTTTATTCTTTTCTTTATTATTTCTTTATCTTCCAAAATTCCGTTTTTTGATGTTATAAGACCAAGAACAACAAACTTATCTTTTGGTACAAATCTTAAAGGTTCAAATCCTCCTGAACGTTCATCATCAAATTCAAGATAAAATGCTTTTACATTTTCTTCTTTAAATAGAATTTCTGCAATAGGTTCATAGCCTCCTTCGCTTGCATATGTTGAGTGATAATTGCCTCTGCATACATGAGTAGTAACTATTAAATCTTTTGGTAAATTTTCTATTGCTTTATTGTTTAACTCTACATATAATTTTGCTGTTTTAGTTACTTCTTCTTCGCTTAGCCCTATTAGTTTTACTGCATTTTTGTCGCAAAGCATACCCCATGTACAGTCATCAAGTTGAATATTTCTGCATCCAAGTTCATAAAATTTCAAAATTGTTTTATTATAAGCGCTTGCAATATCTTCAATTAATTTGTTTGTGTCATTATAGTATTTTTTTACCTCTGATGCATTATCCGGTCTTTGTAATTCTGCGAAAAACTGTGCTGGAGCAGGTATGGTTTGTCTTGGAATTACATCGTTATTTAAAGCTATTTTATGTAAAAATTTATAACCTTCAAAGAAAGGATGGTTTTCATTATATTCTACTTTTCCTTCTAAAGATGCTGTTTCAGCTCTTGTTTCTTCATCTTTAAATTGATATCCTTTTTCAAGTTCTTTCTTTTTTACTCCCTTAAGCCCCCACATGAAATCCAAATGCCACCAACTTCTTGTAAATTCTCCGTCTGTAACTGATTTTAATCCAGCTTCTTTTTCTTTTTTTACAAGTTCTTCAATACATTTGTTTTGGATTTTAGTTAATTCATCTAAATTAATTTTTCCTTTTATATAATCTTCCTTAGCATTTTTAAGTTCTAAAGGACGTAGGAAACTTCCTACGATATCATTTCTAAATGGTACGTTTGTTCTTTTTGTCATAATTAATTCCTCCTTAAGTTGCTTTGTTAGTATATCATGTTTTTTTATTATGTGATAATATACATTTTTTATATTTTGATATAGAAAAAAGGAATATCAATATTGATATTCCTTTATATAATCTTCTAATTTTTCAATGTATTTCTTTGCCGGTATGCTAAGGCTTGCATTTTTGTGTTTTATATAACCAAGTCTTATGACTTCATCAGATTCAAGAGGAATTGAAACAAGGTTGCTTCCGTTAAGTTCAACACTTAAAATACCCGTTGTTATGGTATATCCCTGAAGACCTATAAGAAGGTTTGAAAGAGTTGCTCTGTCACTTACTAAAAGATTTTTCTTATGAGAAAGCGTACTTAAAATTTCTTCCGAGAAATAAAAAGAATTATATGTACCTTGTTCAAAGGAAACTCTTGGATATGGATCAAGGTCTTCTATAGTAAGTTTTTCTTTTTTTGCAAGGGGATTATCTATGCTTATAAAAATATGAGGTCTTGCATCGAAAAGGTGAGTAAAAACTAAGCCGTTATCTTTTAAAATTTTATTTATTACTTTTTCGTTAAAATCGTTTAAATAAATTACTCCAATTTCGCTTCTAAGATTTTTTACATCCTCTATTATTTCATGGGTTTTGCTTTCTCTTATGGCAAACTCATATTCGTCTTTATCAAATTCTTTAACCATGTTTACAAAGGCGTGAACGGAAAAAGCATAATGCTGTGTGGAAACAGAGAATATTCTTTTTGATGGAGTTTTATTCATATATCTTTGCTCCAAAAGTTCTGCTTGTTCTATAACTTGTCTTGCGTATCCCAAAAATTCGGCACCATCTGAGGACAGAGATATACCTCTGTTTGAACGGACAAATATTTCAATGCCAAGTTCGTTTTCAAGTTCTTTTACGGATTTTGAAAGACTTGGTTGAGTTATGAATAATCTGCTTGCAGCTTCGTTTATTGAACCGCAGTTTACTATTTCTATTATGTATTTAAGTTGTTGTAATGTCATTTTATTTTACCTAAATTTTACATTCCTTTAATTTTTCTTTAATTAGTATGCAATATATTATATCATACAAAAATATAATATACATATAAATTGTTTTAGAAAGTAAAAGAGGGGATTTATGCAAGAAACACTGTTAAGTTTTATTAGAGATTACGGATATATTGGGATAATGATTTTAATACTTGTTGAAAATATTTTTCCACCGATTCCTTCAGAGGTTGTTTTGTTGTTTGGGGGATATATGGTAGTTGCAGCAGGGTTAAACCCGATTGTTGTAATTATTTTTGCAACGATAGGTGCAATTCTTGGTGCGGTTATACTTTATATACTCGGGTATATGTTTAAAAGGGAAAAACTTAGAGATTTGTTTTCCAGTAGATTCGGAAAAATTTTACATTTAAAACCTGAATATATTGATTTAAGTTATAATTGGTTTTTAAAATTTGAAAATAAGGCTGTGTTTATATGCAGATGTATACCTGTAGCAAGGAGTCTTATATCAATTCCTGCGGGACTTTCCAGAATGAAGTTTTCTTATTTTATTATATTAAGTACACTTGGTACATTGATATGGAATACTTTACTTGTTTTTCTTGGTGTTATTCTTGGAGATGCATGGGAAAGTTTTCTTCCTTATTTTAAAAGCTATTCAAACATAGTTTGGATATTGATTTTTGCTTTCATTATTATTTATATTTTAAGATACAAAAAAGGTAAAAAATAGCCGATATATAGGCAAATCTTGACAAAAAAATAAACTTAATATAAAATATTACAAAGGTACTATTTTCATAGGACCTTTGTTTTTTATAATTAAAAAGATAGGAGAAATTGTAATGGAGGCAAACCAAATAGGAATGCTTGCGGTCATATTTATTTATTTAATAGGTATGGTTGTTATTGGAGCATTTTTATCAAAACAAAACGAGACGGCTCACGATTTTTATTTAGGAGGAAGAAAACTTGGACCTTTTGTAACGGCTATGAGTGCCGAGGCCTCTGATATGAGTAGTTGGTTACTTATGGGACTACCTGGAGTTGCTTATTTATCAGGTATAGCCGATGCAGGATGGACAGCTTTAGGTCTTGCAATAGGTACATATGTAAACTGGCTTATTATAGCAAAAAGAATAAGATTATATACGGAAGTTTCAAAGAACTCTTTTACTCTTCCTGATTTCTTTTCAAATAGGTTTAGAGATAAAAAGAAGATTTTAATGCTTATATCTTCATTATTTATAATTATTTTCTTTATTCCTTATACTGCTTCAGGATTCGCTGCTTGCGGTAAATTATTCTCAAGTTTATTTGGTATTGATTATTTTACCGCAATGGTTGTAAGTGCAGTGGTTATTATTTTATATACAGCAATGGGAGGTTTCCTTGCTGCAAGCACTACAGATTTTATTCAAAGTATAATCATGTCAGTTGCTCTTGTTATTATTCTTGTTTTTGGAATAAGTGCCGCAGGCGGTATGGATATGGTAATAAACAATGCAAAAGAACTTCCCGGATATTTGAGTATGGTTTCAACTCATAATATGACAACGGGCAGCGCTGAAAGTTACGGCTTTTTAACAATCGTTTCAAAAATGGCTTGGGGACTTGGCTATTTTGGAATGCCTCATATATTACTTCGTTTTATGGCTATTGAAGATAAAGACAAACTTAAAATTTCAAGAAGAGTTGCTTCTATATGGGTTGTAATTTCTATGTTTGCTTCTATTTTGATAGGTATAATTGGTTATGGAATGACAAAAGCATCTGTTATTCCATTCCTTGAAGGAACATCTTCTGAAACAGTAATAGTTAAAATTGCAAATGTACTAAGTACACATGGATGGATATTTGCTTGTTTTGCCGGTGTAATACTTGCAGGTATTCTTGCTTCAACAATGTCTACTGCGGATTCACAACTTCTTGCTGCTTCTTCAAGTGTATCTGAAAACATTATAGGTGGTTTCTTTGGTAAAGAACTTGATGGTAAAAAGAGAATGGTTGTAGCAAGAGGATGTCTTATTGCAATTGCTGTTCTTGGTATTTTCCTTGCAAAAGATCCAAACAGCTCAGTATTCTCTATTGTATCATTTGCATGGGCAGGTTTTGGTGCTGTATTTGGACCAGTTGTATTATTTGCTCTTTTCTGGAGAAGAGCTAATAAATACGGTGCAATTGCTTCAATGATTTCCGGTGGGGCTATGGTATTCTTATGGAAATACGTTATAAGTAATTTAGGCGGTTTATTTGATATTTATGAATTATTACCAGCTTTCTTAACAGGTTGTATATTTATGGTTGTGGTAAGTCTTCTTACTCCTGAACCTGAAAAAGAAATAACTGATGAATATGATAAAGTACAAAGTTTATTATAATTTTTCTTAAAAGCGGAGTTATCCGCTTTTTTATTTTTGTTTAAATAATTTATATATTCTTAAGGTTGAGTTAAATAAAAATATATTATATAATTTTTATATATTTTAGGAACGAAAGGTGATAAAAATGAAGTGTCCACATTGCGGTTTTAGCGAAAGTAAAGTTATAGATTCAAGACCTACTGATGATAATACGGCTATAAGAAGGAGAAGAGAGTGTTTATCTTGTGCAAAAAGATTTACAACTTATGAAAAAATAGAAACGATACCTTTAATTGTAGTTAAGAAAAATGGTACTAGAGAAGCTTTTGACAGAAATAAACTTATGAACGGTATAATAAAATCATGTGAAAAAAGACCTGTTTCTATTGAGCAGATAGAACATGTTGTAAATGAAATAGAAAGTAATATTCAAAAAATAGCAAAGAAAGAAATACCATCAAATTTAATAGGTGAAGAGATAATGAAATACCTAAAAGATTTAGATGAAGTTTCTTATGTAAGATTTGCTTCTGTTTATAGACAGTTTAAAGATGTAAATAGCTTTATGGATGAACTTAAAAGTATGTTAAACGAGCGAGGAAATAAATAATGGAAATAAAAGAAACCGTTATTAAAACCGAAAAGCTTTTAAGTGGGAATATATTTGATGTAAAAAGAGATACTGTCATACTTTCAAACGGAAATGAAGCAACAAGAGATAATGTTGAACATATGGGAGCTTGTGCTATTTTAGCAATAGATGAATATGATAATGTTATTTTAGTAAAACAGTTTAGATGCTCTATTTATGATGTTACAGATGAAATTCCCGCTGGTAAATTAGAAAAGGGAGAAGATCCTGATGTTGCAGCTTTAAGAGAACTCGAAGAAGAGACAGGATATACTTCTCGTAATATAATCCCATATATGAAATTTTATCCTGATATAGGATTAGGTAATCAATTAATATATGTATATTTAGCAAAGGATTTGGTTAAAACCTGTCAAGATTTGGATGATGATGAGTTTATAAATGTATATAAAATAAATATAAAAGAATTAAAACAAAAGATTTTTGAAGGAAAAATAACAGATTCAAAAATTATTGTTCCCTTTCTTAAATATTGTTTAGAAAATAATATTTAAACAGTCATAAAATATAAATAAGGACATACCCTTTATTAATAGGGCATGTCTTTTTTATGTCACAAAAAATAAGGAATAATATTTTATGATTAGAGAATTTATAAATTATCATTTTATGGAAAACAAAAATAAATATTTATTTTTTATTCTTGTTTTTATTCTTGGAATTATAATAGGAGGAGTCAGTATATATTTTTTAAGCTCTACACAATTGGATGAGCTTAAAAATTACATAGGTTCGTTTTTTGAACTTCTTACAAAAGACACATCAAGTATAGACAGTAAAAAGATTTTTACTCAAACAATGTATTCGGATATAAAAATATATATTTTTCTTCTTATTTTGGGGCTTAGTGCAATAAGCATTTTATATTCTATAAGTATAATGTTTTACAAAGGTTTTTTGTTTGGTTTTGTAATAACGTTTTTTATATCTTCTTATGGTTTTAAAGGAATTTTATTTTTAATTTGTGTTTTGATAATTCCAAATATAATTAAAAATTTTGCCTTGATGTTTGCCTTTGTGATGTCTTCTTGTTTTAAAAGTTCAATTCAAAAAAACAATAAGAACAAATATGGTAAAGTGAGAAATTCTTCTTTTTATTTTAGATATACTATATACATAGTAGTGGCTTTTTTATTTAATGTTATAGGTATATGTTTTGAAAGTTATGTTGCTCCTATGCTTATGGTATTATTTTCTTCTTCTTTTTTGTAATAATATTAATATTTATATTTTGCTTTAATAAATATTAAAAGGGAGGAGAAAATTATGTTAAAAAGAATAAGTTCTATAGTATTAATATTTGCTTTTTTGTTTAATATTATGCCTACTTTTGTAAAAGGGGCAGAAGAGGAAAAAGTAGATTTGAACATAAAAAGTAAGGCTGTAGTTTTAATGGATTCGTCAAGCGGAAAGGTTTTGTATCAAAAAAACATGAATAAGAAACTTCCTTTGGCAAGCGTTACAAAAGTTATGACGATACTATTGATATTAGAAGCCATTGATAATAAAACCATCAATATGTCCGATATGGTTACAATATCAGATTACGCAAGTAACATGGGAGGGAGTCAGCTTTATCTTGAACAAGGAGAGATGCGAAGTGTTGAAGAGCTTTTGAATGCAATTATAATAGAAAGTGCAAACGATGCTTGTGCTGCAATGGGAGAATTTATAGGGGGGAGCATTGAGAAATTTGTTCTTATGATGAATGAAAAAGCAAAGAGTCTCGGAATGAAAAATACTCATTTTGTAAATTCAAACGGACTTCCCGTGGATAATCACTATTCAAGTGCTTATGATATTGCATTAATGACAAAAGAAGTGTGTAAGTATCCTGATGTTTTTAAAATAAGTTCCACTTGGCAGAAAACCATAAAAATAGGTAAAAATAATGATAAAGAGAGACTTCTTAATAATACAAACAAACTTTTAAAAATGAATGATAATGTTGATGGGTTAAAAACAGGGTATACGGCTGATGCGGGACACTGTATTTCTGCTACGGGTAAAAAGGGAGATCTTCGTCTTATTGTAGTTATTTTAAATGCTCCAGATTCCAAAACAAGATTTGAAGAAGCAAACAAGCTTTTAAACTATGGCTTTAGTAATTACAAAGGAACAAATATTGTAACTAAGGGAGGAGAGTTTGGAGAAATTAAAATAAACAAAGGTAATGAGTATAATGTTAAGGTAGTTGCAAAGGATAATTTTACAGTTTTAAGCGGTAAAAATGAAAATGAAAAATATACAACCGATATAAAATTAAACAGTAGTGTGATTAATGCACCTGTAAAAGAAGGGCAGAAAGTAGGGGTAATAAATGTAAAAGAAGGGAGTGACATTATAGGAAGTGTGGATTTAGTTATTTCTAAAAAAATTGAAAAAATAAATATAATAACATATGTGTTAAATATGTTTAAAAAATTTATAATTATATAGTTTTTATATTTTATTACATAAGTTCATTATAAAAATAAAATCCCGAAATATATCGGGATTTTATATATTAATTTAATTTTAAATTTTTTGAATGTTCGTATATTCCTTTTATAGCCTGTTCGTTATTGTCTGTTTGTACACATCCAAGTGCGTTTTTAGGTTTGAAACTTCCGTGAAAATCACTTCCACAGGTGTAAAATAAATTATTTTTTATTGCATAATTTTTGTACTTTTCACTTTGCTCGTTTGTATGAGATGTATAATATGCTTCAACACCGTCAATTCCATATTCCTTAAGCTCGTCAAGTATATGTGTTTCATCTTTTATGTCGACTCCCGGATGAGCTATTACACAGGCTCCACATGCATTTTTTATAACTTTTATTAAATCTTTACTACTTGGCATATAAGTAGGGGCATAAAGTTCTTTGCCTACTCCGAAAGCTTCTCTGGAAAGAGTTATTATGCTTTCAATATTTGGCTGTAATCCATGTATTAATCGGTGGTTTCTGTTTTCTTCTTCAATTAATATAGCATGAATATATGCTGATAAAAGAGGTATATCGCCTGTTGCATAATCAAAGACCTCTTTTTCATTTATTTTTAGTCCTTTTTCTCTAATTAAATCAATTTGTTTTTGTATACCGTCTTTTCTTCCTTGCCATATTTTATCTATTTCTTCATTTAAAGCTTTATCGTCTACATCTATTCCATATCCAAGCATATGAAGAAGTTTACCATTGTGTGAGACAAATATTTCCGTTGCAGGTATAACGGTTATGTCTTTGTTTTTTGCGTATTCTAAAGCTTTTTTTACGTTTGCTATGCTTTCATGGTCTGCTATTGCAATATATTTAAGTCCTTCTTCAATTGCCATATCAATTATTTTTTCGACTTCTACTTCACCATCGGAACTTGCGTTTGAATGGATGTGTAAATCTATTTTCATAATAATTCCCCTTCCAAATGTGTTTGGTTTTGACCTGTTATTTTTACATTTACTATTTTATTAAATATGTCTTTTTCGCTTTTAACTTCAACATATATATAATTTTCACTGTAACCTTCGTAAATATTATCGCTAAGTTTCTTTTCTATTAATACTTTTTGGGTGCTTCCCTTCATGTTTTCCAAAAATTCATGTCTTTTTTTAAGCATTATTTGTTTTAATTCTTTTGCTCTTTTACTTTTTGTTTCTTTTGTGTTTTGGTTTTTCATTGTACTGGCAGGTGTTCCATGTTTTGGTGAAAATGGGAAGATATGAATATATGAAAATCCAATTTTTTCTGCGAATTTTTTTGTTGTTTCAAAATCTTCATCATTTTCATTTGGGAAACCAACTATAATATCTGTTGTTATTCCGGGATTATCGAAATACTTTCTTACTTTTGTTACTATGTCAAAGTATTCTTTAGTGTTGTAATGTCTGTTCATTTCCTTCAATGTTTTATCACATCCGCTTTGAAGAGAAATATGGAAATGAGGACAGAAAGATTTAAGTTTGCTTAATCTTTCTAGAAAATTATCGCTTAATAATTTAGGTTCAAGTGACCCAAGTCTTATTCTGTCAACCTGGTTTTGGTTATCAATTATTTCAAGTAATTCTATAAGGTTTTCTCCTGTGTCTGCTTTATATGATGCAATGTGGATACCTGTGATTACAACTTCCCTATATCCTCTTTTGCTTAGTTCTTCAATTTGATTTAAGACTTTTTCAACTGATGCATTTTTTAATACGCCTCTTGCGTAGGGGATAATGCAGTAAGAACAAAACATATTGCATCCGTCTTGAACTTTTATAAAAGCTCTGCTTTTGCCTTCATATGTTGTAATTCCTACTTTATCAAAATCTTTACTGTCTTCTTCTATGTTATATACTTTATTTTTACTTAATTTGAATTCATTAATATAATCTATAATTTTTTCTCTTTTATGTGTTCCGCATATGATATCCGCACTTTCTACTTTTTGTGCTTCTTCAAAGTTACTTTGAGCAAAGCAACCTGTTAATACTGTTATGGCATTCTCGTTTTGGTGCTTTAATCTTCTAACAATTTGTTTGCTTTTTCTTTCGCTTTCGTTTGTTACCGCACAGGTATTTATAACATATACATCGGCTTTTTCATGAGAGTCAACTATCTCGTATCCGTTTTCTTTGAATAATTCTATCATTGCTTGTGTATCGTAACTATTTACTCTGCAACCCAGAGTGTAAAATGCTGCTTTCAAAATGTATCTCCTTTTTTTCTGTTTGTTTTATTATATCACAAATTAAAATATAATGCATTTGTAAAATATATTACAAATGTAATAATTTGATTAAAATTTACATTACAAAAGTATTAAAAATTATTGACTATAAAAAAATTGGTGGTATAATATAGGTAATGATAACGAATTAATAAAGGAGATTTTTAAAATGAGCAAAATGAAAAGAGCCGTTGTTTACGGACCTGAAGATTTGAGAATTGAAGAAATTGATATTCCTGTTCCTGGTCCTGGTGATGTGGTAATCAAAAATGAAATATCGCTAACTTGCGGTACTGACGTAAAAAGTTATAAAAGAGGATATCCTCTTATGACACCTCCTTTCCCTTTGGGACATGAATCAAGCGGAACTGTTTATGCTGTAGGAGAAAATGTAACAAAATTCAAAGTGGGAGATAGAGTTGTTTCTCATAACTCAGCTCCATGTAATGAATGTTATTTTTGTAAAAAAGGGCTTCACTCAATGTGTGAAGATTTAATTATAAATAACAAAAATAACAGTGCCTTTGCTCAATACATATTGATTCCGGAAAGAATTGTAAATCAAAATATGTTCCATATTCCTGATGATATGAGTTATAGACAAGCAGCATTATTGGAACCATTCTCATGTGCTGTATATGGAACAGCAAATGTTCCTGTAGAACAAGGTGATTATGTTGTTGTTAACGGATGTGGACCAATAGGTTTAATGTTTGTAAGATTATTATATTTGAAAGGTGCAAGAGTTATAGCTTGTGATATGAGCGAAAATAGACTTGAAATGGCTAAAAAACTTGGTGCATTTGATATTGTAGATTTAAACAAAGTTGATGATCAAATACAAGCAGTAAAAGATTTAACACCTGATAAGAGAGGTGTTGACGTAGCTGTTGAAGCAACAGGACTTGCAAAAGTTTGGGAACTTGCAATTCAAATGGCAAGACCTGGCGGATTTGTTCTTTGCTTCGGAGGTACAAAAGCAGGAGATACAATAACAGTTGATACAAAATTACTTCATTACAGCCAAATTACAATTAAAGGCGTTTTCCATACAACACCTTTATATGTAAATCAAGCATTTGAGCTTTTGAAAATGCACGTTATTGACGAAAAAGATTTTGTTCAAAACGAATATAAACTTGATGATTTGGAAAAAGCTCTTATTGAACATTCTGAAGGTAAAGTTATTAAAAACTTTATTACATACAATTAAAGTCTATTTGTTTTCTTCAAAGCAGGTCATTTTATATGACCTGCTTCCTATTGCATTTTTTTCTTTTTATAAAATTTCTCCAATGTTTCTATAGATTTTTTATGGTGTGCATGTACGGTTTGATAGGTTATTGATAAATCTTCTGAAATTTTACTCCATGTTTCATAATTTAAATAATGTTTTTTCATTATAAGTTTATCAAGTTCACTTTCAAGAGAATTTATAATATTGTTTACGTCCATTTTATGTTTATATAATGTATTTATTTCCTTTATAAGCTGTTGTTTATATAAAATTAAATTAATTATGCTTTCTGTTTTATTGTCTTTGTTTTTTTCTGCTTTTATTCCGCTTTCGTTTATATAGGAAGAAATCCTTTCTATGTACATTTCACACTCTCTTATTTGATTTGTGGTATATTCTATTTTTTCGTTCATAAGATATGGTTTTGATAATTTTTCTTTAATATTCATTTTTCCACCTTTAATTTAATTTTATTTAAAAAGGACTTAATAAATATGTTTTATCAAGTCCTTAATTTTTTCATTATAATGTTAGCATAAAGGAGATATAAAAATATATAAATTTGTCGAAAAAGTTTAAAGGTTTTATTATTTAAAATATTTTTTTCTTTTCTTTGTCTTCTTGAACCATTCTTAATACTTCTCCGAAACGTTGAAAATGAACGATTTCTCTTTCTCTTAAGAATTTTAAAGTGTTTATTAGAAGAGGGTCATCTGTCATTTTTATTAAGTTTTCATAGGTTATTCTTGCTTTTTGTTCCGCAGCCATGTTTTCATACATGTCTACTTCTGGATCTCCCTTTGAACCGATATAGCTTGCAGTCCATGGTACACCATCTACATTAATATAGAAAGGATTGCAACCATGTTCTATATTGTATCCTCCAAGACCGCTGTTTATAAGTTCGTCTTTAGTTGCTCCTTTAACAAGTTCTGAAAAAATAGTTCCTATCATTTCAAGATGTCCAAGTTCTTCGCTTCCTATATCTGTAAGTGTGGCTGTGCCTTCTTTTAGTGGCATATAAAATCTTTGTGTTAAATATCTTAAAGACGCACCAAGTTCACCGTCAGGTCCGCCGTATTGTGTTAATACGTTTTTTGCCATTCTCAAATCTTTTCCCGAAACTGTAACGGGATGTTGCAACATTTTTTTATAAATCCACATTATTCATTATCCTCCCAGTTCATGTTTTGAGCGGCCCAAGGACCTTCTATATATTTCCAAAATCCCTCACTGCTACCTGTATTGTCAATAGGGTTATTGAATTTTTCATAAGCTTCGTTTACTTCTTTTAATTTCTTTGAATATTCGTTGTGTCTTTTTAGTACATCCATGTCCCCTGGATGTGTATTTAAATAAAGAGCGGTATCTTGAGTTGCAAAAGTATATATTTTTATTTTATTGTAAATTTCTTCCATGCTCATATTATTTATATTTTCGTTATTATTTGTTCCGTCTGCTCCGCTGCATCCGTGTCCCATATCTATTTGCATACTGTATCACTTCCTTTTAAATTTGTGTTAAATGGTGAATATAAAGCTTCAAACATTGTTCCTTTTTTCATTAAACCTTCTTGTGCATCATACATATCGCTGTTTAATTGAAATGGCACATATGCATTTGCAATTTTAGGGATTAAAGGCATATAAGGAACAATTGGTTTGTAATTTCTTTCATTCAATTTTAAATCCTCCCGATAAATTTGATTTCAATATAATATATTCATTTATTTTTTTATTGTGATAAATTAAATTTAATTGTCGCAATTTTTTGTAAATTTTTATGTTGATAATGCTTTTAAATGGGTTTATAATATTTTTTAACGTATAGGAGGAAAAATGGAAAGTAATATTACATTTGATGAAGCTTTTGAAATATTAAAAAAATACAATAAAGATATTTTTCATATAAGACATGCAATTACGGTATCTTCGGTTATGGGGTGGTACTGTGATAAATTAGGTATAGAAGGTGATAAAAATTACTGGGAAATTGTAGGACTTCTTCATGATGTTGATTTTGAACTATATCCAAATGAACATTGTAAAAAGGCTGTTATGATATTAAAAGAAGAAAACGTAAATGATGATATAATACATAGTGTTTGTTCTCACGGTTATGGAATATGCTGTGATATAGAGCCCACAGAAAAAATGGAAAAAGTTTTGTTTGCAACAGACGAACTTACCGGAATTATAAATGCTGCTGCGTTAATGCGTCCTTCTAAAAGTACTAAAGATATGCCCCTTAAAAGTTTAAAGAAAAAATTTAAAAGCAGAGGTTTTGCTGCAGGGTGTGACAGAGATGTTATACAAAAAGGTGCAGAAATGATGGGTGTTGAATTAAATGAACTTTTAAGTGACACTTTGGAAGCTATGAAAGCAAATGAAGACAGAATAAATGAATTTATGGAAAATTTTGAAAAAAATTTATAAAAGAGAGGTAATAATATGAAAGTAGTATCAACAAAAAAGGCTCCTGCCGCAATAGGACCATATTCACAAGGAATTATAGTAAATGGAACGTTATATGCATCAGGTCAAATTCCAATTATTCCCGAAAGTGGAGAAATAATGGAAGGAGATATTAAGGTTCAAGCAAAGAGAGTTTGTGAAAATATTGGTGAAATTTTAAAAGAAGCAGGAAGTGATTTTTCTAAAGTAGTAAAAACTACTTGTTTCTTAAGTGATATTAATGACTTTAATGATTTCAACGAAGTATACAGCGAATATTTTGTAAGCAAACCTGCTCGTTCATGTGTAGAAGTAAGCAAGCTTCCAAAAGATGTTTTAGTTGAGGTTGAAATAATAGCTTTAGTTTAAAAGGATGATTCTTTCATCCTTTTTTATTATTTATATTATAAAAGTTTATAATATGTGGTATCATAATTTTAATGAGGTGATAGGATGTATTATAGAGTTTCTAATGTACTTGAACAAATAGACAGTATAGAAAATTTATCTGACAGTGAAGATATTCTAATTGTTCTAACACTTGACGAATGGAAAGAAACATGTAAACAAAATGCCATATATACTTATTATATAGATTTTGAAAATATTAGTTTTTCAAAGTCTGAAGTATATAAAGATATAATAGCGGGAACATTTTTTATTCCTAAAAAGGGAGAAGAATGTTTAAATGGTAAGTTTGGGTATTATCTAAAAAAACATAGAATTTATTTTATTGATGATGATAATATAGTTCTTCCAATTATTGAAAAAATAAGCAAACAAAGACAGTGGAAAAATCCATCCATAGCGCATTTTTTATATGATTTTTTGGATATTTTAATTAGTGAAGATTTAAATTACTTAGAGCATTTTGAAAAGAATATAAATAACCTTGAGGATAAAGTTCTTGACGGCGATTTAAGAAATTTTAATTATCTTATTGTTTCAATGAAAAGACAGCTTTTGGTTATTAATAATTATTACGATCAGCTTGTAGATGTAGGGCTTGTTTTTGAAGAACATGAAGAGGATATCTTTAATAATTCTTATAAAGGACTTTTTAAAATTTTTACGAATAAAGTTAGCAGACTAAACTCTAAAGTCGATACATTAATGGAGTATACCAGACATCTTAGAGATTTATATCAAGCTCAAGCTGATATCAGGCAAAACAAGACAATGCAGACTTTAACAGTTATTACGGCTGTGTTTTCTCCACTTACGTTAATTGTAGGGTGGTATGGGATGAATTTTAAATATATGCCGGAACTTACATGGAGGTATGGATATTTTTTTGTAATATCTCTTAGTTTATCCGTAGTGGGACTTGGATATTATCTTATAAAGAAGCATTTTCATTAAATGGAGAAGAGTATGGATTATAATATAATAATAAACAGAAAAAAAATTAAAAATGTTTATATAAGAGTTGATGATAATGGAAATGTGGTTGTAAATGCGAATAAAAGGGTAAAAGACAAATATATTTATGATTTATTAAATGAAAAAGATGCTTGGATTCAAAAACGATTAAAAGCTATAAATAATAAAAATGAAGTTTATGATATTAATGGAAGAAAAATTTCTATATTTGGTAAAAAGTATATAATAAAAGTTATTAAAGATAAGAAAAATAAAATAGAACTAAAAGAAAATTATTTTTTTCTTTATACAAAATATGATGATGTTGAAAGTATGGTAAAATTAATCAATAAATATTTAAGAGAGTTGTTTCTTAATAATTTAAACTGCTATATTATTAAAGAATGTATGCAAGAAGCTAAAATTATTGAAATAAAAAATGATTTTAATATTAAAGTGCGACTTATGAAAAGCAGGTTTGGAAGTTATTCAAAGAAAACAAATTCAATATGTTTAAATCTTGCTTTAATGAAATATGATATAGAAATTATAAAAAGTGTTTTATATCATGAGATTTGTCATATAAAACAAATGAATCATCAAAAAAGATTTTATGAACTTCTTTACAAGGTTTGTCCCAATTATGATGAATATTCAAATTATTTAAAGAAAAATTTTAATTATTCAAATAAATGGTTTTTAATATAAAAAGGAGATAGTTATGAATTTAAAAATAGGATTTATAGGCAGTGGAAATATGGCACAAGCTATTATTGGAGGTATGATTGATAGTAATCTTGTAAGTAAAGACAATATATATGCCACTGCGGTTTCTGATAAGACGATAAATTTGGTTAAAGAAAAATATGGTGTAAATACAAGCAAAGATAATAAAGATGTTGCAAAAAAAACAGATATTATCTTTTTAGCAGTTAAACCAAATGTTTATAAAACTGTTATAGATGAAATAAAAGATGTTGTTGATGAAAATAAACTTATTGTAACAATTGCAGCAGGGCAGACAATAGAAAATATAGAAGATATGTTTGGTAGGGAACTAAGAATAATAAGAACCATGCCAAATACTCCCGCACTTGTTGGAGAAGGAATGGGACTTATAACTGCGAATAAAAAAGCAACAAATGAAGATGTAGAAAATGTAGTAAAAATATTTAATAGTTTTGGTAAAAGTGAAATAGTGGAAGAAGCACTAATTGATACAGCCGGAAGTCTAAGCGGATGTGGTCCTGCTTATACATATATGTATATTGAAGCTTTGGCAGACGCCGCTGTTGAAAGTGGAGTTAAGAGAGATTTAGCATATAAGCTTGCTGCACAAATGGTTCTTGGTTCAGCAAAGATGGTTTTAGAAAGTGGTGAACATCCAGGTAAATTAAAAGATAATGTTTGTTCTCCGGGGGGAACGACTATAAAAGGTGTAAATTCTCTTGAACAGGCTGGTTTCAGAGGAGTTGTAATAGATGCATTACTTGCAAGTATAAATAAAACTTTAGAAATGAGTAATAATAAATAAAAATATAAAAAAAGATTAAAAAAGATATTGACAAAGTATTATCCATATGATAATATAATTAAGCTTGATGAAAACCGAGAGGTACCGAAGTGGTCATAACGGGGCGGTCTTGAAAACCGTTAGGGTGCAAGCCCACGTGGGTTCGAATCCCACCCTCTCGGCCATTAAGAATTTAATATCTTTTTTTTTATATAGAATTCGGAGAAGTACTCAAGTTGGCCGAAGAGGTGCCCCTGCTAAGGGTATAGGTCGCGTAAGCGGCGCGAGGGTTCAAATCCCTCCTTCTCCGCCATTTGCTTTTAATCTGAAAACACTTTGTTATAAAGAGTTTTCAGTTTTTTTTGTTTTGAGAGACCACGTCTTAGAACACGTTTTTAAATTCTTTCCATATTCAAGTACATTTTCCATTCTTTCATCGATTGAGTTGCTTGCTTTTGAAAGTCTGTCAACAACAATATGTTTGTAATTTTCTGTTATTTTCTTGTTTGCATGTCCAACTATTTCAAGCATTGTTTCATCTTCTATATCTTCAACATTTAAACTTACAAATGTATGTCTTAGTTCATGGAGAGTATGCTTTGAAAGGTTATTATATTCTGCGTATTTTTTAAATCTATTTGAAATCCTTTGAGGGTTTAGATGACCTCCGTTTAAATCGGGGAAGAGGTATTTTGATATAACATGATTTTCTTTTAAAGTCTTTTCTTCCTGTTCAATAATTTCAATGGCTATTTTAGGTAGAATTTCATATCTATAAGCATTCACCGTTTTCCCTTTTGTAAGTTCGTTATATTCATTTATAGATTTGTTTATTCTTAAGAATGTATCATTATTTACATTTATAATCTTTTTATTAAAATAATTAATTACAGGTGAGTTTAATAAATCTTTCTTTTCTAAAGCTATTAGTTCACCTCTTCTTAATCCTGTTACAACATACATTCTATAAACATTAATATAAGGATCCTGTATTTCCTTTCCGTTGTATATTGTTTTATCGCTGTTAAATAATGTGTATAAATCATCTGGTTGAAGAGAATCTTTTTCTTTTCTCTTTGCTTTTGGATTGACTCTTAAATCTTCAGGAATAAGTCTTGTTATGTTTCTTTTCCTTGCAAATTTTAAAAGGTCCAGTAAAATTCCTTTTATCTCTTTTATGTATTTTGCCGATTTATCTTCTTTATACATTAAATCAAGAATATCCTGTAAGTCATCTTCTCTAAGCTTCGCAAATTTCTTTTTACCAATATAGGGAAGAATCCATTTATTAAAATATGCACATATATTGTTATACCTGCTTGTTCCCACCAAGTCTTTTTTCTTTTCAAGATATAATTTGTGTAGATTTTCTACTGTTGTATTATCGTTGAAAGTTCTTTCTTTAAGCCATTTGTCTGCTTTTGCATTGCATATTCTCTGACCTTTTCTTCCCGGTGTAGAACAGGTAAACTCTTTTATCTTTCCGTCTCTTTGTACTTTAATCCTCCATTTTTTACTTTTTTCATTCCACTTTGCAGTGTTTGTTCTTGCGTCCATATTATACCTCCTAGCTTTGTGGGATAGCATAAGGGTATAAATATGCCGTTAAGCATATTAAACACAACACAATGGATTGTATTGTGTTTAAGGTGCTTTGGTGTTGTTTAAAATATTAAATATACTTTTATTTATTTGCAAGATTTTTATATTCTTCATAAAAATTTGTTTCTTCTGTTTCATATGCTTTTAATATTATTTCTTTAACTATTTCCTTTTTAAAATATCTAAATGGTAAATTTAAAAATATATTTTTATCTAATTCTTTTTTTACTTTAATATAGTCATATTTTTTTAAAAACTTTACAATCCCTGGTGCTAAATTTAAACATAGTTTTAGTGAAGTATCATCATCATAAGTAATGATATTAATAACATTATCAATCTCTATGATATCTCTTATACCGCTTATATCCATATCTAATATATTTATTAGACATCTGATAGCTTTATCATCTTTATTTTTCTTAAATAAATGATATAACTCTAAATAAATTGTTCTTAATTTTGAAAAATCATTTTTTTCTTCACTTAATTTAGCTTTTTTTATTAATAAGTATAAAATTATATCATCAAAAGTAGGTTGTAAATAATTTATTTCTCTTTTTATTTCTTCATATTCTTCATGAGTGAATAAATTATATTGATATCTTCTAATGAACTTATCAACATATAAAAATTCATCATTTTCTTGTATAATTTTTTTTGATTTTGGTGTAAGAACATAGAAAGTTTTATTTATATATTTATCTAAATTATTTATTAATAAACATTTTTCAATTAATTTATTTTTATTTCCCGTTGTTGATATATTATTGTCTTTTAAAATACTTTTTAATTGGTTTATTGTTAGTGATTGAATTGCTTCTTGTGGTGTTGCAATAGTTAAGTAATTATCTTTTATTAATTTTTTATGAAACTTTTTAGGATCAGTTAATCCCCATTCATAAATCATATAGAAGGGGTATAAGTTCTTATTTCCATTATTATTATCTTTTTTATTTTCATATAAAGGTTTTGGGGTTTTACCTAACCAATTTAAAAATAAAGGATATATTTTTGGATGTAAGGGTGGAATTTCTTCTTCACCGTAAATATATGATATATCATCTTCATTTTTATAATATGTATTTGTTTGATTATTTGTTGGAGATTGATATTTTAAATTTTGATTTGATATGGTATTTATATTTTCATCAAATTTATCTTTTTTTATTTTCTTAATTATTTTTTTATTTTGTTTTTGAATCTTTTTGTATTCTTTTTTTGATTGTTTTATTTCTTCTTTAATTTCTTTTTCTTTTTGTTTTTTTAATTTGAAATTATCAAACATTATACTTGATTCCTCTATAAATATTAGTTTTTTACTTTTAATAGATTGTTCTATTTAATACATTTCTCTATTTCATCATCTGGTATTTTTATATACATATTCTTAAAACCAACTTTTATCGTTGCGTTTGCTTTAACATTATTTTATTCCACCATTTCTATTTTAAGTGTTCCAAGACCTTTATCAGCTGTTTCATTGTAATTGATATAAATGTAATCGCCTTTTTCTACATTAATAGTCAATTCGTCTTTTTCTAATCCTCCAACACTTCCTACATATTCATCTTCTTTTAATTCGTTATTATTTTTATATTCATTTTTTGATATATATATATCCCATACAATAGGAGTTCCTTCTTTTATCATTTCTCCTTTTTCAAAGCTTGAAACATTGTTAGGATAAAATCTGTATTTGCCGGCTTTTATAACATCGCCGTCAAATGAACTATCTTCTACTTTTATCATATAGTTACTGTCTAAAGCCCATTCCAATTCTGTTTTATACTTATTATCTTCTTTTGTAGAGGTTGTTGTGTCTTGTTTAGGTGTTGAATTTGTTGTATCTTGTGGTGTTGTTGTTCCTCCAACTATAGCACCAATAACAACAATAACTACAAGTGCAATAAACCACCATTTTTTATAAAAAGGTTTTTTAGGTATAATACCGTTTTTAAGTTGTTCTTGCTTCATTTCTTCTTTTAATCTTTTTTTTTCTCTGCCTTTAAACTTTTCATAATCATTTCCTCCTTTTATAAATTTAAATTATAAACGTTGCTATATTTCATTCCCTCTTTTACTTAATACGAATTGATTGTCTGTACTGCTCCGCCTGTGCAATTTCCGTAAATTCAACGGTTTTATCATAATTTTCTTTTACTACTTTTTCTATTTCTTCAAGTTTTGTTTTATAAAATTCTTTTCTGTTGTTTAATTTGTTTATTCTGTCATTAAAGAAATGTTCATGTAGTTTGCTTTCAAGTTTTGGTGCATCTTCTGAGAATATTAGAGCATGAACATCAAAGGAAAATGGAACGGATGCGTCCCCAAGTTCTTTTATTCTGTCCATTGGTTCGAGTCTTCTTGTCATTCCTATTTTATATACATCTTCTCCAAAAGCACCTATATTTGAAATTATATAAACATATCCTGCTTTGGCGTTCTTTTCTCTATAATCTATTACTTTTTCTTCACTGTCAATATCTTTTAGCTGTTGTTCAAGTTCTTTTATTTTTTCTAAAAGTCCTGTTCTTTCATCTTCGTTTAGAGCTAAATCAAGTTGTTTTTGTGCTTCTTTTATTGCATTGTTAAAATGTTTTTTCTCTTTTAATATTTTCTCTCTTGCTTCTCTTATTTCTTTTTCAAGTTTTTGTTGTTCTCTTAAAGCTTCTCTTCTTTCTCTTTCTTCTTCTTTTTCTTGTTGTTTTTTTACTTGATATTCATAGGCAAGAGTTAATTCATCAAATTTTAATTTTAAATATGCAGGTGTAAGTTTGATTTGCACAGAAGCATTCATTTTATTTAGCTGTTCATATGATTTCTCAATTCTTTGTTTGATTTTATCAATGTTATTAAACTTAGCTTTTTCAATCAAAGTGTCACATTCATTATTAAAGGTACGAAGTATTTGTTTTATATTGCTGTTTGTCATTTTTCTGCCTTCAGCTTTGCTTCCGTTAACTGTCCAGCCGTCAAAATATTCAACTGCAGTTTTATTTCTTACCATTTCTTTTTGTTTGTTTCTTATTTTAGTAAGTTCTTCTTTGTATTCTATTGATAAAGCAAAGTCATATGTTGGTTCATATAAACCGAAATTTTGAAGTAAAATTGTGTCATCTAATGTGAAAACTTCTTTTTCTTTTATTTTAATTTCTTTGTTTAAAGATTTTAATTTATTTTGTTTTTCTGTTATTTCTTGTTTTATGTTAGAAAGATATTGATTTTGTTTTTCAATTTCGTTTCTTAAATATTCAAGGTTATTATGTTCTGGAAGAAGGGCATTTTTTAATTGTTTTATTTCGCATGCTTGACATACCCCATATTCATTTAAAACAACATTTCTGCTGCCACATAAATTGCATGTGCTGAATATAGATTTTTTTTCTTTTTTTGAATTTTGTTTTTTTATGTTTTTGTACTCAGCTTTTGCTTGTTTTATTTCTTCTTTTAATTGTTTTTCTCTTTGCTTTGTTAATTTGAAGTTATCGAACATGACATTGAATCCTTTCTTGGTATTTGCCTATTTTTCTATAAATTCCCATGAAACTGTACAACACGACCTTTTATTTCAACCGGTAGTTTTTCTATTTCTTCATTAGTATAAAAAATAGGTTCATAAGCAGGGTTAAATGGTATAAGAGTAATACCGCTTTCGCTTTTTTTGATTTTCTTTATAGTGTATTCATCGCCGTTTACACATACAATGGCAATTTGTCCGCTTTCAACATCTGCCTGCTCTTTTACCACTACAATATCTCCCTCTTGTAATCTTGGCTGCATACTGTCTCCCTTTACTTCAAGAGCGAAGAAGTTACCTGTTTTGGCAAGATTTTCGTTTATTTGTATCTTTCCTATAACATCTTCCACCGCTTCAACGGGAACTCCTGCAATTACTTTGCCAAGAATTGGTATATAAGGGTGGGGGCTTTGTGTAATAGTTGTTCTTTCTTCACCTGTCATTAAATATTCTATGCTTACTCCAAAATAATCTGCTATTTTTTGCAATTTATCCTGTTTAGGGTTACTTTTACCTTTTTTCCACTCAGAAAACACAGATGGAGCAATTTTTGTATTCCTTGCAACTTCTGCATCTTTTACTCCTTTTTGATCTCTGAGCTGACAATAAATTTTATACATTGTATTTCTCCTAAAATATAAAATTAGAAAATTCTAATAAAATATATTGACAATTAGGAAAATCTAATATATAATCTTACTGTAAGTTAGAAAATCCTAATAATCACATTTAGTCTTTTATATATTATATAGAATTTTCTAACTAATTGCAATATAAATTTGATTAAAAATATAGAAAGGAGGTATTAATTGATGGATATGTATGAAAAATTTGAAAAATTATTAGAAAAACAAAATATTTCGGCTTATAGAGTAGCAAAAGAAACAGGACTGTATCCAACATTATTTTCAGAATGGAAACATGGGAAAAGTAAACCTAAAATTGACAAGATAAAAAAAGTCGCCGACTATTTCGGTGTGGATATTAATTATTTTATTAAAGAAGATTAGGTGAGAGGATAAAAGAAAATGATTAAACATTACATTACAAAATATAAAGAAAATGGGAAGATTTATGTAGAAGCATGGTTGCAAATTGATATTTTAAGTAAAAGTATATGCTTTTCAAAAAGAATAGTAGAAATATAAAATCTACCACAATTTCTGTAGTAGATTTTATAGAAGATTATAGTGTAATAAATTATTTTTTTTCCCATCTGTGACCAGACTCTTGAGTAGGAGGAAGTCTGTCACCACGATCAATGTGTACAGTTCTTGGGTTTGGAATTTTACCACCTCTTGGACCAACTTCTTGATAAGTTCCAGGAGATTGGTTATCTGTTCCTGGTTTGATCAACTTGCCCATATTTTTTCACCACCTTTCTGTTTTGTTTAGTAAACATATACAATATATAATCGAAAATATGTTCACTTTATACAATATATAGTATATATCAATATAAAAACTATGTCAACTTTATAATTAAAAAAAGATTAAAAAGGAGAAATGTAATGTCCATAGGAAAGAAAATAAGAGATCTTCGAAAACAAGATGGTGTTTCAACTTTAACTTTGGCAAAGGAAATAGGTGTAAGTCAAAGGGCTATAGAGTACTGGGAGAGGGAAAAGAGGGTGCCTAGAATAGAAAGCATTAAAGCTATTGCCGACTATTTCAATATAAGTTT
>NZ_JAYFFH010000008.1:0-100030 GCF_036289385.1 Anaerofustis butyriciformans
TAAACCTAAAATGTGCATGATGACATCTTCAGCAGTTGCCGTTTCAAATACAATGCTGATGTAATCAATCTTAACGGATAAATTTTTGTGTGTAGTTATAGTGCATTACTCCTTTCGTACTTCCCGTTTTTTTGCGGGGTAAAAATCGTGTTTTGTCCTTTATTTATCACAGTTTCTAGGTACTATGACATGTATGCGCAGGGCGGTGTTACATATACGCCCTCTGCGAACGCCTTTAGGCGTTCCTTTTCCAAAAGGAACTGTCTGTCCGAACACGTCTGGGGGACGTGCCCCGTCCAGCCAGCCCCTTTTGGAAACCACTATTTTCGGTCTGATAGTCCATGCTTATTCATGCTATCAAAGTGAAAATGTATCTTCTCTATGCTTACTCAAGCGTGTGATTGACCTTATCGTGCTTAATCACTCTATCTGATACGATAATAACGCCATTAGAATTACTTGTCAAGAAGTTTTTGTTGACTTTTAGATGTAGATTAAGTATGATATGCTTATAAATACCAAGAAAAGCAACGAAAGGAGCGGTTATACTAAGTTATGGAGCATTACGAAAAGAAAATCAGTTTCTTAGGAGAGAACATACAGACCATAAGAAAACACAGAGGAATGAAACAACAGGAACTTGCGGATAAAATCGGTATCAATATGCAGAGCCTTTCCAAGATTGAACGAGGTGTGAATTTTCCTACCTTCGATACATTAGAAAAGATAATGGACGTGCTGGGTGTAATGCCCAATGAATTATTATCGGGAGAATGGAAGTATGTTAATCAATCCGAAAAGGAAGTCTGCCAGTTTTTAAGAATTGAAGAACGATTAAATGCAGAACTAAAACATGGACATTATGACAACTTCTTTGACAGCGAGGAAGAATGGCTGGAATATGAGTTGGAAAAGTTACGGGAATATATTACCGACTACATCAACGGGAAAAGTATTGTAGCGTCCGACCTTTATCCAATCAAAGAATTTATCCAGCATTTGAAGTTTCAAAAACTGTTAGACCGCTATGATGATTTATACAGCATGGATATGTTCGGGGAAAGCATAGAGGGACATAAATATAGGACACCTTATCAAGTCGTAAAAATGATAAACCCCAATTCAAAAGAAGATATGGAATTATTACGGGAAGTATTGAAAAATAACCATTTTGATGATGAGGACGAATAACTTTTTCCCTCTTTGTAGAAGATACAGCAAACAAAAAGCCCAGTAAAGAGTGCAAAGCACCACCAATGGTGGCAAGGCTCTTGACAGGGCTTTTTCTTTTCTGTGGAGGGTAATCAAGAGGAAGAAAAGATAAAATTTGATTTGTGGTAAATCGGATAATATCAATGAAATTGTCACGGTACAAATTTGGGCTATATAAGGAATAGTAACTGGAAGATTGTAGGGTAATCAAAAAGGCGTGTATTTTAAATCAGAGATACACGTCTTTGAAATGAATGAAATTCAATGAATTTTATTCATTGACAATCGTTCATTCACGAGATATAATTTTAGTGAAAGGAGTTGATTACATGAATATTACGAAACAAAAATCACAAAAGACTTTTGATAAGCAAGCTGCCGATTATGATACAAATATTCAGGGGGAACATGCTCGAAAACTCTATAAGCCGATTATAGAAAATTTAAAAAATAAGAATATACATTCTATATTAGATTTAGGTTGTGGAACGGGTGCGTTACTTAAAGAAATAAAAGAATTAAATATAGCAGAACAACTATTTGGAATAGATATATCTCCCAATATGCTTGAAATTGCAAAAAATAAACTAGGAAATGATGCAACACTTATCTTAGGCGACTCTGAGAGATTACCTTTTGAAGATAGTTCTTTTGACGCCATTGTATGTAATGACTCATTTCATCATTATCCACAACCAGATATTGTAGAGAAAGAAGTGTCTAGGTGTTTAAAGCAAAATGGAGTTTTCATTATCGGTGATTGTTGGCAACCAATCGGAGCAAGACAGATAATGAATTACTATATGAAACACAGCAATAGTGGAGATGTAAAGATTTATTCAAAAAAGGAAATGTTGTTATTATTATCAAAAGACTTCCACGAAATTGAATGGAAATCTTTTGGCACAAGATCTTGTTTAATTATAGCATACAATAATTAAACCGCAAGAAAGGAAAGAAAACAATGCGTATTTCAAAAGAACCAGAGGAACGTAAACAAGAAATTTTAGAAACAGCCATTAAATTATTTAGTGTAAATGGGTTTGAAAAAACTTCAATATCAGACATAGCAAAAGAAATTGGAATAGCACAAGGATTATGTTATAGATATTTCCCATCAAAAGATGTACTTTTTCAGTCTGCTATCAATGAATATTCAAATATTTTAGTCGCCAATATGACAAAAAATATAAATATAAAAAAGGATAGTTTAAAAGATATTTTGCGGAAGATGATACTTTTTGCAGAACAAGAAGATGATACATATTATCCAGTTTTTCATAATAACCAAAATAAAAATTTCCATAATTTATTAACATTGAATGTATGTGAAAAACTTTTTCCTATTGTATCTGAAATTATTGAAAGAGCAAATTACACAAATGAAATACAAGTCAATGATGTTGAAATGTATGCCAGTTTTTGCATATATGGACAACTAGGAATTATTTTAAATACCGATATATCAATTAAAGAAAAGAGTTCACGGATAAAGGCATTTTTTAGGGACTTGTTTAGGCTTTAAATCTTCCCCTGCCAAAAGGCAGGGAATATTTATTATAATTCGTCCATACGAATTACCTCCTGCAATATAGTCAGAGAGGAAACCCCTCTACCTAATAGCCACAGGAGATAATGATTGTTGAGGATTTTGAAAAAATTAATGGGTATTTGGATTATTGTGCGGAATTTGTGTATGTTGAAATGGATTTAAAATTGATTCAGCAATTTTTCTACTTTAACAAACGCCCTTTAATTGAATAACTTACTTTAAAGAAAACTGGATATTTATGTTGAAATAAGAACAAAATTGTGAATGGTTTAACTTAAATGTTAACGGTAAACGGTGCAGGTTAGTTTAACTACATTTATATCCAAAATTGTTTGTTTTTCAAATTACATGTATTTTTTTGAGTTTACATAGGGAAAGATTTATGGTATACTATTTAACACTTATATTGACAAGAAAGAGGTGAAAGCAATGTTAACTGTTTTTAGAATTTTGTTTGGTAAAAATGCAAAAGTTGGTAATCGTTCGGCATACAAAGGGAGTAGTCTGTCCTTTTTTAAGCCATATAACCATACAAAAACAGTTATCGGAGCTTTTCCTCTACGGCAAACAAACCAGAGTTATATGGAAGGATGAGAAAACATGCAACAAAAAAATAAGTATATAAGAATTCAAGAGTTCTTGAAGCAGAATAAATTTCCTAATTATAGAATGAAACAAATTACAAATGCTATATTCCCAGGGAGAATAAATAATTTCAACGAAATAACGGTTCTTCCTAAATCACTAAGAGATATGTTAATTGAGGAGTTTGGAGAATCGATTTTAAATATTGTTCCTTTAAAAGCACAACAATCTACACAAGTTTCAAAAGTCTTATTTGGAATTTCAGGAGACGAAAAAATAGAAACGGTAAATATGAAATATAAAGCTGGTTGGGAGTCATTTTGTATATCATCGCAGTGCGGTTGTAATTTTGGTTGTAAATTTTGTGCAACTGGAGATATAGGTTTAAAACGTAACTTAACTTCAGATGAAATTACTGACCAGATTTTGTACTTTCACTTACAAGGGCATTCAATTGACAGTATTTCTTTTATGGGAATGGGAGAAGCATTAGCGAATGTACAAGTTTTTGATGCTTTAAATGTACTTACAGATCCTGCGTTGTTTGCTTTAAGTCCGCGTAGGTTATCTATATCCACTATAGGAATTATTCCAAACATTAAAAAATTGACTCAAAACTATCCGCAGGTCAACCTGACATTTTCATTACATTCTCCTTTTAATGAACAGCGAAGTGAGTTAATGCCAATTAATGAACGCTACCCATTATCAGATGTGATGGATACATTAGATGAGCATATACGAGTAACCTCAAAAAAAGTTTATATTGCTTATATTATGTTGCACGGAGTTAATGATTCTATTGAACATGCGAAAGAAGTCGTAAACCTTTTAAGAGGTAGATATAGGAGTGGGAACTTGTATCATGTGAACATCATTAGATATAACCCGACTGTTAGTTCACGGATGCGGTTTGAAGAAGCAAATGAGAAATGTCTTGTCAACTTTTATAAAGAATTAAAGTCAGCAGGAATTAAAGTTACCATTAGAAGTCAATTTGGCATTGATATAGACGCTGCTTGCGGTCAATTGTATGGAAACTATCAAAAAACCAATAGCCAGTAACTTGAGGTGAGAGTGATGTTTAGAACGTGGGAAGTACCCTAATAATTTATTTAGTAACGATAAATAAACTTATTAGGATATTTATGATAAAAGGAATCTTAGAAAGAAAAATAGGCATCACTCAAGTGGAGCTAAAAAGTCGTTTGTAAAAATTGAAACTGCAATTAAATTATTGAATGTGAAAAATGGTGATGATTAGTGTTAAACAAAAAAATAATTTCAGTCAAAGTATCAGTAGAGATCATGTAGTCATTACGGATTTTTGGACGTTGACTGACAATAATGAAATTCAACTACCGTCCAACATGGAAATTATATGCAATAATTATTTGAAGAGTTTGAAATTGATGTATCAGAAGATTACTCTAAACAGTAGTTGGAAAAATTTGTCATGCGAGAATTGCGGATGCAGTGAATTATTGATAATCAGGTGGAAGACAGTAGTGTATCCAATGAAGAGATGAACACGAATACCAAAAATCACTTAAAATAAGGTGGATATGCAAAAGGAATACAATCGTGTTATCCTTGATATGAAAAGCAAGAAAAGAAATGGGAAACATTTGTTCTCAATTTAAAAAGGCAACGTCAATTGAAATATTTATAATTTCGCTTATCTAAAAGGCCTTAGAGCATATTTTAATGAACAAAATTGAAAGGACTGAACCTATAATAATGATTCACTAATCCATAAACTATTTTGTATTTATACTTTACAGCCATTTTAAGAAGTTTTGGCAATACTATGTTTCAAGCAGTTGCAATGCTTGTGTCTACTTTATTGAATGCTATTTTAGATCCTATTTTCATTAACATAATTGGATTTCACGGAGCGGCAATCGCAACCTTAATATCACAGATTATTTGTTTGGCGTTTATGTGCATTTATATTTATCGTAAAAAATTATTTAACCTTTCACTATCTGATTTTGATACAAAAGAGATTATGCCGTTTGTAAAAAATGCTGTGCCGTCTGTCATTCAACAAAGTATTCCTGCTATTAGTACAACATTTTTAACTGCTATTGTTAGTACTTATAGTATTTCTGCTATTGCTGGCTACGGAGTTGCTGGAAAATTAGAAATGATATTATTTTATCCTGCTATGGCTCTTAATATGGTGTTGACTTCAATCGTAGGGCAATGTATTGGAGCACAACGTATCGACAGAGCAAAGAATTATCTGAAATTGGCGTTAAAATATGGTATTGTTGTTTCAAGTGTATTATCAGCAGTTGTTATTTTCTTCTCTAAACAGTTGGCAAAATTGTTTGTTTCCAACGTAGCTGTAACAAATGTTGTCAGCCATTATTTTTTAATTGTTAGTATCGGTTATGTTCTTTACACTATTACTAGTTGCTACTTAGGTACTTTAAATGGTATAGGAAAACCAACAAAAAGTATGATACTAATGATATTCTACTATATTATTATTCGTATTCCTTTTGCCTATCTATTATCTTGGCTGGCAGAAAATTTAAATGGTGTTTGGATAGCGATTTTAATCAGTCACATAGTCGCCTGCATTATAACTATTTTAACAAGTAATCAAATTATTAAGCGGTTATATGGAAAACTTTATGATAGGACTAAAAAAGCAAGATATAAAAGCATTGAAAGTAACTGCTGTGGAAAGTTTTAGGAATAATCTTATACGATTATGCACTACCTAACAGCATTTTATCAACAACTAAATATTTTACAATATTAAAAGTTCGTACAGACGGTATATTTTGTACGGACTTTTTTCTTGTTCTTCTTTTTGTATTTTCCAAAGATATAGACGGTATCTCCGTTTATATATTTCAGCGTATGCGGAAAGGAGGTGAGATTATGAACCCATCTTCTTTCGAGCATATCGTTAGAATACAGTTTAATGCTTTGATGATGACTGTTATTAAATGCACAGTAAAAAACAGAAACAGACAGTTTGCAAGACGTTCTAAGCGTGAAGTTTTATTCTGTGAATTATCAGATACGAAAAATGTTGAATGTGTAACTAAGGATAACTATTCTTGTGATTACATTTCGTTTGAAGTCTTGAATTTTACAATTCAAATATCAAATGAGAAACTTGCTGTTGCTTTATATAAGTTATCGAATAAAGAGCGTGATGTAATTCTATTACGCTATTTTCAAAGTATGAGCGACCAAGAAATAGCCGAATTATATCATGTATCACGTTCTGCTATTTATCGCAGAAGAAGTAACGGATTGAAGAAACTAAAAACAGTATTGAAAGAAAGGAATTGAACCAATGAAAAAAGAATATGGCTACCCTACATTAAAAGTAATATGTCAAGCGTCTGCTGGAAATGAAACTGCCATAAGAGAGATTTTGAAGTTTTATGACGCTTATATATGTAAATTATGCTTGCGTCCGTTTTACCACTCTGAAAGTGGTAAAATCATTATGCAGGTTGATGAAGAATTAAAAGGTCAAATCCATACAGAAATGATGAAAGCAATCTTGAAATTTGAAATCAGAGTAAAATAATCATACTACATGAATGAAAAACGGGAGATACACAGATATTTGTGCTATCTCCCATGTTGTTTTTGTGTCATATCAAGGCTCATTCAATCGTGGTAAATTCGTGGTAAAATGAATAGTTTTCTATACTTCAAAATGTTTGAAAGTATAGTGTTTATGCGGATAATCAAAAATCAGATATAAAATTTAATATAAATTATTATAATTTAGATATACCAAGAAAGGCATATGTTGATAGAAGAATAGAAATAATAGGTTATATTTTATTAAGGGAACTTATTAAAAGTCATAAAATGTATGATTACAAGGAAATAAAAGATATTATTTTAAATTATTATGATAATATATTTACTTGTTCAGAAAATATAAATGAAATAATAAACAAAATAAAAAAAGAAATAAAGAATATACCTGCATATTTAATTGAAAATATGGAAGAAGAAATCAAAACAGATGAAGATATGTTTTTTGAATTATATTCAAAAGATAATATGTCTAAAAGACAAAAACAAGGTAAAAAAGGTTTACTATATCCAAAATTATAAAAATAAATTTATTTGATGTTTATAGATATCCTTTTATGGTATAAAATATGAGTAGGAGGATAAGATGAATCTTTATCAGGTAATAAAAGATATTAAAGGCTTTATACAAAAATTAAGTGATGATCTTATTTATACTTTCGCTGCGCAGACAGCCTTTTTTATGATGTTTTCTTTTGTTCCTTTGATAATGATTATTGTTTTACTGGTTCAGTATTTGCCTTTTTCTCAATCAGAACTTATAAGTATATCGGTGCATATATTTCCGCAGGCTTTATCAAGTTTTATAACGAGCTTATTTAAGGGGCTTTATATAAATTATTCCGGAACGGTTTTATTTATTACATTTATAACTCTTCTTTGGTCTGCTTCAAAAGGGATTTATGCAATATCAAAAGGGCTTAATATGATATATAAAATTGATGATGATAGAAATTATATTCATATAAGAGGTGTATCTTTAATTTATACTATATGTTTCGGTTTGATAATTTTGTCAATTATTATTTTATTGATATTTGGAATAAATATAGTTAAATTTCTTGAAAGTAAATTATTTTTTATAAGTTCAATTCATATAAATTATAGTTATTTTGGAGGACTTTTACTATTAAGTATTATATTTTTAATAATGTTTTGCTTTTTACCAAAGAGAAAATTTAAAATAAGAGAAGAAATTCCGGGAGCTATATTTTCTGCTGCGGGATGGATTGTTTTTTCAGTATTATATTCTTTGTATATAACAAGGGTAGGAGTAAATTCTCTTATATATGGTTCTCTTAGTGCTGTTATTTTATTTATGTTATGGTTGTACTTTTGCATGTATATTATTTTTCTTGGCGGGGAAATAAATGTCATACTTCAAAAATACAATGTAAAAAAAATATTAAAACGATGGTTTACTAAACCAAGAAGAAAAAGAACTTTTAAAGATTATGTTAAATTAATATTAAATAAATAAAAGACCTATATTATAGGTCTTTTATTACTTTATTTAATTCTTTAGCCAATAGTTTTGCAGAATATTCATTGAAATGAACTCCATCTATTGTTAAAATTTTTCCATTTTTAAAATCATTGTATTGTATATCAAAAATATTTATAAATAAAAAATTATATTTTTTACATAATGCACTTATAATTTTATTTCTGCCAATTATGGATTTAGTATCAAAATTATAAAATTCTACAAATGGAAGTGAAATAAATATAACTTTTTTGTTATGTTCTTTTAGTAATTTAACTATTTTTTCGTATATTGATGCAAATTGTTGTTCATTACTAAAAGAAAATAAAACATCATTTATTCCTATAAAAATTATGTAGTATTCATATATATTATCTTTTTGTAAGAAATTTTTTAATCTTAAATACATTCCTTCTGTTGTATCACCGTCAATACCTTTATTTATTGTTTTGTGATTTCTATCTAAATAACTTCTATATGAATAACCTATTTCACCATTTGTTAAACTGTCTCCAAAACAAATTATATCCATATTATTTTTCTCCAAAACGAAATTTTTAATATAAATGATATTATAGATGTTTTTTTATATAAATAGTATAATATATAAAAGATTGAAATGTAAAGAAAAGAAAATTAATATTGATTATATAGAAATTTATAGACTTTATTAGTTAATAAAAAATTTTGAGTAATATAAGACCAAAAAAAATGGAGCTATTAGTCGGACTCGAACCGACGACCTACTCATTACGAATGAGTTACTCTACCAGCTGAGTTATAATAGCCCATTTACAATATTATATTTTAATTAAATTATTATTAAGTGTCAAGGGATTTGTTTACTAATAAAAATAATTTAGTATAATATAACTAGAGGTGAATAGATCATGTTTAGCTTTATAAAAAAGAAGAAAAAAGGTATATGTTTTAGTGGTGGAGGAGTAAAAGGTTTTGCTCATATAGGTGTAATTAAAGCATTGGAAGAAAATGGAATAAAGTTTGATATGGCAAGTGGAAACAGTGCCGGAAGTATAGTAGGAGCTTTATATTCTCTTGGAATAAGTGCCGACGAAATGCTTGATTACTCTTTAAGTATGGAAGTAAGAGATATAATTAATTATAAAAGTATTAGAAGCAAGTTGAGTTTTGCATCTCCAAAAGAGTTTTTAAATTCATTTAAGGGCATAAATTTTTCTCCTGCCATTGATTCTGAAAATATAGAGAAATTTTTTGTGGGTATTGCCGGAGATAAATTATTTAATGAAACAAAAATTCCTTTTTATGCTGTAAGTGTTGATTTGAAAAGCGGAAAACTTATTATTATGGATAAAGGAAGACTTGCAACAGCCATAAGGGCAAGTAGTGCAATTCCGGGAGTTTTTACTCCAGTAATTACAAACAAATATCATTTAGTTGATGGACTTGTATTAAATAATATGCCGGCTGATATTTTAAAAGATAAAGGTGCAGATAAAGTTTTAAGTATTAATTTAAAGGCATATTCCAAAATAGGGACAGACAGCACAAAATATTTTGATATGATTTTTTCAACTATTGATATTATGGCAGACAGAAGTCTTATCCCTGGTATCCAAGCATCTGATTTGATTCTAAATCCCTATTTGGAAGATACAAAATTAAAAATGGATGAAAATTATATAAAACAAGTTTATGAACTTGGATATAAGGAAGCAAACGCACATATGAATGAAATAGTAAAAATGTTTAAATAAAAAAGACTGCTTGGCAGTCTTTTTTAAATATTAATTAAACTTTTTGCTAAATCATAATCAATTATTAATACATCGGCAAGTCCACCTTTAACGGCGGCCTTAACACTATATTTTTTATGTTCTCCGCTTACAATAATAATTTTTGTTGGAATATTTTTAAAATCTTCATAAGATATTCCTATTGTTCTGTTTTTTAGAGATGTATTGCATTCTTCACCTTGTTCGTTTATAAGGCGAAGACCAACATCAGCATAAACTTTTTGTTCTTTTAATTCTTCAAGTTGTTTTTGTGAAAAATAGTTTTCATTACATAAATACGATGTCATGTCAGGGTAAAAAGAACCTACCCCAGATACAACAATATTTACATTTTTAAATTTCTCAAATACTTCATGATTATCCATTCTATTTATAAGCATTTTGGCTTCGTATTCTGTGTTAGCGTGTCCCGGTGCTTTTATTGTGTAGTTTTCACCTCCAAAAGACATTGCCATTCTTTCTGTTAGGGTATCGACATTGAAATCTCTATGTATTTTATCTAAACTTCCGTGTAATGTAACAAACTGAGTATCAGTTTTTTTACATGGATTAAAAGAATTTATCATATGATACATTGTTCTTCCAAATGTTATACCTAAAATATCATTATCTTTTATAATTCTTTGAATGTATTGAGCCCCTTCAAATGCAACAAGTTTTTTTATGTCATCTTTTTCGGGAGTAAATCTTTTTTCCATCCATCTTGCAATAATTACATCTTTTAAATTAAACTTTTCTTTTATAATTTCTTCCAAATCAGCAACTTCCAATACCTTTTCGTCCACAACAAAAGATACCATTTTTTCCTTTTTTGCGTTATTTAAAAGTCTGGATACTGTGGAAATTGATATGTTCAGTTTTTTTGATATTTTACTTTGTGAAAGTCCTTTTTCATAATATAAAAATGTAGTCTTCATCATTAGAGATGTAGATTGTCTGTAAATTTGTGGATCCATATATTCTCCTTAGTTTATGTTCTAATATAATTATAAATATTAAATAAGATAATTCAAGAATGATAAACAGAAAATGATTATTGTTAGTGCAAAAATTTTCATTCTAACGCAAAAATTTTCTGTATTGAAAGATTTAAAAACCAATAATATACTATAGACATAGAAAGATTTAGGAGGATAAAAATTATGTCAAAAGTAAAAATGACTTACGATCCAACAATGTTCGAATTATCAGATAACATCGATAGAGATAACTTTATTATCGCTACATATGCTTATCAAGGAAAAACTACAACAAACGCATTAAAACAATCCTTTGCTTTAGCAGTGGAACAATCAACAGGAACATGGTTACCTGTACCTGAAGAAACACCTGAAGTAAGAAGAAAACATGTTGCCAGAGTATGTGGTATTTATGAAGTTCCAAATCATGCTTGGTGCATTCCTGATGATGTTAAAGAAAGAGCATGGGTTATTCAAATAGGTTTCCCAATTGCAAACTTCTCAGTTCAATTTGCAATGTTACTTACAGCTGCCGTTGGTAACATCTCAGGTGGCGGTAAACTTAAACTTTTAGATTTATCATTCCCAAAATGCTGGTTAGAATCATTTGAAGGTCCAAAATATGGGGTAGAAGGCGTTAGAGAATTACTTGGAGTAAAAGAAAGACCACTTGTAAATAATATGATTAAACCTTGCTGTGGACTTACTCCTGAAACAACAGCAAAAATCGCTTATGAAGTTGCTCTTGGCGGTGTTGACTTAATCAAAGATGATGAACTTATTGCAAATGCAGGCTACTCAAAGATCGAAGACAGAGTTAGTGCTGTAATGGATGCTCTAAAGAGAGCTGATGATGAAAAAGGTGAAAAAACAATCTATACATTTAATATTACAGATACACCTGATCAAGCTAAGAGAAATGCTGAAAAAGCAATTAAAGCAGGTGCGAACGGATTAATGCTTAACTGCTGGACTTTAGGACTTGATGCTTGTAGAGATATTATTAAAGAATTTGATGTTCCATTCTTATTCCATCCTGACTTAACAGGTTCATTATATGTATCTCATGATTATGGTTTATCAGCTGAATTAATTCAAGCTAAACTTCCAAGACTTGCTGGTTTTGATATGGGTATCGTACTTAGTCCTTATGGAAAATTCCCAATGATCGAAGATAAATTCCAACAAATTTGTATGACTCATTTGGCACCACTTCATAACATTAAACGTTCATTCCCAATGCCTGGCGGTGGAACAACTCAAGGTCACATTGAAGAAGTTATGACAAAATTTGGTACAGATGTAGTAATCGCAGCTGGTGGAGCTGTTATCGGACATCCAGACGGATCAGTTGCCGGTGGTAAAGCATTCAGACAAGGTATCGATATCGTAATGAATGGTGGTCACTTAGATGATGAAGAAACTGTAAAACAATATCCAGAACTTAAGAAAGCTCTTGATGCATTTGGTTTATATGTTGAAGAAAAACATGGTATCTTTGACTTAAAAGGTTAATATAAATATTTATATAAAATATTCATTATTAAATAAATAAACAAAACACGAGGATTTTATCCTCGTGTTTTTATGTATTAAATATTTTATTTAATAATGTTTGTACTAAATTAAATATAATGAATTAAAAAAGACATCACCTTGGATGTCTTTTTATATAAAGTTGTTTTAATTTTTATGGGTAGGGTATAAAGTATAAGGTTAAAATATTATTTACAAAATTTTTTCTTAACTTATTCTATTAAGTTTTTTATTCGCCAAATCTTTTTTTAGCATCTTCTAAAATTGTTCCTGCTGTTCTAACACCAAGACCAAATCTGTTACAGCCTGCTTCAATCATTTCTATTACTGTATCTAAATCTTTTACTCCGCCTGCAGCTTTGATTAATGCATCATCACCGATTGTTTCTTTAATGATTTTTATTGTATCAACTGTTGTTGGTTTTGGTCCCCAACCAGTTCCTGTTTTAACATATGTAACTCCGGCTTTTACTGCAAGTTCACTTGCTTTTCTGATTTCGTCATCTGTTAAGTAACAAATTTCGATGATTGCTTTTACAGGTACACCGTCAGCAGCATCAACAACAGCTTTAATATCATCAACAAAGTAATCATATTTACCTGATTTTAAAGCACTTACGTTACTTACCATGTCTAATTCTTGACATCCCATTTTAATATTTTCTTTTGCTTCTATTATTTTATTTGCAGTTGTTGCAGCACCGCTTGGGAAACTTACAACCCCTGTTGTAACGATATCAGGATAATCTTTTAATTTATCAATAGTATATTTTGTAACCCATGGCATTGGAGAAGCACATATACAATTGTATTTTATAACAGTATCGATCATTTCATCAACTTCATCCATTACTATATCTGTTCTAACTGTACTAACATCCACCATTCTGTTAATATTTGTGAAATCAAAATCTTTTTTCATTTTAAACCTCCGAGAAATAAACATCATTATCTTTTGTAATTTTATAATAACAGGTAATTACCTTTTTGTAAAGTATTTTTTTATTTTTTTGTATAAAATATATTCATTGTCATTTTTTATGATATAATGTCATTTATATAAGGAGGAGAGTATGATAAGTTTAATTCTTGGAATTGGATTTTCATTTGAAGCAGCAGGTATATTCATTTCAATAATTTTTGCTTTGAAAAATATAATATTTAATGATACACATCCTATTTTATTGTTTATTTTAATTTTTTATGCTCTCATATGTTTTTTTGTCGGTCAATTATTTTTTTATTTGGCAAGAAAGAAATATGATGTTGAAAGTATTATGGAAATTCCTATTTTAAATATTAATGTTAAAGAAGATAAAAAATTAGAACATATAATTGAAGGCAGAGATATAGCCGAAATAAAAGACGGGAAAATAACATTTGTAGAAAAAGATGAAAATGAAGAATAAAAAAGAAGTACTTTTGTACTTCTTTTTTATTCTTCAATATTGCATATTATAATTCTATTTTGATATTTTTCTATTGCTTTTATTATATCTTCAAAAGATAAAAAAATACTTGCAGAATTTTCCATTGGATGAATACCTACAATTTCGTTTTTTAAGTCTTTGCTAAAAACAGATATTACTTTATTTTCTTTGTCATTTATAACAGCAAGAGGCGTAACACTTCCTTTAGATACGTTAAGAATTTCTTCTACATCATTACCCATTGCAAAACTAAGTCTTCTGCTTCCTATTTCCTTTCTTAATTTTTTTAAGTCAGCTTTTTGATTTGGAGGAAGTGTAACTAAATAATAATTAAGCTTTTTATCATCTCTTAAGAAAAGATTTTTTGCAATTTTTTCTTTATTTGGGATTGAAAGTTCGTTTATTTCATCTATTGTATAAGCTCTTTTATGTTCGTATTTTTCATATTTAATGTTTAACTTATCCAAATATTCGTATGTTTCTTGTTTATTCATTTTCTATTCCTTATTATTTTTTTTCTTATTTTACCATATTTATGGTTATATTTTAAGTTGTAATCAAAAATATAAAATGGTATAATCACTATGCAAGTCAAAAGAATAAATCTGATGATAAGCTTTATATAATATCTAAACCTAAAGTGTTTTTCTAAGGGTAAAGAAAATAAATATTTTTATATGTTTTATTTTGTATTTAATCCCATGCTTTAGGTATGGGATTTTTTATTGGAGGTATTATTGAAAGATATAATAAATAAGTTATATAATGACAAAATTTTATCAAGAGATGAATTTATATTTTTACTTGATAATATGAATGATGAAAACAGTAAATATCTTTTTGAACTTTCAAGAAAAAGAAGAGAAGAATATTATAAAAAAGACATATACATAAGAGGTCTTATAGAATTTACAAATTATTGTAAAAATGATTGTTATTATTGTGGAATAAGATGTTCAAATAAGAATACAATGCGTTACAGGCTTTCAAAAGAAGATATTCTTCTTTGTGCAAAAGAGGGCTATAAATTAGGATTTAGGACATTTGTTTTGCAAGGTGGGGAAGACCCATATTTTACAGATGAAAGAATGGTTGAAATTATTTCTACATTAAGAGAAAAATATAATGATTGCGCCATAACTTTATCAATTGGTGAAAAAAGTTATGAAAGTTATAAAAAGTATTTTGATGCAGGAGCAAACAGATATTTGTTAAGACATGAAACTGCAAATGAAGAACATTATATGAAACTTCATCCTAGCAATTTGTCACTTGAAAATAGAAAAAAATGTTTGTTTTATTTAAAGAAAATAGGTTATCAAGTTGGAAGCGGAATTATGGTTGGTTCTCCATATCAAACCAGTGAAAATTTAGCAGATGATTTGTTATTTTTAAAGGAGCTTAATCCTCATATGGTTGGAATAGGTCCTTTTATTGCTCATAAAGATACACCGTTTAAAGATAAGAATAACGGAAGTTTTAAAATGACTTTATATTTACTTGGGATAATAAGGCTTATGTTACCTCATGTTTTACTTCCTGCTACCACAGCTCTTGCAACAATAGATAAACAAGGAAGAGAAAAAGGAATTTTAGCAGGAGCAAATGTTGTAATGCCAAATTTATCTCCAAAAGAAGTAAGAAATAAATATATGCTTTATGATGGTAAGGCAAACACAGGTGATGAAGCTGCGGAAAGTTTGGAACATTTAAGAAAAAGCATGAAAAAAATAGGATACACAGTTGTAGTCGACAGAGGAGACAGTATCTTATTAGATAATTAATTTTAGTTATTAAAATAAATAATTTATGTAGTTAAATTATTATTGATATAAAACATTTTATGAAAAGGAGAAATGTTATGGGTATAAAATATGATGTTATGTCACCAAAAGCAGAAGAATTCATAAATGATAATGAAATTATGGAAACTTTAAAATATGCTGATGAAAATAAACATAACGAAAAGTTAATCGATGAAATTTTAGAAAAAGCAAGAAAGAAAAAAGGACTTAGTCATAGAGAAGCTACTGTTTTACTTGATTGCGATATTGAAGAAAAAAATGAAGAAATATTTAAACTTGCAAAGGAAATAAAAGAAGAATTTTATGGTAACAGAATTGTTACTTTTGCACCTTTATATTTGTCAAATTACTGTGTAAATGGCTGTACATATTGTCCTTATCATTATAAGAATAAACATATATGTAGAAAAAAACTAACACAAGAAGAAATAAAAAAAGAAGTTATAGCTCTTCAAGATTTAGGACATAAAAGACTTGCCATAGAATCAGGAGAAGATCCTGTAAATAATCCTATCGAATACATACTTGAAAGCATAAAAACAATATATTCAATAAAACACAAAAACGGTTCAATAAGAAGAGTTAACGTAAATATTGCTGCAACAACCGTTGAAAACTACAGAAAATTAAAAGAAGCCGGAATAGGAACATATATATTGTTCCAAGAAACATATAACAAAGAAGCATATGAACAACTTCATCCTACAGGTCCAAAGCATAATTATGCTTATCATACGGAAGCAATGGATAGGGCAATGGATGGAGGAATTGATGATGTAGGTATTGGTGTTTTATTCGGACTTAACTTATACAGATATGATTTTGCGGGTATACTTATGCATGCAGAACATCTTGAAGCATATAAAGGGGTAGGACCTCATACTATTTCTGTTCCAAGACTTAGAAGAGCAGATGATATTGACCCTGATGATTTTGATAATGGAATTGATGATGATGTATTTGCTAAAATTGTAGCTTGTCTTAGAATTGCTGTTCCTTATACAGGAATGATTATTTCAACAAGAGAAAGTAAAGAATGTAGAGAAAAAGTATTGAATCTTGGTATTTCTCAAATAAGTGGTGGAAGTAAAACAAGTGTAGGCGGATATGCAGATGATGAACCTGAAGAAGAAAATTCAGCACAATTTGAACTTAGTGATAATAGACCTCTTGATGAAGTTGTAGATTGGCTTATAGGAATGGATTATATCCCAAGTTTCTGTACTGCTTGTTACAGAGAAGGAAGAACAGGGGATAGATTTATGCAACTTGTAAAAAGTAAACAAATTGCAAATTGCTGTCAACCTAACGCAATTATGACACTTGCTGAATATTTAGAAGATTATGCAAGTGAAAAGACAAGAGAAGATGGTTATAAATTGATTGAAAAAGAAATTAAAAAAATTCCAAGTGACAAAATGAGAGAAGTTGTTGAGAGAAACTTGGAAAATATTAAAAAAGGACAAAGAGACTTTAGAGTATAGGAGAGAAAATGGGACTTAACGAAACTCCAAATGCAAATAGAATTCATATAGGCATATTTGGAAGAAGAAATGCAGGTAAATCCAGCATAATAAATGCAATAACAGGACAAGAGCTTGCAATAGTTTCTGATGTTAAAGGAACAACAACTGATCCTGTCAGTAAATCAATGGAGCTACTACCATTAGGTCCGGTAACAATAATTGATACACCTGGACTTGACGATGAAGGGATGCTAGGAAAGAAGCGTATTGAAAAGGCATATCAAGTGCTAAACAAAACAGATATAGCACTTCTTATTGTAGATAGTTCTTTAGGACTAAGCAGTGAAGATAAAGAAATTCTTTCTTTGATAAAAGATAAAAATATTCCATATTTGGTTGTAATGAATAAATCTGATTTGATTGAAACCAAGATAGAAGATGAAAATTATATTTATGTAAGCGCTATAACCAAAGAAAATATTAATGAATTAAAAGAACTTATAGGTAAAATAGTTCCTAAAGAGAATGAAAAAGTTATTGTGTCTGATTTAATCAATCCGTCAGATAAAGTTATTTTAGTTATTCCTATTGATAAAGCTGCACCAAAAGGAAGATTAATACTTCCTCAACAACAAACAATAAGAGATATTTTGGATAAAGGTGCTGTTGCTATAATGTGTAAAGAAGATGAGCTAAAGGATACTATTTCTTTAATGAAAGAAAAACCTAAACTTGTTATTACAGATTCACAAGCATTTAAAAGAGTAAGTTTAGATACTCCGAAAGATATTCCTCTTACGTCTTTTTCTATATTATTTGCAAGATATAAAGGTGAAATTGACATATTACTAAGAGGAGTAAGAAAAGTAAAAGAGCTTAAAGACGGAGATATTATTTTAATAAGTGAAGGTTGTACTCATCATAGACAATGTGGAGATATCGGAAGTGAGAAGATACCTAAATTGTTAAAGAAATTTACAAATAAAGATTTAAAATTTGAATTTTCAAGTGGAATAGAATTTCCAAAAAATCTTGATAAATATGCTCTTGTTGTTCACTGTGGTGGATGTATGTTAAATGAAAAAGAAATGAAACATAGAATTAGCTATACAAATAATCAAGGTTTGGAAATCGTAAATTATGGAATTCTTCTTGCATACTTAAATGGTATTTTACAAAGGGCGGTAGAACCTCTTTCAATAAAATTATAAAAAGGACTTTTAAGTCCTTTTTTGTTAACTGTTTTATACTATGTTAATAGAAATATTTATATTAATTTTATTGTTTGCATTAAATAAATATTAAAGTTATAATATAGAAAAATTTGGGTAATAAAAAATATAGAAAGATAGGTATATTATGTATAATTTACTTCCAAAAGAAGAAAGCAAAAATAGAATAGAAAAATTTTTAAATATGATGGATGAAAATGGTAAATGGGATAATGTTATTATTATAAATAGAATCCATCAATATTACTTTACCGGTACAATGCAGGATGCTCTTTTAATTTTTAATAACAAAACAAGAAAGCCATATTTGTTTATTAGAAGAGACTATGATAGAGCAAAAGCAGAAGCAACTATTGATGACGTATATAAAATTAGATCTTACAAGGATATTGTAAAATATATTGGTAATGAATTATCAGATGTATATATAGAAATGTCACAAATGACAATGCTTGTATTAAATAGAATAAAAAAATATTTAAATATGAATAATATTTTTGATGTGGATAGAATTCTTGATAAATTATTAAGCGTAAAAAGCGAATATGAACTTAATCTTATTAGAAAATGTGGACAGATTCATTCTAAAGCATTTAACGAAGTTGTTCCTAATATTTTAAAAGAAGGTTTGAAAGAAAAAGAATTTCAAGGAATATTATATAATGAAAAAATTAAACTTGGTTCACAAGGTGTTGTAAGATTTAAAGAGCCTTATAATGAGGTTGCTTTGGGGCAGTTTAGTTTTGGTAAAAATGCCCTTGCTAATACAAATCATGATGGACCTGGCGGAATGCAAGGATTAAATGCTATTATTCCTATTGTAGGAGGAGATTATACCTTAAAAAAAGGAGATTTGGTTTTTGTAGATACTTCTCCTATGTTTGAAGGATATCAAACAGATAAAACACAAGTTTATAATTTTAAAGGTAAAGTAACAAATAAAGAAAGAGAACTTCATCATGAATGTATGGAAATTTTAAAAAAGGTTTCTTTTCTTTTAAAACCGGGAAATAAGCCAAGTGAAATTTATAATGAAATAATGAATAATATTTCAAATGAATTAAAACAAAATTTTATGGGGTATAAAGATAGAAAAGTTTCTTTCTTAGGGCATGGTGTTGGAATGTTTTTAGACGGATATCCTGTTATTGCAAATGGATTTAATGAACCTTTAGAAGAAAATATGGTTTTGGCAGTTGAGCCAAAATGCGGCGTTGATAATAGAGGTATTGTTGGTGTTGAAGAAACTTTTATTGTCGGTAAAGAAGGCGGAGAATGCATTACGGGTGGCGCAAGAGATATTATAGATATAATTTAAAACACTTTTTTTCAAAGTGTTTTTTATGTATATTAAGTTATTAAACTGTAATATATATTTTTTAAAATATATTGCGCATTTTTTAATATAATTTTATTAAAATAAAATTTAAAGTCTATATATATTATTATTGCTTAAAAAGTATTTGCAAAATTCAATAAATTTAGTAAAATTAAAATTACATACTTTAGGAGGATGGATTTAATGAATGTAGAAAAAAACATAAAAGATTTAATGGAATATGACAAAGAAGTAGGCGGAAGTATTTTTGAAGAATATCAAAGACAATGTAGAAATATAGAACTTATTGCTTCTGAAAATGTAGTTTCTCCTGCGGTTATGGCTGCAATGGGAACTGTTCTTACAAACAAGTATGCAGAGGGATATCCTGGTAAAAGATATTACGGAGGATGTGAATGTGTAGATAAAACTGAAGAAATTGCAATAGAAAGAGTATGTAAGCTTTTTGGTGCAAAATATGCAAATGTTCAACCTCATTCAGGAGCTCAAGCTAATATGGCAGTTTATCAAGCTTTATGTAATGTTGGTGATACTGTTATGGGTATGAGTCTTGATAATGGTGGACATTTAACTCATGGTTCACCTGTTAATCAATCAGGTCTTCTTTATAATATGGTTTCATATGGAGTAAATGACGAAACTCATATGATTGATTATGACGAAGTAAGGGACATTGCAAAAAAAGTAAAACCTAAAATGATTATTGCAGGTGCAAGTGCTTACCCAAGAGAAATTAGATTTGATTTGTTTAGAGAAATAGCTGATGAAGTAGGAGCTTATTTATTTGTAGATATGGCTCATATTGCAGGACTTGTTGCAGGTGGATGTCACATGAATCCTGTAGAATATGCTCATGTAGTAACAACAACTACACATAAGACATTAAGAGGTCCAAGAGGCGGTGTTATTTTAACAAATGACGATGAACTTATTAAAAAACTAAATAAGGCAATTTTCCCAGGTACTCAAGGTGGTCCATTGATGCATGTAATAGCTTCAAAAGCTATTTGTTTTGGAGAAGCTTTAAAACCAGAATTTAAAGAATATGCAAAACAAGTGGTAAAAAATGCATCTGTTTTAGCTGACGAACTTATGAATAGAGGTATTGATTTGGTTTCTGGAGGAACAGATAATCATTTAATGCTTGCTGATTTAAGAAAGGTTAATGTTACAGGTAAAGAACTTCAAAATAGACTTGACGATGTTTATATAACTGTTAATAAAAATACAATTCCTAATGATCCTGAAAGTCCTTTTGTTACAAGTGGTGTTAGAATAGGTACACCTGCTGTTACATCAAGAGGATTTAAAGAAAATGAGATGAAGGAAATAGCAGAATTTATTTATTTAGCAGCTACTGATTTTGATAATAAAGCTGATTATATCAGAGAAGGAGTAAAAAACTTAACTGACAGATTTCCACTTTATTAAAATTAAGGAGGGGTAAAATGAAAAAAAGGGGTTTATTGGTTTTAGTAATGAGTGTTTCTTTGGCATTATTTGCAGGATGCAGTATAAATATAAACTTAGGAAATGATGCTCAAAATTCTAATTCATCAGTTTCAAATTCTACAACAAATAATGAAGGAAGTAGTAATACAAAATCTAGTGTAGATTTGGATGAAATAAATAAAACTATTTCTTCTTATGAAAATGAAGTAAATGAATTAGACAGTGTTGTTAACAATGCAAAAGCAGGAAGCAGCAGACAAAAAAATATTGATGAATATTCAAATATTTCTTCTAAAATAAAAGAAGTTGAAAATAAAATCGATATTTTGGATGATGATTTGGAAATGATGTATAAAAGTGGTTCTTTAAGTCAAAGTGATTATCGAAATTTTGAAAAGAAACTTGATATTATGGATAATAAGTTAGATAATTATGAAGATAAAATTGAACTTATTTTTGGTGTAGACGATTAATTAAGAGAGGGAAACCTCTCTTTTTTTGAATAAAAATATCATTTTTGCTAAAAATATTTAATGAGATTAAACGAAGTTAAAAAAGTATTTTATTTAATTTGTTTGTTTATTTGTTCATTAGCTTTATTAAATATCAATAACGATATGAATAATAGTATTTTTTAATAAAAAGTTATAACGACAAAGAAAGAATGGAAAATATAAATCAAATTGATATTTTAAAGAATGAAATAGAAAAATAAAAAAATAAATTTAATGTAACTGATAAAAATGAATATGCTAAATTAAAAGATGATATAAAAGATTTAGAAGATAAGCTTGATTTAATAGGTGATTATTTAGAAATTTTATATGGCAAGGATGAAATAACAAGATAAGAATATTTAAAAAAATTCTTATATGGAAGATATTTGGAGAAATATAGAAAATGAAATAAAAAATATGTAGAAAATGATTAATTAAGTTATACTTTATAAGTAAATGATTTTTTTATATAAATAATTTAATAATTTTAATAATATGCGGTGAATAATTTATGAAAGTTTTGTGTTTTTTTTATTTACTCTTTTTTTCTACATGAAATATTGATACAATATTGATGTTTATGAAATTATTATAGAAAGAGAGTTTATTTATGAAGGAAAGACAAAACAAAAATAGTATTTTTAAAATTTTCTCTGTTATATTTTTTGTAGTTGCAATTTTTGATGCAATTATGGGAATATATTCTTTTATTTCTACCGTATCATCATATACTTCTCAAGGATTTGAAATGGGCGAAGTATTAAAATATTTATTCCCTGCACAATTCCTTCCATATGTAATTGAACCATTATGTACTATAGGTGGTATAGGTTTTGTTCTTTTGGGAGTATATAGAATTTTAGAAAATAATTCACAAACAGTTAAAATAGAAGAAACTGAAGAACAAAATTCAGAAGGAAATATTGTTTATGAATCAGTTGTTGAAGAAGAAACTGTTGAAGAAGTTGATACATCTGACAAAAAAGAAGATAGCGAAGTTTCAGAAAATATAGAAGAACAAGAAGAGTCAAAAGAAGATGTTGTAGAGGAAGAAGAAGCTGTAGATAAAGTTGATGAACAAGAAGATGTTGTAGAAAATAATGAAGAATCAACTGAAGACAGCGAATCTACAGATGAAGAAGTTACAGAAGAAAAAGATGAAGAATCTAAAGAAGATAATGAATAAATAAAATAACAGAGGTTAAAAGAGGCGTATGCCTCTTTTTTTATTTCATATTGGGTATTTATAGGGGATTAACATTGCAAAAAGCAGGAAAAAAATGTATAATAAAACAATTAATGGAATTGTTAAAATATTAAGAAAAATGTGTAAATAAAACATGGAGGAAGAAACATGGCTTTATATGAAAAAACCGTATATCAATTAAGAGATATGCTAGATAAAAAAGAAGTCAGTGTAAAAGAAGTTCTTGATAGTTATATAAAAAGAATAGAAGATACTGATGATAAATTAAATGCTTTTTTAACTAAAACATTTGAGGTTGCTAAAAAAGATGCAGAAAAAAGCGAAGAAAGAATTTTAAAAGGAGAGCCTTTAAGTTTTCTTGATGGGATACCTTATGCCCTTAAAGATAATATGTGTACAAAAGATGTAAGAACTACTTGTTCGTCTAAGTTACTTGAAAACTTTGTGCCTCCTTATAGTGCTACTGTATATAAAAAGCTTCAAAACAGTGGTGCATTACTTCTTGGTAAAGTTGATATGGATGAATTTGCAATGGGTTCATCAAATGAAAACTCTGCTTATCACACAGTAAAAAATCCTTGGGATACATCAAGAGTTCCTGGTGGATCTTCTGGTGCAAGTGCTGTTAGCGTAAGTGCATCACAAGCTGCTTTTACTCTTGGGTCTGATACAGGTGGGTCAATAAGAACTCCTGCTGCTTTTTGTGGGGTAACAGGTTTAAAACCTACTTATGGTAGAGTTTCAAGATATGGACTTGTTGCTTTTGCTTCTTCTCTTGATCAAATAGGACCTTTTGGTAAAGATATGAAAGATGTAGCAAGTGTGCTTAATGTAATTGCAGGGTATGATGAAAATGATTCTACAAGCATGAAAGTTGATGTTCCTGATTATACTTCATTCTTAACTGATGATATAAAAGGAATGAAAGTGGGCGTTGATTATAGTCTTTTAGATGAAAGTAAAATTGATAAAGATGTTTGTGATAATATAAAAAATGCAATTGAAACATTTAAAGAAATGGGTGCAGAAATAGTGGATATTTCTTTTGACTGTTTTGATTATGCAATTCCTGTATATTATTTAATTTCTTCTTCTGAAGCATCTTCAAATCTTTCAAGATTTGACGGAATAAGATACGGAGTTAGAGAAGAAGGGGAAACACTTGAAGATATTATAATAAATTCAAGAACAAAAGGTTTTGGTGAAGAAGTTAAAAAAAGAATTCTTCTTGGAACATATGCTCTTTCTGCCGGATATTATGATATGTATTATAATAAGGCTTTAAAAGTTAGAAGAATTATTAAAGAACAATATGATGAAATATTTAAACAATGTGATATAGTTCTTACTCCTACAACAACAAGCGAAGCATTTAAAATAGGTGAAAAAAGTACTGATCAAACAAAGATGTATCTTGATGATATATTTACGGTTACTGCTAATCTTGCAGGAATACCTGCTGCAAGTATTCCATGTGGATTTTCGAAAAATGGTATGCCAATAGGACTTCAAATTGCATCAAAAGCATTTGGAGAAGGTAATATTATAAAAGCCGGATATAATTATCAACAAGTAACTGATTTTCATAAAAATAAACCAAGTTTATAGGAGGTAAGAAATGAAAAATTATACTATGGTAATAGGGCTTGAAATTCATTGTGAATTAGGTACAAAAAGTAAAATTTTCTGTTCTTGCCCAACAGAATTTGGTGCCGAAGAAAATGCTCATGTATGTGAAAGATGTATGGGGATGCCTGGAACTCTTCCCGTACTTAATAAAAAGGTTGTTGAATATGCTGTAAAAGCAGGTTTATCTTTAAACTGTAATATTCAAAACTTTTCAAAATTAGATAGAAAAAATTACTTTTATCCTGACCTTCCAAAAGCATATCAAATATCTCAATATGATGAACCTATTTGTCTTGGAGGATATCTTGATATAACTAAGGAAAGCGGAGAAAAGAAAAGAATAAATATAACAAGAATTCATATTGAAGAAGATGCCGGAAAGCTTATTCATGAAGATTATCAAACATTGCTTGATAATAATAGATGTGGGGTTCCTTTAATTGAAATTGTAACAGAACCTGATATCAGAACGGCGGAAGAAGCGTTATTATTTGCTGAAACAGTAAGAAACAATCTTTTAACTGTAGGAGTTTCTGACTGTAAAATGCAAGAAGGTTCTCTTCGTTTTGATGTAAACTTATCTGTTATGCCAGAAGGTTCAAGTGAGTTTGGTACAAGAACAGAAATGAAAAATCTTAACTCTTTTAGATCATTAAAAAGAGCTATAGAATATGAATATAAAAGACAAGTTAGAGCCGTTGAAAAAGGTGAAGAAATAGTACAAGAAACAAGGAAATGGGATGATGAAAAAGGAAAATCATTCTCTATGAGAAGCAAAGAAGATGCTCATGATTATCGTTATTTCCCTGACCCTGACTTAGTTCCTATTATTTTAACAGATGAAGAAATTGCAGAATATAAAGCTCAAATGCCTGAACTTCCTCAAGCAAAGAAAGAAAGATTTATGGAAGAATATTCTTTAAGTGAATATGATGCAAACTTCTTAGCAGGTTCAAGTGAAATAAGTAATTTCTTTGAAGAAGCAATAAAGGATACTAAAAACATTAAATCTGTTGCAAACTTCTTAATGGGAGATATTTCAGCATACTTAAATAGCAATGAATTAGAATTTGTTGATATTAAATTTACTCCGGCAAATCTTGCTAAACTTATAAACCTTGTTGATAAAGGAGATATAAACTTATCTACTGCTAAAAAAGTTTTAAATGAAATGTTTGAAAGCGGTAAAGATGCTGAAGTAATAGTTGAAGAAAAAGGCTTAAAACAAATGAACGATACAGGAGAAATCAAAGTTATCGTTGAAAAAATTCTAAATGATAATCCTCAAGTTGTTGAAGACTTGAAAGGTGGAAAGAAAAAAGCTGCAGGTTTTGTGGTTGGTCAAGTTATGAGACAAACAAAAGGAAAAGCTAATCCTGGTATTGTAAATCAATTAATTAATGAAATTTTAGGATTATAAAAAAGAGAGCTTTGCTCTCTTTTTTTATTTGTCTTTTAGCATTTCTCCAACGGCTCCGTAAGGATGGATTAATTTAAAATCTTTATCTGTTATATTATTTATTTTCATAACAGTTGCACCTATTATATCAAGAACTATGCTTGTGCAGGTAGTTGATGATGTTGCAACCATTTCTTTGTCGTCAAGTTCTTTTAAAGAATCAAAAGTTATGCAAATATCTGAATTTTTAGCTAAATAAGAATCCTTGTTTTCTGTTATTGCTATTATATATGCTCCAAGTTTTTTAGCTATTGGAATGGAATGCATAAGTTCTTTTGTATTGCCGCTTTTGGAAATAGGTACAAATATATCATTCTCTCTTATTACTCCATATTCTCCGTGAAGTCCATTCATTACGTTTATTGCAATTGAAGGAATATATAAAAAATTATATATATTTGCTGCCCTAAATGCTGCTGTACTGGAAGATCCGCATCCTGCAAATATGATATTCCCCTTACAATTTGCAATTTTATTACTTGCTTTTTCAACTATTTCAAAATTTAAACTTTTTTCTAAATTGTTAACTGCATCGACTTCTCTTTTTAATAATTCTTTTATAGTATTTATATTATTCATAAAGATAACCTCCTTATGTTTTATTTTATCATTATCTTTATTTATTTAAAAGGTTTTTATGCTTTATTTAGTAAAAATATTCAAATATATTATTGAAAAAAAGATAATAATGTTTTATAATATAATTGTAAATACATCGTTATGAATTTTTAAAGGAGATTTTAATTATGAAAGCAGTTGTATTTAGAGGTCCGGAAGATTTTGGCCTAGAAGAAGTTGAAACACCGAAATGTCCAAAAGGAGGAGTTTTAATAAAAGTTGAAGCAGTAGGACTTTGTGGTTCTGATGTTAGAACTTTTAGTTCAGGACACTTTGCGGTTACACCTCCTTATATTTTAGGACATGAGGCAGCAGGAGTTATTTGTGAAAGTGATAACGAAAATTATCCTGTTGGAGAAAAAATTGTTATTAATCCACTTGTTGGATTATGTGGTACTTGTTATTTCTGTACACATGGACTAAAAAATCATTGTGAAAATAAAATAACACTTGGTACAAATTTACCTGGAGGATATGCACAATATACAGCTTTACCAGAAGAATGTTGTACTGATGATACAATAGTTAAAATACCTAGTGATTTTAATGTTGATTTAATTCCTCTTGCAGAAACAACATCAAGTGTTTATTCTGTACAAGAATTTGCAAGAGTAAAAGAAGGGGACGATGTTGTAATTATGGGCGCCGGTCCTCTTGGAAATCTACATAGTGCTATTGCAAAAGCAAGAGGAGCAAGAAAAGTAATTATTTCTGAACCAAATGAATCAAGACTTGAAATGGCTCATAGATTTAAAACTACGGATGTATTTAATAATCCAAATAAAGAAACTTTGGAAGATTGCGTAATGAGAGAAACAGACGGTCACGGAGCTGATGTTGTTATCGTTGCATGCCCTGTTGGATCTGCTCAAGAACAAGCAACTCATCTTGTTAAACCAAGAGGTACTGTAGTTCTATTTGGAGGTCTTCCAAAAGATAATTGTAAAGTTCTTTTCGACAGTAACTTAATTCATTATAAAGAACTTAATGTAGTAGGCGGATTTGCTTATGCTCCAGAAGTATTTGCAAAAGCTGTTGAATTAATCGTTAATAAGAAAATTGATGCTACACAATTTGTAACTCATATTATGCCTTTAAAAGATATTAAAGAAGGTATTAAAGCAATTAAAACAGGGGAAGCAATAAAAGTAGTTTTGAAACCTTTTAATGAATAAAATTAATTAAAAATAAAAAAGATTGTTTTCGGACAATCTTTTTTTATTACAAAAAAAGTAATATTGACATATAATAAAATATGTAGTAAAATTCGACTAATAAATTAATATCCTATTTAACAGGCGTAGTGCCGGGCTTTATGCAACAGTTTGATATATCTGTGGGTTTCATGGATATATTTTTTATTTGGAGGTTATCATCATGAAAAACAATTTAACGGATAAGCAACTTGCAATGAAGGTATCTCTTTGGAGTATGATAGTAAATATATTTTTATCTATAATCAAGGTTGCAGTTGGATTCTTTGGGAAATCATCTGCCCTTATTTCTGACGGTATACACTCTCTTTCTGATGTGTTTAGTACTGTTGCTGTTATGATTGGGATAAATGCCTCAAGTAAAGAATCAGACACTGAACATAGATATGGACACGAAAGAATAGAATGTGTGGTTGGGATGTATTTATCGGCATTTCTAGCAGTCATAGGTTTTGGTATTGGGTATGACGGAATAATAAAAATTATTAATCACAGTACAATAGCCGTTCCTTCAAGCATAGCTTTATATATAGCAGTTTTATCTGTGGTTGTAAAAGAAATGATGTTTAGAGTTACAATGCGAGCAGGAGAAAAAACAGGCTCTACTGCACTTAAAGCAGATGCTTGGCATCATAGGTCTGATGCTTTATCCTCAATAGGTAGTTTTGTCGGTATTTTGGGAGCAAGGTTAGGGTTTACAATACTTGACCCTATTGCATGTATTTTAATTTGTTTAATGATTTTTCAAGCTGCTTATGAAATAGGTAAGGATTGTGTAGATAAAGTGGTAGATAAGTCTTGTGATGAAGATATTGTTAAGGATATGGTTGAAGTTATAAAAAATATTGATGGGGTTTATTCAATAAAGGATATAAAAACGAGACTTTTCGGAAGTAAAAAATATGTTGATATTATAATTTATGTAGACGGAAAGTTATCAGTATATGACGGGCATGCAATAGCAATGAATGTTCATGAAGCAATTGAAAAAGAATTTGAGGGAGTAAAGCATTGTATGGTGCATGTTGATCCTATTTTTATAAATTAAAATTTTTAACTTTTGTAATTTTTTAATTACAAAAGTTTTTTGTTCATTTATGTATAAAAAAAGTAAAAAAAACCTTTATTTCTCTTGATTTTTCTTCTTATTATGGTATACTTATGATTGCTAAAGGCAAAAAAGCCTTTTTTTAATGTTGCAAATTTATTCTTGATAATGATGTGGACTCCATTATAGAGAGTGATTTGTATCGAAGTTTTATATTAAGTCCTGTAGATATAAAGCTTCACCAAGTAATACAGCGGAGGTTGTAAATAATGAGAGTAAAAGTAACACTTGCATGTGAAGAGTGTAAACAAAGAAACTATAATACAATGAAAAATAAAGACAATCCAAAAGAGAGATTAGAACTTAAAAAGTATTGTAGATTTTGCAAGAAACATACTAATCATAAGGAAACAAAATAAGGAGTATGGTTATGGCAAACAGTAAGAAAAATGCTAAAGCCACAAAGAAAAAAGAATTTTTTCTTTTAAGATGGATAAAAGGTATCTCTGAATTTTTTAGAGGGGTTAGTGTAGAACTAAAAAAAGTTACATGGCCAACTAAAGATGAACTTATAAAGCAAACAATTGTTGTAATTGTTATTTGCGGAATACTTACAATATTTATTTGGGGTTTAGATACTGTTTTAGGATTATTAAGAGGTCTTTTGTAGTAGGTAAAAATTATGAGTGAAAATGTTAAACAAATTGAAAGTGATAGCACTAAAGCACTTTGGTATGTAGCACATACTTATTCAGGATACGAAAACAAGGTTAAAGAAAATATCGAAGCCGCAGTTATTCGTAGGAATATGTCTGATGTTATTGAAGAAGTTGTAGTGCCTATGCATAAAGTTGAAGAAACAAAAAACGGAGAAAGAAAAGTTGTTGAAAAGAAAGTATTTCCCGGATATGTTTTGGTAAAAATGTACATGACTGATGATGCTTGGTATATCGTAAGAAATACCAGAGGTGTAACAGGATTTGTTGGACCAGCGTCAAAACCAGTACCTTTAACGGAAGAAGAACTTAGAAATCTTGGCATAATTGAAAAAGAAACAGTGACGACAGACCTTAAGGTTGGAGATGAAATTGAAGTTTTATCCGGACCTTTTGAAAATTATACCGGTATTATCGAAGAAGTAAATATCGATAAAGCAAAATTAAAAGTTAATATATCTATGTTTGGCAGAGAAACACCTGTTGAATTGGATTTTGAACAAGTAAGAAAATTTTAATTGAAAGAAAAGTAGGAGAATAAAAAATGGCAAAGAAAATTGTTGGAATGATAAAATTACAAATTCCTGCTGGAAAAGCTACACCAGCACCACCAGTTGGTCCTGCACTTGGTCAACATGGTGTAAATATCATGGACTTTTGTAAAGCATTTAACGCAAAAACAGAATCACAAGCCGGTCTTATAATTCCGGTTGTAATCAGTGTATATCAAGACCGTTCATATACATTTATTACAAAAACTCCACCAGCTCCAGTATTAATTAAAAGAGCTATCAACCTACAAAAAGGTAGTGGAGAACCTAACAAAAACAAAGTAGGTAAAATTACTAAAGATCAAATTAAAGAAATTGCTGAAATGAAAATGCCTGACTTAAATGCTGCTAATATCGATACTGCTATGAGCATGATCGAAGGTACAGCAAGAAGTATGGGTATTACTGTAGAAGAATAATAACTGGTTATTTATCTCGTATATATGTGGGAGAGGTAAATAAGTATTTAAATTGTAACCACACAGGAGGATATATATTAATGAAAAAAGGTAAAAATTATCTTGCAAAAAAAGAAATGATTGAACAAGGTAAATTATATGATGTAAATGAAGCTGTAGCATTAGTTAAAAAAATGGCAACAGCTAAATTTGATGAAACAATTGAACTTCATGTTAAACTTGGTGTTGACTCAAGACATGCTGACCAACAAGTTCGTGGTGCTATTGTTCTTCCTCACGGAACAGGAAAAACAGTTAGAGTTTTAGTATTTGCTAAAGGTGAAAAAGCTGAAGCTGCTAAAGCTGCTGGTGCTGATTATGTTGGAGCAGAAGAATATTTGGACAAAATTCAAAAAGAAGGCTGGTTCGAATTTGATGCAGTTGTAGCTACACCTGATATGATGGGTGTTGTTGGTAGATTAGGTAGAGTTCTTGGACCTAAAGGTTTAATGCCTAACCCAAAATCTGGAACTGTTACATTTGATGTTGATAAAGCTGTAAATGAAATTAAAGCAGGTAAAGTTGAATACAGACTTGATAAATCAAACATTATTCACGTTGCTATTGGTAAAGCAAGCTTTGGTGAAGAACAAATCGAAGAAAACTTCAATGTTTTAATCGATGCTATCAAGAAAGCAAAACCTGCTGCAGCAAAAGGACAATATTTCAGAAGTGTTACTTTATCAAGCACAATGTCTCCTGGAGTAAAACTTTCTGTTGCAAAATTCTAATTAATATAGTATAATATATTAGCTAAAAATTGAATATTAATTATTCACGATAATTAAAGGGTTTTAACCTTTTAATATATACCGCAGACAGCAGGGGGATATAATCCGTAACAATCCTGCCGAGGTTAAGAAGTGGAGTTATCAAATACTCTTTCTTAACTTGCGGAAAGAGTATTTTTTATGAATAGGAGGAAATGTCGTGTCATCAGAAGCTATTTTAGAAAGCAAAAAAGCCATTGTTGCCGAAATAGTTGAAAAAATGAAAAATGCAGAAGCTTTCGTTTTAGTAGATTATAAAGGTATTAATGTTGAACAAGATACTGCATTCAGAGCAAAAGCAAGAGAATTAAACGTAGATTACAAAATTTACAAAAATACATTCCTTAGATTTGCTGCAAAAGAATGTGGATATGATGAACTTGTTGACGTATTAAAAGGAAGTACAGCAGTTGCTTTTTGTGACGAAGATGTTGTTGCACCAGCAAAAGTTGTTAGCGAATTTGCTAAAGACAATGCTTTAGAATGCTTAACAATTAAAGGCGGTGTGATCGAAGGTAGTGTAGCTAAATTAGAAGAATTACAAAAAATCGCAACATTACCATCAAGAGAAGCATTACTTGCAAAAATGCTTGGAAGCTTACAAGCTCCAATTTCAAACTTTGCATGTGTTATCAATGCTATCAAAGAAAAAATGGAAGAAGACGAACAAGCAAGCGCTTAGTTTTGTCTAGCTAAAGAAATAAGAAAAATAAATAGGAGAAAATTAAAATGAGTGAAAAATTTGATAAAATTATTGAAGAAGTAAAATCTATGTCAGTTTTAGAACTATCTGAATTAGTTAGTGCTTTAGAAGAAGAATTTGGTGTAAGTGCTGCTGCTGCACAAGTAGTAGTTGCTGGTGATGCTGGTGCTGCTGGTGGTGCTGCAGAACAAACAGAATTTGATGTAATCTTAACAGCTGCTGGTGATTCTAAACTTAAAGTTGTTAAAGCTGTTAGAGAAGTAACAGGTTTAGGACTTAAAGAAGCTAAAGAAATCGTTGATAACGCTCCAAAAGCTATCAAAGAAGGCGCTAGCAAAGAAGAAGCTGAAGAAATCAAAGCTAAAATCGAAGAAGTTGGCGGACAAATCGAACTTAAATAGTTTAGATTATAATTTTAAAAGACCACAATTATGTGGTCTTTTTTTGTTTTATATAACTGATGATAATAAAAAAGACGGAATTAAATCCGTCTTATATTTTTAAGTTATTAACCTCTAAGATCATCAAGAAGTTCTGTTTTTTCTTCTGTTTTATCGTCTTTTTGTTTTACGATTTTAGCAGGTGCACCTGCAACTACAACGCCTTCAGGAACATCTTCTGTTACAACACTTCCTGCTGCAACGACACTTCCGTTTCCAATTTTAACACCTTCTAAAACTACAACGTTTCCGCCTATCATACAATCATCTCCAACGATAACAGGTGTTGCTGATGGTGGTTCTAAAACTCCTGCTAGAACTGCTCCAGCACCAATGTGGCTTCTTTTACCTACTGTTGCTCTTGCACCAAGAACTGCATTCATATCAATCATAGATTCTTCGCCGATAACAGCTCCGATGTTTATTGTAGCACCCATCATTATAACGGCATTTTTACCAATTTGTACACCTTCTCTGATGTTTGCACCTGGTTCAATTCTTGCTTCAACTTCATTTGTATCCATCATAGGAATAGCTGAATTTCTTCTATCATATTCCATTCTATAGCTTGTTATTCTATCTTTGTTGCTGTCAATAAAGTCAAATACTTCTTCTTTTTCTCCAAATACAATATAAGAACCTTGTGTTCCGTAATATTCAAGTCCTTCAAGCATATTTTCTACTAAATCACCTTTAACATAAAGTTTTATAGGTGTACTTTTTTGTGCAGCCTTAATGTATTTAGCGATTTCATAAGGGTTTGTTAAGTCAAATTGTTCTTTTAATTTAGCGTTATCCATTATTTTCTCCTTAAATTATATCATTCATTTGGAAATATCCATTTCCTTTATCATATATGTATCTGCCTGCTTTAACTGCTCCCACTGCAAATACTTTTCTTGATAATGCTGTATGTTTTACTTCTATTATTTCATCTTCTCCTGCGAAGATTACTTCATGTTCTCCTACAATAGTACCACCTCTTACAGCATGTATTGTAAGATCGCTTTTTTCTCTTTTAACATCTTTACCATATCTTGAAAATTTGTATTCAAGTTCTTTATTTGAATTTTCTTTTATTACATCTGCAAGCATATAAGCTGTTCCACTTGGAGCATCTACTTTTCTGTTGTGATGTTTTTCTATTATTTCAGTATCAAAATCTTCACAAAGAAGTTTAGCGCCAAGTTCAAGCATTTTGCTTACAACACTTATGCCATAAGAGAAGTTTCCTGTTTTAAATACAGGTATAGTTTTGCTTGCTTCATCTAAATGTTTGTTTGTATCTTCATCAAGACCTGTTGTAGCACATACAAGTGCAATATTGTTTTTTACACAAAAGTCTATTAAACTGTCAACAAGACTAAAATGAGAGAAATCTATTACAATATCTATATCTTCTTTTATTTTATCAAAGGAATCATATATAGGATATTCTTCATTTCCTTTTATGTTTTTATCAAATCCGCATACGATTTGCATATCTTCATATCCTTCGACTATGTTTTTTACATTTTGTCCCATGGCTCCGTTAAAGCCGCTTATCATAACTTTTATCATATTTAGCCTCTTAGATTAAAGAATATTCTTTCAATGTTTTTTCTAATAAATCTCTTTTACTTCCTGTTAGCTCTGTTAAAGGAAGTCTCATATCACCTGTATTAAGTCCCATTATTTTCATGGCAGTTTTTACAGGGATTGGATTACATTCACAGAATAGTGCATCGCACATTGGTAAGATATCAAGTTGTTTTTGAATTGCTGTTTTTATATCTCCATTAAAGAATGCATCTGTTAATGCTACACATTCTTTAGGAATAATGTTTGAACATGTTGAAATTACACCATCTCCTCCAAGAGATAAAACAGGCATGATTTGGTCGTCATTTCCTGAATATAATTCTACATCTTCAGGTAAATCTTTCATTATTCTTGCAACTTGAGATAAGTCTCCACTTGCTTCTTTAAAACCTTTTACGTTTTTTATTTTAGTAAGTTCAATAGCAAGTGATGCAGATATATTTTTACCTGTTCTTGATGGAACGTTATAAACAATAATAGGTACATCTACTCTGTCACTTATATATTCATAACTTTTATAAATTCCTTCATCACTTGATTTATTGTAATAAGGGTTATTGATTAAAACCGCATCAGCACCTCTTTTTGCTGCCATTTCTGTTAAATGAAGAACATGTTCTGTATTGTTTGTTCCTGTTCCTGCAATAAAAGGAACTCTACCGTTTATAACTTCATTTGAAACTTTGAAAATTTGATCTTTTTCTTCATCGGTAACTGTTGGAGATTCTCCTGTTGTGCCACAAATTACAAGACCGTTAATCCCATTTTCTATTTGTGAGTTAATAAGTTCTTCAAGTACGTTATAGTTTACTTTATTATTTTCATCAAATGGAGTAACTAAAGCAGTACTTACACCTTTAAAAATAGACATATTAATTATTTTCCTTTCCAAAGAAATCTTCTTTAATTAAATATTCAGCGATTTGAACTGTATTAGATGCAGCACCTTTTCTTATGTTATCACCTACACACCATAAGTTCATTCCGCTTTCAACAGAAAAGTCTCTTCTTATTCTTCCAACGTAAACTTCATCTCCGCCTGCTGCATCAAGTACAGTAGGGTATTCTGGAACTGAAATATCGTCTTTTACTATTACGCCAGGAGCTTTTCTTAATAATTCTCTTGCCTCTTCAAGGTCAAAAGGTTTTTCAAATTCAAGGTTGATGCTTTCGCTATGACCTACAAAAACAGGTACTCTTACTGTTGTTGCAGTAACTTTTACATCGTAGTCACCAAGAATTTTATGTGTTTCATTAACCATTTTAAGTTCTTCTTTTGTATATCCGTTTTCTGTAAATTCATCAATATGAGGAAGACAGTTATATGCGATTTGAACAGGGTAAAATTCATTTTTACCGCCTTTAACTCCTTCTTCAAGATCTTTTATTCCTTTTAGTCCAGAACCTGCAACTGCTTGATATGTAGAATAAATTACTCTTTTTATTTTATACGCATCATGAAGAGGTTTTAAAACTACCATTGCTTGGATAGTTGAGCAGTTTGGATTTGCGATTATCCCTTTGTTTTTTAAAGCATCTTTTGGATTTACTTCAGGTACAACCAAAGGTACTTCATCATCCATTCTCCATGCTGAAGAGTTATCAATTACAACAACTCCGTTTTTTGCTGCGATAGGTGCATATTTTAAACTTGTTCCTCCGCCTGCTGAAAATAATGCAAAGTCGATATCTTTGTCAAAAGAATGTTCTGTTAATTCTTCAACAGTATATTCATTTCCGTTAAATTTAACTTTTTTTCCTGCTGATCTTATTGATGCCATAGGGTAAAAGTTATTAACATCAATTTTGCTTTCTTCAAGTACTTCAATCATTTTTTGTCCTACAACACCTGTTGCACCAACAACAGCTACATTGTATTTTCCCATAAAAATCCTCCTAAATATTTTTTATAGTGTTATAAAAAATAAAAGTCGACAATGCGACTCATAATACGTAAATAAATCAGTATTAGTGAATAGCACTCCATCAAACTCGATGACAGTCTTAATGCTCTTAACATTAAGCCCGAAAAGACACCCGGTAAAAAGTGCCAATTCTCGGCAAATTTCCCTTTCATTTATTTTCACTTATATTTACCTATATCCAATAAATTACTGATAAAATTTGCACCTCTATTTTAACACTATGATATATAAATTCTATTGTTTTTATTATAGTAATAAATGTGTTTTATTGCAAGCCTTTTATTATAGTTTTGATGTAGTTTTATATTTGAAAATTAAATTTATTAAATCTTTTTTTGAATAATGTTTTAAATATAATTTATTTGCTTTTTTCATAATATTTTCATAATTATTTTTTGTTACATTGATTTTTTTATTTTACTAACAAATAAAGACAAAAAATTTTAAATAAGATTGATATTATTTATAAAAAAAGCGAAAAGAGGAAGAACATAAAAATGGGAAAAACTTTGGTTATTACATCGGGAAAAGGAGGAGTCGGAAAGACTACATCTACTGCAAATATTGGTGTATCCTTAAGTAAGCTGGGGAAAAAGACTGTTGTTATAGATGCTGATATAGGACTTAGAAACTTAGATGTAATATTGGGGCTTGAAAACAGGATTGTTTATACTATTATTGATGTAATTGAAAACAGATGTAGATTAAAACAGGCGCTTATTAAAGATAAACGTTATGATGGATTATACTTGCTTCCGGCTTCGCAAACAAAGGATAAAACTGCAATAAGACCAACTCAAATGAGAAAAATTTGTAAAGAACTTGAAAATACTTTTGATTACATAATAGTTGATTCTCCTGCAGGAATAGAGCAAGGTTTTCAAAATGCGGTTGCCGGTGCAAAAGATGCAATAGTTGTAACCACTCCCGAAGTTTCTGCAGTTAGAGATGCTGATAGAATAATATCCCTTCTTGATGTAAATGGAATAGAAAATACAAAATTAATAATTAATAGAGCAAAAGAAGATATGATGAAAAAAGGTCAGATGATGGATACAAATGACATTTTGGATATTTTAGGTATAGAACTTATTGGAATTGTTCCTGATGAAAAAGAAATTGTTATTTCTTCAAATAGAGGTGAGCCGGTTGCGGGAAAAGAAGATTTAATAACAGGACAAGCGTATATGGATATAGCAAGAAGAATAACAGGGGAAGAAATACCAATAAGAAATATTGTAAAGAAAGAAAATTTGGTAAAAAGGCTTGTTCATAGTCTTGGATTTTAGGAGGAGATATGTTTGATTTTTTTAGGTATAAAACAGATGAAAATAAAAGTAAAGATATAGCAAAAGAAAGACTTCAAAACATTCTAATGAAAGAAAGAACGAATATAACAAATGACAAATTGGAAATGGTAAAAAAAGAAGTTCTTTGCGTTGTAAATGAATATTTTATGGTAGATGAAAGAAGAAGCAAAACTTATCTTACAAAAATGAAACTTGGTAAAGAAAAAAAAGAAGAAAATGTTCTGGTTTCGCTTATGGTTATTAAAAATTAAAAGAGATGTATTTCATCTCTTTTTTTTATTTTTTTCTATTAATTTTGTAATAAATGTTAAAAATAAATTATAATAAGAAAAAAAGGAGAAATGTAATGAAAGAAATATTTACCCCTATCGTTGATATTAGAAGAAAAGTTTTTAAAGAAGTTGCAAAAGTAGCATATGAAAATTTAGATATTGATTTAGAAAATTTAGCAAAAAAAATTGTCATGGAAGAAGATAACAAAATAACTGATAAAAATAGAGAAACGTTATTAATCTTGGAAAGATTAAGACTTGCTTTTGGGCTTGATGCTACAACAGAAAGTAATCCATATAATAAAGAAAAAGATATTGAGAATATAAAAAATGAAAAGAACGTATTAAATCTTCCTCTTGTAAATGTTGTAACTGATGCTTGTATGAAGTGTGAAGAAAATACAGTTTTTGTAACAAATAATTGTAGAGGCTGTTATGCTCATCCTTGTAGTGAAGTTTGTCCTGTTGATGCAATATATTTTGAAAATGGTAAAAGTGTTATTAATAAAGATAAATGTATTAGATGTGGTAAATGTGTTTCCGCCTGCCCTTATAATGCCATTGTAAAATATGATAGACCTTGTAAAGCAGCTTGTGGAGTAAATGCTTATATAAGCGATAATGAAGGTCACGCAAAAATAGATTATGATAAATGTGTTTCTTGCGGGCAATGTATTGTTTCATGTCCTTTTGGTGTAGTAAGTGATAAATCAGAGATTTATCAAACAATAAAATCAATTCAAAACAATAAAAAAGTTATAGCAGAAATTGCTCCTGCTTTTGTTGGACAGTTTGGAAGTGATGCAAGTCCCGAAAAAATAAAAGAAGCACTAATTAAACTAGGCTTTTATGATGTTGTTGAAGTAGCTCTTGGTGCTGATATGGGGGCTGTTGCGGAAGCAAAGCATTTTATTGAAAAAGTTAAAACAGGTAAAGAACCTTTCCTTGCAACTTCATGTTGTCCTTCATGGGCAGTTATGGCAAAAAGAGATTATCCTGATATTGCTCCTTATGTTTCACCTGCTCTTACACCTATGGTTGCATGTGCAAGAATAATAAAAGAAAAGCATCCAGATTCAAAGATTGTATTTATTGGACCTTGTAGTGCAAAGAAATTGGAAGCTAACAGAAGAAGCGTAAAGAGCGATGTAGATTATGTATTAACATTTGAAGAAGTGTATGGAATGTTTGAAGCAAAAGGAATAAGAGTAAGTGACTTAAAAGGTGAACATATGGAAGATGCAACAGCAGCAGGTAGAGGTTATGGATATTCAGGTGGTGTAAGCAAAGCTATTATAGGAGCAATTAAGAAATTTGATCCTGAACTTGAAGTGCCAAATGATAGAGCTGATGGACTTAACGGTTGTAAAAAGATTTTAACTCTTGCGAAAATGGGTAAGAGAGACGGATATTTACTTGAAGGAATGGGATGTCCAGGAGGTTGTGTTGGAGGAATGGGTACTTTGATATCTCAAACAAAAGCAGAAAAAGGAATAAAATCTTTTGAAAATGAAGCCAAATCCAAAGAAGCATATGAAAATGAATATATTAAAGAAATCGGAGAAGAAAATGTCAAAGTTGAACATTAAAATAGGGGATATTACAAAAGAAACAACAGACGCAATAGTAAATGCTGCCAACACCTCTCTTCTTGGAGGGGGAGGTGTTGACGGTGCAATTCATAGAGCTGCAGGAAGGGAGCTTTTAGAAGAATGTATGACTCTTAATGGATGTAGAACAGGAGAGGCAAAGATAACAAAAGGATATAATCTTCCTTCGAAATATGTTATTCATACTGTTGGGCCAATTTATAGGGGAGGAAATAACAACGAAAGCGAACTTCTTAAAAATGCTTATGAAAATTCTCTTAAAGTTGCAGTTGAAAATAAAATAAAGACAATCGCTTTCCCTTCAATAAGTACTGGTGTTTATTCTTATCCATTAAAAGAAGCAAGTGACATTGCCATAAAGACTATATTGAATTTTCTTAAGAAAAACAATTCAATTGAAGAAGTTATAATGGTTTGTTTTGATAATAATACCTATGAGTATTATAAAAATGCATTAGAGAAATATACTAGATAAGCTGGTAATTAAATTTTTACTTAAAATAAATATTTTACATCCAAAATATTTTAGTAGTTTTATATTATTTTAATTATTATAATTTTATTAAAAACATGGTAATAACATGAAACTTGTGGTATCATGTTGAAATCGAAATAAAATTTAATGGAGTAGAATATGAAAAAAATATTAAGTATTGTTTTATCAATTATGATGATAATGGTACCATTATCAAATGTTTTCGCGATAGAATCTGGTAAACAGATGGTTGCTATCGGAGGAGATTTAAATGAGAGCCAAAGAAAAACAGTTTATGATTACTTTGGCGTTAGTGAAGGAAGTGTAGATGAAGTTACTGTAACTCATGATGATGAAAAACAATATCTTGAGGATGTTGATCCATCAAGAATAGGTTCAAACAGTATATCTTCTATTTATATTGAAACACAAAATGAAGGTGCTGGTTTAGATATTGAACTTCATAATATAAACTGGCTAACAGAAGACATATATCAAAATGCACTTTTAACTGTTGGTATTAAAGATGCAAAAATTGTTATTGCAGCGCCATTTGAAGTTTCAGGTACTGCAGCATTAACAGGAGTTTATAAAGCATATGAACAAATGAGTGGCGAAACAGTTTCAGAAGAAGCAAAAGAAGCTGCTACTGAAGAACTTGTTACTACAGGGGAATTATCTGATGATATTGGAAGTGAAGATGCTTCTCAGCTTGTAAATGAATTAAAATTATCTATAGATGATTTTAAAAATATGGATGATGAGCAAGTAAAAGAAGAAATAAAAAATATTGCTGACGGAATGAACATTTCTCTTACAGATGAACAATTAGATCAACTTCTTGATTTAGTTAGAAGTTTAGAAAATGTTGATTTTAGCGGAGTAATGGATGAACTTAAAAATATTTCAAATCAATTTGCTGATCTTGGTATTTGGGATAAAATAGTAAATTTCTTTAAAGGATTATTTAACTAAAAATATAAAAGTTAATATTATATAATTATGTAAATAAAAAAAGCACATTATATGTGCTTTTTTTATTTGTAACTTATTTTATATTTCATTAATATTTTTGCTACAGGAACGCCAATTACAACGGCTACCATATCAGAAATAAATTCTCCTGGCATTGACGCCATTGGTGCAATCCAGTTGCCATAAATAAAAGCTTCAGCCATATAATATCCGACCATTCCTATTATGGTAAAAGCTATCATTGCAAATACTGTTTTAGAAATTCCACCTTTTAATAATATTTTAGAAACAACGATTCCTTGAACAAGTCTTATTACGAAAGTAAATGGTGCCCATACTGCATAAGGACTTAATAAATCGAAAAGCCCCATACCTATTGCTCCCGCAAGTCCTGCTTCAACAGGCATAAGAAGAAAAGTTGCAATAACAAGAACTGCTCCTCCTAAATGTATAAGTCCGCCGTCTGTAAATGAAATTGGGAGTCTTATATTTATATATGTTGCAATATATATAAACGCTGCCATTACTCCAGTAAGAACAATATTTAATGTTTTTTTGTTAGTCATATTTTCCCTCCTGTCAGATCTAAGTTGTTTTTATTTTAATACTACATTATTAAATTTTCAATAATAAAGTTTTATTTCTATTTTAAAACGACATTATTTTTATGTATCTTTTTATATATTATTTGTATAAAAGGGAGGTAATGTTATGAAACTTATAAAAGTTGAACGATTTGGAATTATTTTTATTACTTTATTTGTTTTTTTATTATCAAATTTATATTTTCTTACTGAGTTTGATTTCTTTAAATTTATATGTGCAGGAAATAATAGTATGTTGGAGCAAATGAAAGTTGTATATTTTTCTTATATGTTTTTTATGATTATAGAAATGATTTGTAAAATTCAGTATAATGATAATTTTTTTCTTGCAAAAGCAATAAGTACATATATTCTTGTTTTTAGTATTCCAATGTTTTTTTATACTTTTAAAAATATGTTTGGTGTAATGAATACTATTTTTTATTTTATTTTAGTTTTGATTTGTGTAGGTATAAGTCAAAGTTTTAGTTATAAAATTTTGCTTGATGAACAAAATGATAAAGTTAAAGTAAAATTAATAAGTATAATGAGCATTATTTTACTTGGAATAATACTTGTTTATTTTTCATATAATCCTCTGAATACACCAATTTTTATGGATATTTAAATTTTCATTAATTATTTGAAATAAAATAAAATAATGTTATAATTGAGTTACTAATATGTATATGTTTATTTCTCGAAAAGGAGGTACAATTATGAGCAAAATTATTGATGAAAACATTACTTTAAGAGAAACCTTAGAACAAGGTGATGAGTTAAATATAAGTGATAATGTGATAACTTCAATAGTAGGACTTGTTACAAGAGAAGTTGATGGTATAAGCGGTCTATATGGCGGTATAGATATTGGAGAAATATTTGGTAAAAAGAATGTTGGAAAAGGTGTAAAAACAATAATAAGTGGTAATAAAATTATTATTGATATTTCTTTAATTATAAAATACGGAGCAATAATACCTGATTTAACAGATGAAGTTAAGAAAAAAGTTAAACAATCTGTTGAATCTATGACAGGATACAATGTAATTCAAGTTAATATATATATTGAAGGATTAGAATGTTAAATATATTTTAAAGGGGTTAAATTTTGAAAAGAGACGTAGCAAGAGATTTAGTATATAAAATTATTTTTCAAATGAGTTTCCATGATGATTTTAATGAAAGATATGAACAAATGATTATAGATAATGGTTTAAAAGGAACTCAAGGTGAGTATGCAAAAAAGACCATTAAAGGTATATTAGAAAATCTTGATGAAATTGATGGAATAATAAAAGAAAATTTAAAAGGTTGGAAGTTTGAAAGACTTTCAAATCATGTAATAGCTGTTTTGAGACTTGGCGTTTTTGAAATTATGTATAATGATGATATTCCTGCTTTGGTAGGTTTAAATGAAGCTGTTGGGTTGGCTCATACATACTCAGATGAAAAAGAGGCAAGTTTTGTAAACGGGTTATTAAATAGTGTATATAAAAAAGTTAGTTAATATTTATTGACTTGTATATGAATATATTATAATATAGTATCCAATACCAGATGATATGGTTTTGGGTATAGTGAGGATTAAAATGATAGATAATGTAATTTTAACCGTCACGGATGTAAATAGATATATTAAGACTTTACTTGATTATGATGAATTATTGTCTAATTTAAAAGTAGAGGGGGAAGTTTCAAATTATAAGAGACATTCTTCCGGACATTTATATTTTTCAATAAAAGATAATAAAGGTAAAATAAATTGCGTTATGTTTCGAGCAGACACATATTCTCTGGATTTTGAGCCTAAAGATGGCATGAAAGTTATAATAGAGGGTAATGTGTCTGTTTTTGAAAAGAACGGTAATTATCAATTATATGTCCGTAGTATGAAAAAAAAGGGTATAGGAAGATTATATGAAGAATATAATAAATTGCTTGAAGAGTTAAAAGCAAAGGGATATTTTGATAACAGCATTAAGAAGCCTATACCTAGATTTATCAGTAGAGTAGCTGTTGTAACATCCAAGACGGGTGCAGCCGTAAGAGATATAATAAGCGTTATAAAAAGAAGAAATAAGAATATTGAAATAATTGTTTGTCCTGTACTTGTTCAAGGTGAGGGAAGCGGAGAAGACGTTGCTCAAATGATATACGATATAAATAGCCTTAACCTTGCTGATGTGATAATAACAGGAAGAGGTGGAGGAAGTATTGAGGAACTTTGGGCTTTTAATGAAAGAGTAGTTGCTCAAGCTGTATATGACAGTAAAATTCCTGTGGTTTCTGCCGTAGGACATGAAACTGATTTTACTATATGTGATTTTGTCGCAGATTTTAGAGCTCCAACACCATCTGTTGCAGGAGAAATTGTAAGTGAACCGTTGGATAATATTATTTTTACAATTGATGAATATGAAAGAAAGACTACAAACAGTTTAAATAATTTAATTGATTCTTATAAACAAAGAATAGAAAATGTAATAAATAAACCTGTAATAAAAAGACCAAATGCATATATTGAAAATATGGAACAGTATGTTGATAATTTAAAAGATTCCATTGATTTGTCTTTTGGTAATAAAATTAGTTTTAATAAACAAAAATTAAATTCTTTAGAAAAACTAATTAAAACTCTTTCTGTTGAAAGTATTATAGATAGAGGTTTTGCGATAGTTGAAAAGGATAATAATGTTATTACTTCTGTTAGTGAAGCAAATATAAACGATATTATAAAAATAAGGATGAAAGACGGTAAGTTTATTTCTACAATAAACAGTATTGAAGGTGAAAACAATGAGTGATAAAAAAACATTTGAAGAAAAATTATCAAGACTTGAAGAAATAAGTAAGTTAATGGAAGAATCCAAGATTACACTTGATAATAGTGTTAAATTATATGATGAAGCCGGAATTTTAATAAAAGAGTTAAAAGAAGAACTTCTAGATGCAGAAAAGAAAGTAAAAGTATTTGTAGCAGAAAAAGACGGTGAAGCTGTTATAAAAAATTTTGAAGAGGCTTAAACATGGATATAAAGAAAGAATTAAAAGAAAAACAATTATTTGTTGAAGATATATTAAATAAATATACCGTTAAAGAAGGTAAACCTGGAATAATATTTGAAAGTTTTAATTATTCATTGTTTGTAGGTGGTAAAAGAATAAGACCTATTCTTTTGATGGAATCTTGTAAGGCTGTTGGGGGAGATATAAAAGAAGCATATCCTTTAATGGCTGCAATAGAGATGATTCATACATATTCTCTTATTCATGATGATTTACCATGTATGGATGATGATGAGTTAAGAAGAGGAAAACCGACAAATCATGTTTTATACGGAGAGGCAATGGCTCTTCTTGCAGGAGACAGTCTATTAAATCTTGCATATGAAACAATGATTAAAAATTGTAAAAAGGCTAAAAATATAACAAGATATGTAGATGCAATGGAAGTTATTGCTGATGCTGCAGGTATAAACGGAATGGTTGCAGGTCAGGTTATGGACATGATAAGTGAAGGGAAAGAACCAAACGGAGAAACTCTTAATTTTATTCATGATAATAAAACAGGTGCGCTTCTTAGAGCTTGCATATTAAGCGGAGCTATTATAGGAGGAGCAGATGAAGAAAAGATGGAATCTTTTAAGAAATATGCTGATTCTATAGGTTTAATGTTCCAAGTTGTTGATGATATATTAGATGTAGTATCTGATAGTGAAACTTTAGGTAAAAATGTTGGGATGGATGAGGAAAGAAACAAAATGACATATCCGTATGTTTACGGGTTAGAAAAATCATATGAAAAAGTAGAACAACTTTTAAATATTGCTCTTGAAAGTCTTTCGGATTTTGATGAAAGTGCTGATTTCTTAAGAAATCTTGCAGTTTATTTATCAAGTAGAAAAAATTAATTTGAAAAGAGGAAAATTTATGAGTGAAGAAAGAAAAGATACTATAAAAAGATATACACTGGGGGAAGAAATTTTTAATTCTGTTTCACATGGTGTAGGCGTGTTTTTTGCCATTGCCGGCTGTACGGTTTTAATCGTTCTTAGTGCAATGTATGCTAATATGTGGGCTGTAATTGGAAGCATTATTTACGGCATAAGTATGTTTTCTTTATATCTTGCATCTACTTTATATCATTCTTTTCAGAACCATCGTGTAAAAGAAATTTTTAGAGTATTTGACCATTGTACAATATTTTTACTTATAGCCGGTACTTATACACCTTTTACTTTATATACATTAAGAGAAAGTGTTGGATGGTATATATTTGTTGTTATATGGTTAAGTGCAATAGTAGGTATAGTTTTAAATGCAATCAATTTAAAGAAATTTGAAAAAATATCTTTAGTTTTATATTTAATTATGGGATGGGCTGTTGTTTTTGCAATTAAACCTTTGGTTGCAGCTGTTTCACTTTTAACATTAGTTCTTTTAATTTTAGGAGGATTGATGTATACTGTTGGTGTAATATTTTATTGTTTGACTAAATATAAATATATGCATTCTATTTGGCACTTATTTGTTTTGGCAGGCACAATATTACATTATTTTGCAATTTTATTTAATATTATAGGTATGTAGGTAGAATATGGGGGCAAATAAAAATAAAGAAGATAAAAAAATAATTGCCAGAAATAAACAGGCAAATTTTGAATATTTTGTTATAGAAAAATATGAAGCAGGCATTGAGCTTAAAGGTACGGAAGTAAAATCAATAAGAAACGGTAAAGTTAATTTAAAAGATAGTTATGCAAATGTTACTAAAGGAAATGAAATATATATAATTGGTATGCATGTGAGTCCTTATGAATTTGGTAACAGAAATAATGTCGATCCTTTAAGGGAACGAAGGCTGCTTTTAAATAAAAGGGAAATAAGGAAAATAAAGGACTATCTTACAAAAGATGGATATACTTTAATCCCGTTAAATTTGCACTTTAGTAAAAGTTATGTTAAAATGGATATCGCTGTTTGTAAAGGTAAGAAGCTTTATGATAAAAGAGAAAGTCTTAAAGAAAAAGATGCAAAACGTGATATAGCTAGAAACCTTAAAAATAGTTATAGATAAACGGGGATGCAATGGTTTCGACAGGGTTAGTGAGGTTAAATAAGCGAGTAGATGAGCTTAACATCTTTAAAATAAGCAAATTAAAAAATAAACGATAACAATAGATTATCTTTCGCTGCCTAGTTGCAGCGCGGTCGTGTATTTCTGACCTGCAAGAAATATAACGATTGTCACACTTTCGCAGGGACCTATATGTTGGGTGTCTTGACAATGTATAGTATTAATTAAGGCTCGCCTTATATAATTTTGTTTGTTTTATAGTATTAGGTTAAATTTTAAGACAAACTGCACTCGGAGAAAGTTTAATTTAGCTGGTTTTGGACGGGGGTTCGATTCCCCCCATCTCCACCATATGAAAATTCACTGAAAACGCTTATTATTAAGTGATTTTAGTTTTATTTATTAATTATAAAAGAGCAAATTTTTTAAATTTGCTCTTTTTTTATATTAATTAAAATAATTTATTTCTTTAATTGTGTATTACAATGCAATTGATTAAGTTTATTTGATTTTTTTAATTTATTTTAAATTAGTTTTTATCATTTTTATATTGCTTATTTACAATAAATTCGCCTTTATCATTTCTATTTTGCTTATTTACAATAAATTCATCTTTTATTTTATTTACATTATTGTTTTTAATTTCCTTATTGATATTATTTACAATTTCCCTTACTTCATCTTCTTCTTTTCTTTGAGTAAGTTTAACTATTTTATATACAATAAATGCAATAATAGGAATTGCAAGTATATTTATAAATCCATATAATAAACAAATTAAACCTAAATATAGAAGTATTTTACCAATATATGGATTACTTTTTTTTCTGTTCTTATTTGAAAAAATGAATCCTGAAGTAATTAATATACCCCCTAGTATAAAACATATAATCATAACATTGCCATAATATTGTGCACGTTGCATTTGTTCAGCATAATATTCATCATAGTTATATGCTGATAAAAATAAATTATAATTCATAACATCCTCCTCATTTATTATAATTATTATAAAATAATTTTCTTTGTAATTAAATATAAAATTTTTAAAAAGAGTTAATCCCAAATAAAAAAAGGATATATTTAAATATCCATTTTAATTGTTTTCTATATAGTCTTTAAATTGTTGTAAAATCTTTTTTTCTTTTGGATTAACATAGAATTTATTTTTTATTAATGCTTTTTGCAATCTTTCATATCTGTATGTTCCTGCGGTTTTAGAAATATTACATAGTTGTGATAATTCTTCAGGAGAAGATATATTCATTTCTTTTAAAACACAAAGAGGGGCTAAAAGTCTTATGGCAAACATGTTTGCTTCGGTTTCCATTTCGTTGTATGTTTTAGTTTTATCTTTACTATGTTCAAGTAAAATATGACCTAGTTCGTGAGCTATTGTGAATCTATTCCTACAGTCATTATTTACAGATTTATTAAAAAAGATTATTTTTTCATTATCTTCAGTTATATATGAAAATCCATCTTTATAAGTCTTTGCAATTTCACTATTATTATCATAATATCTTATTTTTATGTCTAATTCCCTACATATATGAATAATGTCAACAGGAAGTTTATTTGTTTTTGTTTCTCTTAAAATGTACCAAACTAAATGCTGTATATTTTTATAATTATTTAAATCTATTTTATTCATCTTTTGTAATTAGAATAGTATTTTCTTTTAGTTTATTTAGTTCGGATTTACTAAGAGAGTTATAGCTTATTCCATCTTCTCTAGCTATCATTTTTAAATTATTATTTACTTTCTTTTTTCTGTTTCCAACTTCAAATTCTTCTAAGATATTATTAACATTATATATGTCGCATAGATTTAAAAAAATATCGGGGTTTGGAAGTCGTTGTCCACTTTCCCAACCGTATATTGTTTTTATTGCAACATTTATATTTCTTTTTTCCAAAAGATGTTTGACTTCATCTATTGTCAACTTGTTTTTTCTTCTAAGTTCTTTTAATTTTAGTGAGATTTCTTCCTTGCTCATATTGTTAACTCCTTGTTTTCAATCATATATAAAAGTCACTTTTTTGTCAATATTTTGTCAATAAATATTCTTCGATTTGAAGAGTATTTATTGACAAAGTTTTTATGTAATATTATAATAAAATAAAAATTCTTCAAAACGGAGAAAATATTATGATGGATAAGAAATTGGATGATGGAGTAGGGAATACCGATAATGCCAGTAAAAATTTATCGAAATATATACTGGATAATAATATTGATATTAAACAAATATGCAGGGAAACTGGTTTAAATTATAATGAGGTAAAAATGAGTATTAATGGAAATAAAAAAAGTTTGGATGTAGATGAATTTCTTGAGATATGTAGTTATATAAATAAAGATCCAAAAAATTTTAAATAAAATAAATTATGGGGGGAGAGTTTTAAATATGACAAAAGATGACATATATAATCTTTATAAGATTATATATGCGATTGATGAAGATTTTCATTTTTTGTTAAAAGACATTTTAGAGCCTGACAATTTTGATATTGAAGTATTTTATTATACTGATTTTGAAAAAACGCAATAATATCTAAGTAAAAATACTTAGATATTATTGCGTTTTTTATTTTTCTATATTTGTTTGTGTTTGATATAAATCTTCATAAGATTCTTCTTCATCATTACTTTTAGGTATATTTTGCATCAGTCCCGTACATTCTGTTGATGAAATGGTTTTTGAATTTTTTAAGAAATCCGTATCGGGTGGGTTTAAATCTTTTTTGTTTATTTTCATAATAACCTCCTTAATATTTATTTTCCCAAAAATCAAATAAAATATTAAAAAAAGAGCCTTTCAGCTCTTTTTTATTCTTCAAATTGTGAATTGTAAAGATTTGCGTAAAATTCATTTTCTTCCATTAATTCACTATGAGTACCTTGTTCAATAATATTTCCTTCATTCATTACAAGTATTAAATCTGCATCTTTTATTGTTGATAATCTATGTGCAATTATAAAACTTGTTCTTCCTTTTACTAAGGTATCCATTGCTTTTACAATTAATTTTTCTGTTCTTGTATCAACGGAACTTGTTGCCTCATCTAAAATTAAAATTTTAGGGTCTGCAAGTAATGCTCTGGCAATTGTTAAAAGCTGTTTTTGCCCGCTTGAAATATTACTTGCTTCTTCGTTTAGTACCATTTGATATCCGTCAACATTTGTTTTGATAAAATGGTCAACGTGGGTAGCAATTGCGGCTTGTTCTACTTCTTCATCAGTTGCATTTAAGTTACCATATCTAATGTTATTCATTACTGTATCATTGTATAGCCATGTATCTTGTAAAACCATACCGAACATTTTTCTTAAATCTCTACGTTTGTACTCATTTATATTTACACCGTCAACTTTTATTGAACCGCTGTTAATATCATAGAATCTCATTAATAATTTTACTATTGTAGTTTTACCAGCTCCTGTAGGTCCAACTATTGCAATTTTTTGTCCTGATTTTATTTTAGAAGAAAAATCTTTAATGATAGGTTTATTTTCATCATATCCAAAATATACATGGTCAAATTCTACGCTTCCTTTAACATCATTTAGATTAACTTCTTTAGGTTCATTTGTTGTTTCTTTTTCATCTTCTTCTCCTAAGAATTCAAAAACTCTTTCAGCAGCGGCTGCTGTTTGTTGAAGAATATTAGAAACATTTGCAAGTTGTGTTATAGGTTGAGTAAAGTTTCTTACATATTGTATGAATGCTTGTATATCACCAACTGTTATAAATCCTTTTGTTGCTCTATATCCACCAAGAATACAAATAGCTACATATCCGAGGTTACTGATAAAACTCATGATAGGTTGCATCATTCCTGATAAAAATTGTGATTTCCAAGCTGAATGATATAGAGTATCGTTATATTCATTAAAATCATTAATTGATTGTTCTTCTCTGTTAAATGCTTTTACAATAGAGTGTCCTGAATACATTTCTTCAATATGTCCGTTAACGTGTCCAAGATATTCTTGTTGACTTCTAAAATATTTTTGTGAGAAGTGTATTACAGTCATAATAAATATTGAAGAAATAGGAATGATGAGTAAAGCAATAATAGTCATTGTGATATCTATGCTTGCCATCATTATTAAAATACCAATTACCGTTGTAATACTTGTTATTATTTGTGTAACACCTTGATTTAAGTTTTGGTTTATTGTATCTACATCGTTTGTTATTCTCGATAAAACTTCACCTGTTTGTTGTGTATCATAGTATTTTAAAGGTAGAGTATTTATTTTATGAGAAATATCTTTTCTAAGGTTGTATGTTAAATTAGTTGTAACACCTGTCATTATATGTGCTTGTAAATAAGAGAATATGGCAGATATTAAATATAGACATACTAATATAATAAGTATTTTGCCAATATAAATAAAGTCAATTCCTGTTGCTGTTCCTGCAATTTTTCCCATTACTCCGTCAAATACTTTTGTAGTTGCTTTTCCAAGTATTTTAGGTCCTACTATATTAAATACCGTTGAAATTACTGCAAATATAAAGACAATAAATATTTGTAATTTTTTTGTCCCGAGATAATGGAGAAGTTTTTTCATTGTACCTTTAAAATCTCTTGCTTTTTCTCCGCCTCTCATTGCAGGCATTCCTCTCATAGGTCCTCTTCCATGATTACCCATTGTTTCTTACCTCCTCTTCTGATAATTGAGATAAGGCTATTTCTTTATATACTTCACAATTTTGCATTAATTCTTTATGTGTGCCTTTTCCTACGATTTCTCCATCGTCAAGTACTATTATCTGCTCAGCATGCATAATTGTGCTAATTCTTTGAGCAACTATAATTATCGTAGCATCTGATAATTCTTTATTTATTGCACTACGAAGATTTTTATCTGTTTTGAAATCAAGGGCAGAGAAACTATCATCAAAAATGTATATTTCAGCATTTTTTACAATTGCTCTTGCTATTGATAATCTTTGTCTTTGACCTCCTGAAACGTTGGTTCCTCCTGATGCAATTTCCGTTTCAAAACCATCCGGTTTTTCTTTTATAAATTTACTTGCTTGCGCAATGTCACAAGCTTTCCATAATTCCTCATCTGTTGCATTTTCTTTTCCATATTCAAGATTGGATCTTATTGTTCCTTTAAATAAGACTCCTTTTTGAGGAATGTATCCTATTTTATCTCTTAAATGTGTTTGGTTAATATCTTTTATGTTTACTCCGTCAACTAGTATTTCACCTTTACTTGCTTCAAAAAGTCTTGGTATTAATTGTACAAGAGTTGATTTACCGCTTCCCGTAGAACCTACAATAGCAGTAGTTTCACCTTTATTAGCGGTAAAGTCTATATTGTGAAGCACATATTCACTAGCACCCGGATAAGCGAAAGAAACGTTTTTAAATTCAACAACTCCTTTTTTGTTATCATCAAAAGGTTTTTCTTCCTTAGGGTCTTTTAGTTCTAAAGGTGTTTGTAAAACTTCATTTATTCTGTTAGCAGAAACACTAGCTCTTGGAACCATGATAAACATCATTGAAATCATTAAGAACGCCATAATTATTTGCATTGCGTATTGAATAAATGCCATCATATCTCCAACTTGAAGAGTACTTGCTTCTATTTGGTTTGCACCAACCCAAACAATAAGAAGTTGTACAAGGTTCATAACTAGCATCATAAATGGCATTAAGAACATCATGAATCTATTAACAAATAAGTTATTTTTTGTTAAAGTTTTATTTGTTTCATCAAATCTTTTTTCTTCAAAATCTTCTGTTCCAAAGGCTCTTATAACCATAAGTCCTGATAAATTTTCTCTTGCAACAAGGTTTAATTTATCTGTTAATTTTTGTATTTTCTTAAATCTTGGAAGTACAACGCTGAAAGCTATCATCATAAATCCTAAAATAACTATTACTGCAAGAAGAATTATCCAACTCATTGATGTACTGGAGCTAAGAGCTTTCATTATTGCAATAACTCCCATTATAGGAGCATAACATAATATTCTAAGTCCCATTACTATAAGCATTTGAATTTGTGTAATATCGTTTGTGGTTCTTGTGATAAGAGAAGATACCGCAAATTTATTAAATTCTACATTAGAGAAACTTTCTACTTTTGCAAAAACATCTTTTCGAAGTGTTCTTGCAACTCCTGCTGCAGTTCTTGATGCAAGGAAACCTACTAAAATAGCACAAACAGCAGATACAAGAGCAATTAGAAGCATTTTAACGCCAATATTGATAATATATGATGATTGAACATCTTCAAGGTTTAATCCTATTTGTTGATACTCACCTTTTATATAAGTACAAGCAATTTGAGATATACTTGTTTCGGGAATGTTGTCAAGTTGAGAGTTTATTTTATTTAAAAATTCATCTCTATTTTCTTTTGGCATGTTCTTTATTATAGAAAACATATCGGTATTACTTGACATCATTAAACTCATATCAGCTGTTTTATTGTCACCTTCTTTTGTATCGATATCAAATAAATTTTGTTTTTGCATATTTTCAGGGTTATCAATAAAACTTACGATAATTTCACTTTTCCCAACTGCTAAATCTAATGAATCAATAACATCTTTGTTTGCATCATCTTTAAGAATATATACATTTTCTTTTTCAAGGATAGGGTATTCTTCCTTATATTCTTCATAATCATTATTTTCTTTTGTAACTTTTGAATAAATGCTGTCAAGTTGTTGTTGTTCATTTTCTTCTAAGAAAAATTTAACTTTTTCATATTCATTTTCTCTTATTACATTTGGAAGGTTGTTCTCAATGCCACCGTTTTGTATTCCGTAGTCTACTATCTTAGACATATAATCAGGTAGAGATAGTTCGCAATTTGCCTGTATTAATAGAAATACAATTGAAAAAATAATAGAGAAAATAAATGGTTTTAAATATTTTCTTAATTTAATCATTACAGGTCATTTCCTTTCTGGTTATTTTTGGATATTTCTACTATTTCTTTAAAAATATCCGTAAGTTGATTTACTTTTTCTTTCCCTAATTTTTCGATAATATCCATAAGTTCACTGAATTTGGATTCAAAAGTATCATTAAACATTTTTTTCCCTTTTGGTGTTATTTCTACTTTGAATTTTCTTCTGTCTTTTTCATCCATTATCCTTACTACATAACCTTTTTTTTCAAGGCTGTTTAACGTTTGTGTGACCGCCGGTCTTGATAATTTAGTCTTTTCGCTTATTGTTGAAGGTAAAACACTGTCGATATTTTTTTCTTTCTTTTGTTTAATTAAAAAAGCGAGAAGGAAAAATTCAGATTTCGGGAGTTTAATGTCACATTCCGCTTTTGAACCTAAGATTTTACCGATAGAGTGCAGATAATAAATAAATTCTTTGATTTCTTTTTTTTCAATTTTATCATGCATTTCTTTATCCTCTCTAAAACAAAAAAAGCAACAAATAGTTAAGTTGCTTAATTATTTTGTTGCTTAATTATATTACTGAGATGTTTATATGTCAATATAAAAATTTTTTTTAATTAAATTTTAATAATTTGCATGTCTAAGTAAAGTTCTTATTTCTCCTATAAGGTATAAGGATCCTACAAATGCATATATATATTCACTATCTTTTTCTATTAACTCAATTGATTTTGCCGTATCTGTGATATAGGATACATGGGCATTTTTATCAATTTGTTTTATTTTTTCATACATATCTTTGCTTGAAAAAGCACGATTGTTATTTGGTGTTAAAGTATAAATTTTTTCTGCCTTTGGCAAAAGTTTTTTTAACGAACTGTCTATATCTTTATCTGCAAGCATACCAAAAAATAATATTATTTTCTTATCTTTAAAATAAAGGTTTAAGTTGTTTACAAAACTTTCAATGCCTTCTTTATTATGCCCTCCATCTAATATTATTATTGGATTTTTGGAGAAAATTTCAAATCTTCCATTAAAATGTATATTTTCTAATGCAGTTAGTATATCTTCTTTTTTTATTTTATATCCAAGTGAATAAAGTACTTCCAAAGTTTGTAAAACCGTTAATGCATTATAAACTTGATTTTTACCAAGTAAAGAAAGTTTAAATTCATTTATACTAAAAGGATTTGTTTTTCTATATTTTATTTTGCTTCCGTCAAAACTGATTTCTATTAATTCAATATCTTCTTTTTTAGGTAAATAAAAAGATGCATTTTTTTCTTTTGATATTTTTATAAGTTCATCTACAGCTTCTTTATCAGAAGGATATATTACGACATTTGAATTTGTTTTTATGATTCCTCCTTTTTCGTATGCAATCTTTTTTAAAGTATTACCAAGTTGTTCAACATGGTCAAAACTTATTGATGCAATAACGCTTATTAGAGGATTATTTACAACGTTTGTAGCATCTAATCTACCTCCAAGCCCTACTTCAAGTATAACTATATCAACATCTTTTTCTTTGAAGTAAAGTAGTGCAGCTGCAGTTATTATTTCAAATTCTGTAGGATGAGGAAAATTATTTTTTATCATTATATCTATTTTATCTTTAACTACTGATACGTAATATGCTATATCCTCATTTGAAATATCTATACCGTTTATTTTTATTCTTTCATTAAACTTTTCCAAAAAAGGTGAAGTGTATAGACCTGTTTTGTATCCGGACTTTGATAAAACAGCATTTAACATTGTTGAAATAGAGCCTTTTCCGTTTGTTCCTGCTATGTGAATTACCTTTAAATCATCTTGAGGGTTTCCTATAAGCCTAAGTAATTCATTGATATTATCAAGACCAAGTACAGATCCGAATTTATTTGTAGAATGTATAAAATTTATTGCTTGTTCGTAGTTCAATTTGTATCTCCTTAATATAAAAACTTGATTAAAATTATATCATATTTTTGAAAAAAATCGGGAGTAATATATAATATTTTGAAATATTCAGAAAATTGTATCATTTTACTTGACAAAAGAAAATAGTAAGGGTAAGATAATAACAATTATTAATATATTTTTATATTAATTAAAAAAATTAGTTAGGGGTATAGACAATGAAAAAGACAATGAAAAAAGCTGCTGCTTTACTTTTGTCTGCAACAATGCTTGTAGGATTTAGTGCATGTGGAGGAAGCAGCGCAGAAAATTCAGACACAATTAAAATAGGGGTTAACTATGAATTGTCAGGTGACGTTGCAACATACGGACAATCTTGTACAAAAGGCATTGAAATGGCCGTTAATGAAGTAAACGAAGCTGGCGGAATAAATGGTAAAAAAGTTGAAATTGTTAAAATTGATAACAAATCAGATAACAATGAAGCTATGAGTGCTGCTACAAAACTTGCAAGTAAAGAAGGCGTAAGTGTTATGATTGGACCTGCTACTTCAGGTGCTTTCAAAGCAACAATCGCAGCTGCAAATCAATATAAAGTTCCTGCAATTACATGTTCAGGTACATCAGATGATATTACAGTAGATTCAAACGGAAATGTACAAGAGTACATATTTAGATTATGTTATACAGACTCATTACAAGGTAGTAAAATGGCTGAATTTGCAACTAAAAAATTAAATGCAAAATCAGCAATCGTTTTAGCTGATACATCAAATGATTATTCAAACGGACTTGCAAAAGCATTTGAATCAGAATTTAAAGCAAACGGAGGAACAATCGTATCAACAGAAACATTTACAGCTCAAGATAAAGATTTCTCTCCTGTACTTACAAAAATCAAAGATAAAAAAGCTGATGTAATCTACTTACCAGGTTATTACACAGAATGTTCTTTAATTATTAAACAAGCAAGAGAATTAGGTATTGATTTACCAATCTTAGGCGGTGACGGATATGACTCTCCAACAATGCTTGAAACAGCAGGTAAAGATGCACTTAAAAATGTATACTTTACAAACCATTATGCAGTAGATGATGAATCAGAAGTTGTTCAAAACTTCGTAAAAGCTTATAAAGCTGCAAATAATGATGAAAATCCTGGTGCTTTTGAAACATTAGGATATGATGCAGGTAAACTTGCTTGTGATGCAATCGCTAGAGCAGGAAGTGCTGATCCTCAAAAAGTTGCTGAAGCTTTAGCTGCAACAAAAGATTTCCAAGCTGTAACAGGTACTCTAAGCATTGATGAAAAACATAACCCTGTAAAAGAAACAGTAGTACTTGAATTTAAAGATGGAAATGCTGTATTTAATACAAAACTTTAATTGAATAAAATATTTGAAATTTATTAACAAATAAAATAAATTTTGGTAAAGTGGTGAGAAAAACTCACCACTTTACTGCAGTTTTAAGGATATGATTAAAACAATATATGAATATAATATGGTTTTAACAATATTTTTAAAATAATAAAGATACTGGGGGTACATAATTTGGAACAATTTATTCAGCAAATTATCAATGGGATTTCCATTGGTAGTATTTATGCCTTGATTGCGCTTGGATATACTATGGTTTACGGAATTATAAACCTTATTAACTTTGCGCATGGAGATATTTTAATGATAGGAGGATATGTAGGATTTTTCTGTTCATATACGCTAGGAATAGGCTTTATACCTGCAACTATTATTGCAGTTATAATTTGTTCTATACTTGGAGTTGTAATTGAAAGAGTTGCATATAGACCACTAAGACATGCACCAAGAATTACGCTTCTTATTACAGCTATTGGTGTAAGTTTCTTGCTTGAATATGCAATGATGTATTTTGTAGGTCCAGATGTTAGAACATATCCTTCAGGATTTTTTGGACTTGGTTACATTAATTTAGGTGGAATTTCAATTCCAAGTGACAAATTAATGGTTACATTGATTACACTAGTATTAATGGTTTTATTACAGTTATTAATTAGTAAGACAAAAATAGGTAAATCAATGAGAGCTGTTTCATCTGATCCAGATGCTGCTCAATTAATGGGTGTAAGTGTAGATAAAGCAATTTCATTCACATTCCTTATTGGTTCTGCTTTAGCAGCTGTTGCCGGTGTAATGTATGGTGCTATGTTTACTGTAAATCCATTATCAGGTATGACACCTGGTTTAAAAGCTTTTATCGCTGCCGTATTTGGTGGTATAGGAAGTATACCGGGAGCTATCGTTGGTGGTGTATCACTTGGACTAATTGAAACTTTGGTTAGTGGTTATCTTTCAAGTGCATATAAAGATGCGGTTGCCTTCGCAATCCTTATAATTATTCTTATTGTTAAACCATCAGGTTTACTTGGAAAGAATAGAAAGGAAAAAGTATAGGAGGTAACGTTTAATATGAAAAAGATTTTAGATATGTTTAAAAAGCAAGATCCAAGTAAGATACTTGGACTAAAAGGGAATATTCCTACTGTAATAGCTTTTGTTGCTGCATATATAATAATAAAGTTATTCATTTTTGTTGGAATTATTTCTCCATTCTATGAAACTATTGTATTAAAACTTTGTATAGATATTATTTTAGCCCTTGGTCTAAACTTAATTACAGGTATTACAGGACAGTTCTCATTAGGGCATGCGGGATTTATGGCAATAGGTGCATATACAAGTGCTCTTATGACTCTTAGAATGTCAGATAGCATTGTTATGGTTATCCTTGCGTTAATTTTAGGTGGAATTTTATCAGGATTTTTAGGATTTTTAATTGGTATTCCAACTCTTCGTTTAAGAGGTGACTACCTTGCAATTGCTACATTAGGTCTTGGTGAAATTATCAGAATTGTTATTCAAAACGTAGACCAAACTATCCTTGGTGGAGCTGCCGGATTATCTTCAATCCCTTTATATTCTTCACTTGAAGTATGTTTTATATGTATGTTTATTTGTTATTTTGTAATAACAAATGTTTTAAAATCATCATATGGTAGAGCATGTGTATCTGTAAGAGAAGATGAAATAGCTGCTGAATCAATGGGTGTAAATGTAACTAAAGCAAAAATTCTTGCTTTTATTATAGGAACATTCTTTGCAGGTGTTGCGGGAGCATTATATTCAGGTTATGTAGGCGTTATTCAACCAAAGAACTTTGGTTTCATGAAGTCAATTGATATTTTAATGATTGTTGTACTTGGCGGACTAGGAAATATTAATGGAACAATTATTGCAGCATTTGTTTTAAATATTATTTCTTTTGCTCTTCAAGACTTCTCAGAAATCAGAATGATTTTATATGCGATTATGTTAATTGCCATAATGCTTATTAAATCAGGTGAAACTCCTTTCTTTGTTAAATTAAGAGAAATGTTTTCTGTTGAAAAGTTTAAAAATAAAATAAGAAAGAATAAAGATGTAGTGGGGGAATAGTTTATGGCAATATTAAAAATTGAAGACTTAAGTAAAAGTTTTGGCGGCTTAAAAGCTGTTTCTCATGTAAATATAAATGTTGAAAAAGGTGAATTAATAGGTCTAATAGGACCTAATGGGGCAGGAAAAACTACAATATTTAACTTGCTTACAGGTGTGTATACTCCAACATCAGGTAAAATTGAATTAAAAAATGATAAAACTGGAGATACAATTTTAATTAACGGTTTAAAACCTTATATAACAAGTAGCTTTGGTATAAGTAGAACTTTCCAAAATATCAGATTGTTTAATGAACTTAGCGTACTTGATAATTTAAGAATTGCAATGCATAAAAGAGTAAAATATAATATTTTCTCTGCTATTTTTAGAACTAAAGCATACAGAGAATGCGAAACTATTTTTTATGAAAATGCAATGAATATTCTTGAGTTTGTTGGTCTTGCAGATAAAAGGGATGAGCTTGCTCAAAATCTTCCTTATGGAGAACAAAGAAAACTTGAAATTGCAAGAGCTGTTGCTACCGGTGCAAGTGTAATATTCCTTGATGAACCTGCAGCGGGAATGAACCCAAGTGAAACTGATGAACTTAGAATTTTAATAGAAAATTTAAGAAAAAAATATGAATTAACCGTTATTTTAATTGAACATGATATGAAATTCGTTATGGAAATATGCGAAAGAATATATGTTTTAGACTTCGGTACAATTATTGCTGAAGGAAAACCTGAAGAAATAAAAAATAACGAAAAAGTAATAAAAGCATATTTAGGGGAGGAAGTATAGAATGTTTTTTAAAATTGAAAATTTAAATGTACATTATGGTGCTATTCATGCCCTAAAAGATGTTTCTTTAGAAGTTAACGAAGGAGAAATTGTAACTTTAATAGGTTCAAACGGTGCCGGAAAAACATCCACTTTAAGAACAATATCAGGGCTTGTTCCAAAAACAAGCGGAAATATTGAATTTATGGGAGAGAGCCTCGATAATGTAAAGGCTACTGATATAGTAAAAAGAGGTATTTCTCATGTTCCTGAAGGAAGAAGAATCTTTGCTGATATGACAGTATATGAAAATCTTGAGATGGGTGCTTATTTAAGAAAAGATAAAGATAATATTAAAAAAGATATTTTAGAAATATACAATAAGTTTCCAAGACTAAAAGAAAGAAAAAGTCAGCTTGCAGGAACACTTAGTGGTGGAGAACAACAAATGCTTGCTATTTCAAGAGCATTGATGTCAAGACCTAAGTTTTTACTTCTTGATGAACCTTCAATGGGACTTGCACCTGTTATCGTTCAAGATATTTTTAAATTGATTAAACAAATTAATAAAGAAGGTACCACAATTTTCTTAGTAGAACAAAATGCTAATATGGCACTTTCAATATCAAATAGAGCATATATACTTGAAACAGGTGAAGTTGTTATGAGCGGTGACGCAAAAGAATTACTTCAATCAGATGATGTAAGAAAAGCATATTTAGGTGGTTAAAAAATATATGTAAGATAAACTTCCCATTAAGGTTTTAATGGGAAGTTTTTGCAAATATAAGGTATATTTATTTTGTTAAATTATATAAAAATTCTGAAAATTCTTAATAATTTAGTTTAAATACTTGTACTTTTTTGATAAAATTTATATAATTAAAAAATCAATAAAAAAATAATAATAAATAATTAGATAGAAGAGGATGATGCGATATGAAATTAACAGGTTCTGAAATTGTAGCAGAAGTATTATTAGAGCATGGGGTAGATACGGTGTTTGGTTACCCGGGAGGAGCGGCTTTAAATATTTACGATGTACTATATAAATATAGTGATAAAATTAAGCACGTCCTTACGGCACATGAACAAGGTGCAGCACATGCAGCAGATGGATATTACAGAGCAACAGGCAAAACTGGCGTCGTTATTGCAACAAGCGGTCCTGGAGCAACAAATCTTGTAACAGGTATTGCTACAGCTTTTATGGATAGTATTCCTATGGTTGCAATTACAGCTAATGTTCCGGATAATTTGATTGGTAGAGACTCTTTCCAAGAAATTTGCATAACAGGAGTTACTTTACCAATAACAAAGCATAACTTTTTTGTAAATAGAGTAGAAGATTTGGAAGATGCTTTAAGAGAAGCTTTTAGAATTGCCAATAGCGGACGAAAAGGTCCTGTACTAGTTGATATTACAAAGGATGTAACAGCAAATTTGGTTGAATATAAAAAACAAGGTCCACTTCCTTTATATGAAAATCCTATTGCAACAGATGAAGAAATTGAAGAAGTTGCAAAAATGATTAATGAATCAGAAAAACCGGTTATATATTTTGGTGGTGGTATAGTTGCATCTGATTCAATAGCAGAATTGAATGAATTACTTGAAAAAGGTGATATACCTGCAACTAATACTTTAATGGCAACGGGTGTACTTGGATACAATAATAGAAGAAGACTTGGAATGATCGGTATGCACGGAACTGTTGCAGCTAATAAAGCTATATATAATGCAGATTTGGTTTTAGCTCTTGGTACAAGATTTAGTGACAGAGTTGCACTTAATCCAAATAAATTTGCAAGTAATGCAAAAAAAATTCAAGTTGATATTGATAAAAGTGAAATTAACAAAAATGTTTTTGTACACAAGAGTATAATAAGTGATGTAAAAAATTTCTTACAAAGATTAATTCCACTTATTGAAAAGAAAACTAGAAAAGAATGGTTGGATACAACATTAAAATGGAGTAAAACACCTGTAGAAGATACATATTATAAAGGTAATTTACATCCTGGCGATATTGTAATGACAAGTTGTGGAATGGTAGATAAAAAACCTATTTTTGTTACTGATGTAGGGCAACATCAAATGTGGGCTGCACAATATCTAAAAAATGTAAAACCGGTTAAATTTTTAACAAGTGGCGGACTTGGAACTATGGGATATAGTTATGGTGCTGCAATTGGTGCTCAAGTTGGATGTCCTGATAAAAGAGTCATTCAATTTGTAGGAGATGGGTCTTTCCATATGAATTTAAATGAAGCATGTACGGCTGTTAGTCAAAATTTACCTATTATAACAATTATTATGAATAATGGCGTTCTTGGTATGGTTTATCAATGGCAAACAGTATTTTATGATAAAAGATACTCTCAAACTGTATTAAACAGAAAAACAGACTTTGTTAAATTAGCTGAAGCTTTTGGTTTAAAAGGTTATAAAGCAGAAACATTAGAAGAATTTGAAGATGTATTTGAAGAAGCTTTAAAACAAGATGGTCCTGTATGGATTGATTGTAGAATAGAAGAGCTTGAAAGAGTTCTACCTATGATTCCTAATGGTGGAACCATTGATGATATGATAATAAATTAAAATAAGGAGAATGTAAGATGGCTGATAGAAAAGAAGTTGTAAGTATTTTAGTTGACAATCAATCTAATGTTTTAACTAGAATTGTAAGTTTGTATGGAAGAAGAGGTTTTAATATTGATTCGTTAACTGTTTCAGCGACAAATCATCCTAATATTTCAAGAATTACTATTGTTTTTAACGGTAGTGATCAATCTTTATATCAAATTATTACTCAAACACAAAAACTTGAAGTTGTAAGAGATATATTTGTTTTAGATGCAAGCAATTCTCTTTACAGAGAACTTTTACTTGTGAAAATTAAAACAGATAAAACAGAAAGAACATCACTTAAAGAAATTGTTGATATATACAGAGGTAAAATAATCGATTTATCTAAAGAAAGCATGATTATTGAATTAACAGGTGCTCCTGAAAAATTAGATGGATTTATGAAAATGATAGATTGTTATGATGTTGTAGAAGTTTGTAGAACAGGTATAACAGGAATTTCAAGAGATTTAAGAGAAATACATTAATAAATAAACGACAAAGGGAGAAGACAATGAAGTTAAGAAGTGAAAATGTAACAAAAGGCTTAGAAAAGGCGCCTGCTAGAAGTCTTTTCTATGCAATGGGATATACAAAAGAAGAGTTAAGTAGACCTCTTATAGGGGTAGTAAATGCAAAAAGTGAAATTGTTCCAGGACATATTCATTTGGATAAAGTTACGGAAGCAGTAAAAGCAGGAATAAGAATGGCAGGAGGAACACCTATAGAAGTTCCTTCAATTGGGGTATGTGACGGTATAGCAATGGGACATGCAGGAATGAGATATTCTCTTCCAAGTAGAGAGTTAATTGCAGATAGTGTTGAAACAATGGCAATTGCTCATTGTTTTGATGGTCTTGTATTGGTTCCTAACTGTGATAAAATCGTTCCTGGAATGATTATGGCAGCTGTAAGATTAAATATACCAACAGTTGTATGTTCAGGTGGTCCTATGATGTCAGGACTTGTAAAAGGAGAAGAAACATCTTTATCTAAGATGTTTGAAGCAGTAGGAGCAAGAAAAGCAGATTTAATAAATGATGATGAACTTTTAGAATATGAAGAAAATACTTGTCCTGGATGTGGTTCATGTTCTGGTATGTATACAGCAAACAGTATGAACTGTCTTGCTGAAGCTATTGGTATTGCTTTACCTGGAAATGGAACAATTCCTGCTGTTGAAAGTGGAAGAATAAGACTTGCTAAAAAAGCAGGTATGGCAATTATGAATTTAGTTGAAAAAGATATTAAAGCAAGAGATATTATTAATGAAAAATCAATAAGAAATGCCCTTGCTTGTGATATGGCACTTGGTTGTTCTTCAAACAGTGTACTTCATTTATTGGCAATAGCAAATGAAGCTGGTGTTGAATTAAACCTTGAAATATTCAATGAGTTTAGCGCAAAAGTTCCAAACTTATGTCATCTTGCACCAGCCGGCGGAACTCATATGCATGATTTAAACAGAGCTGGTGGATTAATGGCTGTTTTACATGAACTTAATAAAAAAGGTTTAGTTGATACTTCATTAATTACAGCAAATGGTAAAACAGTTGGTGAAAATATTGAAGGTCATGAAATTAAAGATGTTAACTTAATTAAAACAGTGGCTTGCCCATATAGCGAAACAGGTGGTATCGCAGTTATGTGGGGTAATATAGCTCAAGACGGTTGTGTTGTAAAGAGAAGTGCTGTTGATGAAAGCATGCTTAAACATAGTGGTCCGGCAAGAGTATTTAATAGTGAAGAAGAAGCTATTGATGCAATATATAATGGAAAAATTGTTGACGGGGATGTTGTTGTCATTAGATATGAAGGTCCAAAGGGTGGTCCTGGTATGAGAGAAATGTTAAATCCTACAAGTGCACTTGCAGGAATGGGACTTGATAAAACAGTTGCATTAATAACTGATGGAAGATTCTCAGGTGCATCTAGAGGTGCATCAATAGGTCATGTTTGTCCTGAAGCTTATGCAGGCGGAAATATTGGTTTAATTGAAGAAGGGGATATTATTGAAATTGATATACCTGCATCTAAGATTAATGCTAAAGTAAGTGATGAAGAATTTGAAAAAAGAAGAAAAGCTTATGTATGTCCTAAAGAACCTGTTAAAAGTGGATGGCTTGCAAGATATCAAAGAAATGTATCTTCAGCAAGCAAAGGTGCTGTAATGAAATAAAAAATTAAATTAAAAAGAGATATATTTGATATATCTCTTTTTTTATACTATTTTATTAAATAATATTGTATCTTTTATATTTTTAAAAATAAAAAGTAAAAAAGAAACCTATTAAGGTTTCTTTTTTATACCCTTTCACTTACAATTCTAAATCCGTTTTCTGTAAGTTCTTTTTCAATTTCTTTTGCTTGTTCGCTGTCTTTTGTTTCCATTGTTATCTTAATAAAACAACTGTTTATAGGCATTTCAGGATCTCCGTTGTCGTATTGAACTCCTACAACGTTTGCTCCACATTTGCTTATTATGTTACTTACTCCAACAAGTTGTCCAGGTTTATCAGTAAGAGCAATTGTAAGAGCACTTTTCCTTCCGCTCATCACAAGCCCTCTGTCAATTACTCTGTTTAAAATGTTAACATCGATATTACCACCACTTACGATACAAACAACATTCTTGTTTTTAAGTGGAATTTTATTAAACATTGCTGCGGCAACAGATACAGCTCCTGCGCCCTCTGCAACAAGTTTTTGTTTTTCCATTAATGTTAGGATTGCTGCTGCTATTTCATCTTCTGTTACAGTTATAATGTCATCTACATATTCGCTTACTAGTTCATATGTTAAGTCTCCAGGTTCTTTAACTGCAATACCATCTGCAAATGTATTTACTGTTTCTGTTGCTTGTCTTTGATGTTCTTTTACAGATTTATACATACTTGGGGCGCCTGCGGCTTGTACACCATATATTTTACATTCAGGTTTTAGGTGTTTTATGGCATAAGCAACACCACTTATAAGTCCGCCACCTCCGATAGGAATTACAACTGCGTCTACATTTGCAAGTTGGTCTAAAATTTCAAGTCCGATTGTTCCTTGACCTGCTATTACATCTTCATCATTAAAAGGATGAATAAAAGTATATCCTTCTTCTTTTTGTAGTTCTAATGCCTTATTGTAAGCATCATCATAAGTATCACTTACAAGACAAACTTTTGCACCATAGCTTTTTGTTGCTTCTACTTTACTTATTGGTGCACCGTCAGGCATACATATTAAGCATGGTATATTACTTTTTTCGCTAGCTAACGCAACGCCTTGAGCATGGTTTCCCGCAGAGCAAGCAATAATACCTTTTTTCTTTTCTTCATCTTTTAATTGGCTTATTTTATAATAGGCACCTCTAATTTTGAAGCTACCTGTTGTTTGTAAATTTTCTGTTTTTAAATATATATTATTTTTGTCACTAAGAGCGGGTGCAATAATTAAGTCTGTTTTCCTTATTACATCTTTTAGTGTAAATGCTGCATGATAAACTTTATCTAATGTTAACATTTTAACCCTCCTTATAAATAAAAATCTATTAAATTACATTATATATTATTTTCTGAAAATTTCAAATATTTTTAATTAAATATTTAAAAAAGAAAAATTTAGTGATATACTCTTATTATATTTTTTTATAGGAGAAGAAAAATGCAACATACATTAAAAGGTTTAAATGAAAAACTGGATTCATTGGCAGTTTTTAGAAATATTTTAAATACAGATGTTATAAAAAATTTAAGAATATTATTAGATACTATTCTTGAATATGAAGATGATGAATCAATGGTATTCGTATATAGTGAATTTGTTTCATGTCTTTATAATTATGATTTTGATTTTTCAAAATACATATTTAATTTTATTTTAAATGATGAAAATTTTTATATAAAAGCTAAGGCTGCAGGGAAGAATGTTCCTGATTTTATAGAAAACTGTGTTGATGAAGAATTAAATATTCTTGATGATTTAAGTAAGTTAACACCTATTGAAATAAAAGAGTTTATTTCTTATGATGGTTTCCTACCAGCATGGGAAAATACTATGCTTGATTTAAAAGAAAAATATAAGGAAAAAGTGAATTCTTTAACTGTTACGGGTTATGGAATGTATGCAAAATATACAGCTTTTGTTCTTGATGATGATAAAATAGTTCCCGTAAAATATCCTGATTCTCAAAGACTTGAAGATTTATTTGGTTATGAAAGAGAAAGAGATTTGATAATTAAAAATACTAAAGCTCTTCTTGACGGTACAGGTGCAAGCAATATGCTTTTATATGGTGATGCAGGAACAGGAAAAAGTTCAAGTGTAAAAGCAGTTTGCAATCATTTTAAAAATGACGGTTTAAGGCTTCTTGAAATAAAGAAAAATCAATTATATAAAATACCTAATATAGTGGATGAGCTTGCGGCAAATCCATTAAAATTTGTTATATTTATTGATGATTTAAGCTTTACCGGTAATGATGATAATTTTTCAGCTCTTAAAGCTATATTGGAAGGTGGGGTTTCAGCTCTTGGTAATAATGTTGCTATTTATGCAACAAGCAATAGACGTCATTTAGTTAAAGAAACAATGTCAGAAAGACAAGGTGATGAACTTCACAGAAATGATACACTTCAGGAAACAATGAGTCTTTCTGCTAGATTTGGGCTTACAATAACATTCCAAAAACCTGATAAAAAAGCATATTTGAATATAGTTGAAAATCTTGCTAAACAATACGGTGTAGAAATGGATCTTGATGAGTTATTTACAAAGGCAGAGGCTTTTTCAATAAGACATGGTGGAAGGAGTGCAAGAACTGCAAAACAATTTGTGGAGCTTGTAAAAATAGGAATATAAAAAATACCCATATGGGTATTTTTTATTTATGAATTATATAGTCAACGGGAATATCATATTTATCTATAGGAATGCTTTCGATTATCTGTTCACTAAAGCAAAGTCCTATTTTTTTTGCTTTAAGCTTTTTGTTAGCAAAAAATTTATCGTAAAATCCTCCTCCGTATCCAATTCTGTAATTATCTTTTGCGAATACTATTCCTGGAGTTATTACAATGTCTAAAATATTTGGATTTGTAATTCTTATAAATTCTTTCTTTGGTTCGAGGATTCCATAAAATCCTTTTTCAAGCTCATCAAAGGATTTAAGTTTAGAAATATTCATTATTTTATTTTTGCTATCTATTATTGGTATATATATGTTTTTATTATTTTTTAACATATATTTAATAAATTTATGTGTATCAACTTCATTTTTAAAACTCACGAAACACATAATATTTTTAGAATTTTTAATATCTTTATTATTTATTAATTCTTCAAATATTAATTTGTTTTTTTCTTCTCTACTATGTAGGTCTTTCAATTTAAGTTGAATTTTTTCTCTTAAATCTTTTTTATTCATTTTTACTCCTTGTAATTTCCTCTTAAAAATTCTATTTCTTTTTTATACCCATCCATATCGTTTGGGGTTTCCAAAAAGAATGGTAAATGCTTTAATGCGGGATGATTAACAAATCTTATTATTGGTTCTAATTTTAAAAAGCCTTCTCCGATTTTGGCATGTCTGTCTTTATTTGTATTGAAGTCATTTAATGTATCATTTAAGTGAATTGCTTTTAATCTATCAAGTCCAATGATTTTATCAAAATCGGTTAAAACTTTATCTAAATTATTTACAATATCATAACCTGCGCAGTAAACATGACAAGTATCCAAACATACTCCCATTTTATCTTTCAAGTTTACTCTGTCAATGATTTCTCTAAGTTCCTCAAAACTTCTCCCAATTTCGCTGCCTTTTCCTGACATTGTTTCAAGTAAAATAAATGTATCGTCATCTTCCTTTATACATTCATTTAAAATATCGGTAATTCTTGTTATTCCTATTTCAACGTTATCTGTTGTGTAGCTTCCAGGATGAAAGTTATATAATTTTGAAGGGATTTGATTCATTATATCTAAATCCATTCTAAATATTTCTTTTGCAGCTTCTCTTACATCTTCTTTTGCTGATGCCATATTTAGAGTGTATGGTGCATGGGCAAGTATTGGGGCAAAATTATTATCTTGTATTATTTTTGTTAAAGCTTCAACATCTTTTTCGTTTAATTCTTTTGATTTTCCTCCTCTTGGGTTTCTTGTAAAAAACTGAAATGTATTTGCGTTTATTTTTAAAGCTTCTTCTCCTGCTTTTTTATATCCTTTTGCTATTGATATGTGTGGTCCTATATTTAACATTTTTTTTCTCCTAAAAATTTTATTATATTTAAGTATAAGAAATTTATAATAAAAATCAAACAATTATTATAAAATTAATAGGGATTTATTTTAAATAAATATTCAATGGATTGTAAATTAATTGAATATTCTGTATTTTTTTGATATAATATTGTAGATTATATTTAATTGGGAGGTACGCTGTTTTGAAGTTATCAGAAGAACAAAAAAAGGTTTGTAATAACATAATAGAATATTATGATAATAACCCATCGAATTTGCTTCAAATTTTATTAAAAATTCAAAGACAAATTCCTGGGAGATTTATAAACTTGGATACAGCTGAGTATATAGCAAGCAAGATGAATATTCCTCTTAGTAACGTATCAGAAGTTGTAACATATTTTGATGCGTTAAGCACTGAAAAAAGAGGAAAGTACATACTTGGTTTATGTAATGCAACTGCTTGCAGTTTAAACGGTAAAGACGAAATAAGAGAAATTTTTGAAAGAGAACTTGGTATTAAAGCAGGTCAAACTACTGAAGATGGTTTATTTACATTGGAATTGGTTCCTTGCTTTGGTGCTTGCGACATTGCTCCTGCGGTTAGGGTAAATGACAATGTTGTTGGAAAATTAAATGAAAAGAAAGTTAAAGCTTTAATTGCTAAATTAAGGGAGGCTAAATAATGGGACAAGTAAAATATATTTCTAAAGATTATGGAACATATGATGCCTTCAATATTGATGAATATATAAAAAGAGGCGGTTTTAGCGGACTTAAAAAAGCTATTGAACAAGGATATGAAAAGACTACAGATGATGTAGCTAAAAGCGGACTTCAAGGAAGAGGTGGTGCAAACTATCCTACAGGAAAAAAACTTGCTCAAGCAAGAGAAGCTGTTGGAGATGAAGAAAGATATGTTCTTTGTAATGCAGATGAAGGAGAACCAGGAACATTTAAAGATAAATATTTACTTAAAAACGGTATTTATAAAGTAATTGAAGGTATTATAATTGCAGCTTACTGTGCGGGAGCAAATACCGGACATATTTATGTAAGAGAAGAGTATACTTTCATGCATAAAGATATTGAATATGCAATAAAACAAGTTTATGATAAAGGATTTTTAGGTAAAGATATTTTATCAAGTGGTTTTAATTTTGAATTATCTCTTTTCTCAGGCGGTGGCTCTTATGTTTGTGGGGAAGGTTTCGCAATGTGCGAAAGTATCGAAGGAAAGAGCGGAAGACCTAGAAGTAAACCACCTTATGTAAAACAATGTGGTCTACACAGTAAACCTACTCTTGTAATAAATGTTGAGACTGTTAGTGTAATAGCCACAATGATGCAAAACGGATATGAAACAGTATTAAAATATGGTGTTGAAGATTGTCCTGGAACAAAGATGATAAGTGTAAGTGGAAAGGTTAAAAAACCTGGTGTTTATGAAGTTGAATTTGGTACAACTGTTCAAAATATTATAAAAATCGCAGGTGGAATAAGAAACGATAAACAACCTAAATTCGTACAACTTGGGGGTGCCAGCGGTACTATTGTACCTTATGAAAAACTTAATATTCCTTATACATATTCAGGAATGAAGCAAGTAAAAGGAAGTATTGGTTCAGGGGCAATTGTAGTTGGGGATGAAGATGATAGCGTAATTGATTATTTATCTGTTGTTGAAGATTTCTTCTATCATGAAAGCTGTGGTAAATGTGTTCCATGCAGAGAAGGTAATAGACAACTTAAGATGATTATGGATAGATTCAAGAAAAAAGAAGGCACTTTAAAAGATTTAAAAAACTATGTAAGAATAGTTAATGCTTTGGATGCGTCATTATGCGGAAGCGGTAGAACTCAAATTACACCGTTTATCAGTGCATATACTTATTTTTCCGATGAATTTAAGGGTGCACTTAAAGGGGAGGAATAGAAGTGATAAATTTAACTATTGATAATAAACCAGTAAGTGTAAAAGAAGGTACAACAATTTTAGATGCAGCAAAACAAGCCGGTATTGAAATTCCTACACTTTGTTATTTGAAAGACGTAAATAAACCTGCTTCTTGCAGAATGTGTATGGTTGATGTATCAGGAAGACTTTCTCCTTCATGTGTAACACCTGTATGGGAAGGTATGGAAGTAAAGACTCAAACAAAAAGATTAAGAGGAATTAGAAAAACAATACTTGAATTAACTCTTGCAAATCATAACTGTGATTGTACTATTTGTGAAAAAAGCGGTAATTGTAAATTACAAACTTTAGCAAATACATATTTGACAGGTCCAAGTGATTTTGAAACTTGTTTTGAAAAAGGCTTTGATGATTCTTCAAACTGTGTAACAAGAGATTACAGTAAATGTATTAAATGCGGAAGATGCGTAAGTATTTGTAAAGATAAAGTTGGTGCAAAAGCTATTTCTTTTGTAAACAGAAGTGATAGCACAACAGTATCTACTCCTTTTGATATTCCTGTAATTAACAGTGATTGTATAGGATGTGGTCAATGTATTTCAGTTTGTCCAACAGGTGCATTAGTTGAAAAGGGTACAACTGAAGAATTATATTATTTGCTAGGTGAAGATACTTATTACAATATTTGCTTATTGTCATATGGCACATATGAATCTTTATCAAAAGGTTTAGGTGTTGATGATGCACTTATTAAAGCAAAAGTTGTTGATGTTTTAAATAAACTTGGTTTTAGCGAAGTAATTGATTATGAAGAATATTTAATAAAAGAAATGAATGCTATTGCATACATCTTAAAAGAAAATATGGCTGAAGGAAAACCTTTAATATATGCTTGTTCACCTGGAATAAGAAAAGAAATAGAAGACGTTTATCCTGAAGCTGATAATTATTTTGTAAATCTTCCAAAAATAAGAAAAGATATCAACATGAAATTTAAAGAAGATTACTTAGATAGAAACATAGATAAAGATGTTCATTTAACAAGAGTTGAAAATTGTACTGCTTTCTTAAATGAAAATGAAGAAACAAGTGGTGTTGATATATCAATTACTACAAATCAACTTGTAAACTTAATTAAAACAAGCGGTATAGATTTAAATAAAGCTAATAATAAGCCTCTTGATACTCTTGATTATACAGGAATATTTAATCCTTATTTCTTAAGCGTAAATACAGCATATGCTATTATAAGACTTGGAGATAAGTCTTCGATTAAGAATGATAAAGGTAATATAAAGGAATTTTCATTTGAATTATCAGATGGTAAAGAAATAAAATGTGCTGTTGTAAATGGATTAAAACAATCTAAAGAAGAAGTTGAAAAGATTATAAACAAAGAAAGCGAATACGATTTTGTATGTGTTATTCCTTGTGAAGGCGGATGTGTTAACGGTGGAGGAAGACCAGTAGACGTTAAGTAGTTTAAATAATAAAATAAAAAGATTATTCATATATATGAATAATCTTTTTTTTATTTGGAGGGAAAATATGCAAATTCATTTTTTAAGAGAAAATGAAAATATTGATGATTTAAGTATATTATATTCGGTAGAAAAAAATAAAATAATGGAAGCAAATAAATTTAGAGGCGATAAGCTAAGAGATAATCAAGTAATTATCCCATGTGATGATTTTTATTATTTTAAAAAGTATGAAGAGAGTATAGAAAGTATACTTAGTAAATTTGATATAGCAAAAGAAGAATTATATTCTTTAAATAAAAGTCCCTTATGTTTTAAAGATGGAGGAATAAGGTTAAAATTAAAGCAAAAGAAAAAATATATAAAAGTGTATTCTTTGGTAGATTTAACAATGGGGAGCAATTGTTTTATAGAGGCTGATTTGGAAAATTCCTATGTAAACTCTTTTATTGGATATAATACTGCTTATGACGAAAATGATGATATTGAAGATTTTTATTTAAAGAAAATATCAGAAATAGAAAATAAGGAAGTTAGTTTAATTATTCATAATAAAGTTTTTGATTCTGTTAAAACTTTCATTCAATATATAGATTTGAAATTTGATAAAAAATATTATAAAGAAGTAAATATTTATTATGACATTACTAAAGTAGATTTTGATGAATTAATAGCAAATATTAATCATTCTTATTTTAAATTTAATATTGTTTTAGATATATCTTTATTAAATAAAGTATTAGAGAATGAAGATATTGTAAAAAAGATAAATGATAATTTTGATAAAATTTTCATTTTGCCTACATATATAAGCGATAAAAAGAGTTTATCCTTTGATGAATATAATAAGTTTTTAGAAGAAATAAGTGTTTTTAAAAGGGATAAAATTGCAGTAGGACTTAATTTGAATAATTCTGATAACATAAATTTAATTGAGCTTATGAAAATAATTAATTTGATTTATAACAAAGATATATCTTCTTTGATAATATATTCATGTTCAAACAGATTCTTTCAAATAAATTATATTTTAAATCATTTTTTTATAATAAATAGTTAAATAATATATTTTGATATTTGAGTAAAATATATTATAATAATATGGAATACACTGAATTTAAAAATATTTCTAACATAAGATACAAAAAAAGGAGATTTTATGGAAGGGTTAATATATAAAATAGATAAATATTCTACTCAAAACGGTCCTGGTTTTAGAACTGTTGTTTATATGAAAGGTTCATCTTTAAATATCCCATGGGGAGAACATCCTGAAGCTTTAAGTAAAAATATTGAAATGCTTTATGATAAAGAAAAATGTAATATGTGCTATAAATGTATAGAAGCATGTAATGAAAGAATGCTTGCAGAAGAAGAAAATAGAGTTTTTGAATGCACAAAATGTGGTAAATGTGTAGATGCTTGTCCAATGGGAGCCAGAAAACTTATAGGTGAAAGAGTTTCTGCTGATGAATTAATTAAAAGAATAATGCCGGAAATACAGTATTATAAAGCAAGCGGAGGCGGAGTTACTTTTGCCGGCGGTGAACCTATGCTTCAAGAAGAATTTTTACTTGAGGTTATAAAAAAACTTAAAGAAAAAGATATTAATGTAGCAGTTTCCACAAGCGGTTTTATAGATTATAAAATAATGGAAAAATTTATTCCTTATGTTGATTATTTTATTTATCACTTTAATTTGGTAAATAAAAAAGTACATGAAAAATATACAGGACAAAGTAATGAAATAATAATTGAAAATTTAAAGAAAGTATGTTTTATGTCTAAAGTTATTATTTCAATTACGTTTATTAATGAAGTAAATTGTAATATGAACGAATTAAAACAAATTGTCGGCTTTATGTCTAAATTAGAACTGTATGGAATTGTAATAAAAGGATATAGTAATAAAAATGAACATATGTATCGTTTGCTTGGAAAAGAGCAGAAATATACATTCCATCGCCCGGAAAAGAAAACATTAACCAATATCGGTAATTTATTTTCAAGACTTTGTGATAATATACAAGTTGTTTCTTAAAATATGACAAAGTAGTATAAATTTATTCCATAGCTTACTTGTTTTTTATAATGGGAAATATATATAATATGTGTATGATTAATGTATAATTAAAGCTAAATTTTTATGTTTATACATTAGAATATTAAAAATAAAAAGAATATTAGCAAAGATTATAGTTATATCATTACAGGTTGTCAAAATGAATTTCTTTTACTATTCTTTTTATTTTCTTTTAAATTTAATTAGGAGATAGGGGATTATGGCTAAGAGTGAAAATTATAAGATTTTTGAAAAAAGAATAAAGGGAATGAATTTTAAAAGAAAAAGACTTGTATTAATTGAACAACTTGAAATATGTGATGAAGAAATTATGAACGAAAAAAGAGCAATTGAAAAAGAATTATCGTTTTTTGAAAGTGCACTTGATTCTTTGGAAGAGATGGACAGAAATATTATAGAATCTAATTATTTTGAAAAAATGAGTATGGTTAAAATTGCGCAAGAAACTAACTATGATGCAAGTGTATGTTCTAGAAAAAAAGTAAAAGCAGTTAAGAATCTTATGTATCTTATGACAGGAATAAAAGAAGATTAAAAGAAGGTTTTAACCTTCTTTTTTTAATCTTCCATTTTTAAAAGAGTATTTGCAATATTATCAAAAATTTCAAGAGCAGTTCCTGAACCATATCCTCCGTTTTCAATAAATACTGTCATTGAATATTTAGGGTTATTATATGGAAAATATCCGCTAAACCAGGCGTGAGGAGTTTCTTTTGTATTTTCTGCGGTTCCCGTTTTCCCTGCAAGTCCACCATAATTATCAATAGAATTATTCTTTGCAGTTCCTTTTGTACATACCATTCTTAGAGCTTTCTGTAGGGTTTTTATGGTGTTATCACTAAGCTTCATATCAAATATCTTATTTTCTTTTGTTTCTTTTATTTTTCCATTTTGAGATGTTACACTTTCCACAATATATGGGTAATTGGTTTTTCCTCCGTTTGCTATGGCTGACATTATTGTATTCATCATTAGAGGTGTCGCTTGAACGTTTCCTTGTCCCAAAGCAAGATTAAACGTATCTAGGTTGTTGTATATATTATCTGGAACAAATGAATAATAGTCGTTATATTCTAATATGAAGTTTTTGTTTTTATTTGTTTTATCATTGACGCTTCCAAATCCAAGTTCTTTTGCATAATCTATAATTTTATTTGAAGTAATGTTTCCGTTTTTATCTTTTATATTTAATCTTGTTGCAAGAGTATAAAAAACTTCATTGCATGATTTTGCAAAACCATCTAAAACTGTTAATTTCCCATGCCCCTTTCCTTCGTTACAATATCTTGTTACTCCGTCAATATTTATTTTACCGTTGCAGTTAAACTCTTCATCTAAATCAACTACATTATTTTCAAGTGCAAGAGCTAATGTTAAAATTTTAAATACACTTCCGGGCTGATATGAAAGAACATTTTTATTTAGGGTTTCATCGCTTGAATACATTGTAATTATTTCACCTGTTGTGACGTCTGTTATTACTACACTGGCACCTTTTAAGTTGTTTTTTGTTAAATATTCTTTTACACAAGATTCTGTATATTTTTGTACATGATAATCTATTGTTGTATTAATATTATACCCTTCGTTTATATGGTCGTTAACTGCTAAATAATTATTTTGGTTTATTGTTTGTCCCGTTGCATCTATTTGTGAAAGGATTTTAATTGCCTCCCCTCCGTTTAGCTGCTTATCATAATATAATTGAAGACCGCTTACTCCACTAACTGCTTGATTTGTTGTAGTTTCCTCGTTTATTTGAATATTTCCGATAAAAGTTTTTCCTATAGGGAAATTTATATTATTTTGAATATTTAATTTTAAATTGTCAAAAGAACTGTTATCAGAAAAGTTTATTCCGTTTCTATCTAATATTGCACCACGAGGATAATAAGTTTGTATAACTGTTTCGTATTGAGATGAAAGTTTATTTATGTTATCTTTATCTTGAAACATGAAGGCTTTTATTACAAAAATTGTTAATAAAGTAAATAAAATAATAATAAATATGGATAAAATTTTAATTCTTTCTTGTATTATTTTTTGAAACATATTATAAGTATTGCTATAATATGGTTTTTTATACTATTTTTAATGATTTTTAGAAAAAAAGTGATATAATATTTAATTATACATGACATTTAAATGTAATAAATGGGAGTTTAGATATGGAAAAACAAAGGAAGCTTGAATTAGCTACTGATTTTTATCAATTAAGCGTAAGTAACGTTTATGAAGCAAAGGGGTTTAAAGACAGAAAAGCCGTTTTTGATGTCTTTATAAGAAGAAATCCTTTTGAAGGAGGATATTCTGTTTTTGCAGGATTAGAACAAGTAATAGATTATATTAATAATTTAAAGTTTGATGATGATGACATAAAAATGTTAAAAGAAAATCATCCTGAACTAACTGATAGTTTTTTAGAATATTTAAGAAACTTTAAATTCAGCGGTGAAATATATGCAATGGAAGAAGGAGAAATATTCTTTCCTTCAGAACCTGTTTTAAGAGTAAAGACAAATTTAATTGAAGCTCAGATAATAGAAACTGCAATTTTAGCGATAATTAATCATCAAAGTTTAATTGCAACAAAAGCTTCAAGAATATGTTCTGCTGCCGGAACTTATGACCCTGTACTTGATTTTGGACTTAGAAGAGCTCATGGAACAGAAGCAGGTCTTTACGGTGCAAGAGCATGTATTATAGGCGGTTGTGTAGGAACTAGTAATGTAGAGGCTGAATATTGCTGGGATACAGTTTCTAAAGGAACTATATCTCATGCTTTTATTATGGCTTTTGATAAAGAGATAGATGCTTTTAGAGCATATGCAAAATATAATCCGGACAATTTAATACTTCTTGCGGATACTTATGATACACTTAACAGCGGTGTTAAAAATGCAATACAGGTATTTACGGAAGAAAGAGAAGCAGGAAGATTAAAAGGAGCTTATGGTATAAGACTTGACAGCGGAGATTTAACATATTTATCTGTAAAAGCAAGAGAAATGTTTGATGAAGCAGGATTTGAAAGTGCTGTTATAAGTGCATCAAATGATTTAGATGAATATATTATTTCTGATTTAAGAAATCAAGGTGCTAAGATTGGAATGTACGGAGTAGGGACAAAAATGATTACTGCAGACGGTACTAGTGCTTTGGGTGGAGTATATAAACTTGCTGCGATAGAAAGAAACGGAAAATTATCACCAAAAATAAAAGTATCTAATGATCCAATTAAGATAACAAATCCGGGATATAAGAAAGTTTTAAGATTTTATGATAATCGTACGAATATAGCTATTGCTGATTTAATAACATTAAATGATGAGATTATAGATGAAACAAAACCTTTAACAATATACCATCCTGTTCATACATGGAAGAAAAGAACTTTGGAAAATTTCCATGTAAAAGAATTATTAAAACCTATTTTTATTGATGGGAAACAGGTTTATGAGTCTCCAAAATTATCTGAAATAAGAGAAAATCATTTGGTTGCTAAGAGTACATTCTGGCCAGAATATTTAAGACTTATTAATCCAAGTGAATATCACGTTGATATTTCTGATAATTTATTTGACATTAAAAAAGACTTACTTGCATCTGTGCAAAAATAATTTTTAAGGAGTATTAAATGAACAATAAAAAAAATGTAGGTATTATATTCGGTGGTAAATCCGGAGAATATGATGTCTCTTTGTTGTCTGCATATAATGTTATAAACGGAATCGACAAAGAAAAATATGATTTAACTTTGATTGGAATATCACTTGAAGGTAAATTTTATATTTACAAAGGTGATGTTGAAAAAATAAAAAATAATGAATGGATTAATGATAGCGAAAATTTAATATCTGAATTCTCACTTTTTGATGATGAAATAATTAAAAATATAGATATAATTTTCCCTGTTCTTCATGGACAAAACGGTGAAGATGGAAGAATTCAAGGTTTATTTGAAATGATGAATAAACCATATGTTGGCTGTGAAGTAATGACTTCTGCAGTTTGTATGGATAAAGATATTGCCAAAAGAGTATTTAAAAGCGTAGATATACCTGTTGTTGACGATGTTTTAGTATTTAATACGGATATTGAAAGTGATAAACTTTTAAATGAAACGATAGAAAAATGTGAAAAAAATCTTCCATATCCTATGTTTGTAAAACCTGTAAACATGGGCTCAAGTGTTGGTATTTCAAAAGCAAAGGATAGACAAGGTTTAATAGATGCACTAAAAAAAGCGGTACAGTTTGATACAAAAATATTGGTTGAAAAGGCAATTAATGCAAGAGAAATAGAAGTTGCTGTTCTTGGAAATTCTCATCCAGAGGCTTCTTATCCAGGAGAAATTGTTTCATGTAAAGAATTTTACGATTATGAAGCAAAATATTTATCAGGTGATGACAGCAGAATAGATATACCTGCAAAGGTTAGCGATGATATTATAGAAAAAATAAGAACTTATGCCGTTAGGGCTTTTAAAGCTGTTGGAGGAAGCGGTTTATCCAGAGTAGATTTTTTCCTTGATAAAGATAACGGTAATTTATACTTAAATGAAGTTAATACACTTCCCGGTTTTACAAATATAAGTATGTATGCAAAAATGTGGGACTATATGGGAGTTAAATATTCTGATTTAATAGATAAGCTTATTGATTTAGGTTTTGAAAGATATGAAATAAAACATAAACTAACAATAAAAGAATAATAGGAGAAGGTAATGTTCGGAAAGAAAACAAGAGAAAAAGAAATTATAGCATTAGTAAAAGATTCAATAAATAAATGTATAGATGAAAAATTAATAGAAATAAGTAAAGAAGATATTCCATCTATAAAAGTGGAAGTACCAAGAGAAGAAAAATTTGGTGATTTTAGTGTTAATACTGCAATGCAACTTGCAAAAAAGGCAAGATGTAATCCTAGACTTATTGCCGAAAATATTGTAAAAAATATTGATACAAAAGATTCATATGTAAAAGATATTTCAATCGCAGGTGCTGGATTTATTAACTTTACATTAGACAATAAATGGTTATATGATGAAATGGAAAAAGTAATTTCATTAAAAGAAAAATACGGTAAAATCGTTGAAGAAAATCCGAAAACTGTTGATGTTGAATATGTAAGTGCAAATCCAACTGGTCCTCTTCATATAGGAAATGCAAGAGGTGGCGCAATAGGTGATGTTATAAGTAATATTTTTACTTGGGCAGGATATAAAGTAACAAAAGAATTTTATTTGAATGATGCCGGAAATCAAATTATAAAATTTGGTCAATCTTTACAAGCAAGATATTTACAGGCTTTAGGACATGATGTTGAGTTTCCTGAAGATGGTTATAAGGGTGACGATATAATTGAACTTGCCAAAATGCATATTGAATTATATGGAAATAAACTTGAAAACGTTGATGAAGAAGAAAGACAACATAAACTTGTTGAATTTGCTCTTGACAAGAATGTTACCAATATGGTTAATGACCTTAAAAATTATGGTATAAATTATGATGTATTTTTCAGTGAAAAAACACTTCATAATTCAGGTGCAATAACTGATGTTATTGATAAAATGAAAGAAATGGGAAGTGTATATGAAAAAGATGATGCAGTATGGTTCAAAGGTACTGATTACGGACTTGAAAAAGATGAAGTTTTAATAAGAAAAAATGGGGTACCTACTTATTATGCTGCTGATATTGCATATCATTATGATAAATTGGTAAAAAGAAATATTGATTATGCAATAAACGTATGGGGCGCAGATCATCATGGACATGTTGCAAGACTTAAAAAAGCTATGGTTGCTCTTGGAGTAAGTGAAGATAGATTAGAAGTAATTTTAATGCAGTTAGTTCGTCTAGTTAAAGGTGATGAACAAGTTAGAATGTCTAAAAGAAAAGGTAATATTTTTACATTATCTGACTTGGTTGATGAAGTAGGAAAAGATGCTGCAAGATTTATTTTTAACTACAATAAACCAAATACACATATGGATTTTGATCTTGATCTTGCTATTAAAAAATCAAGTGAAAACCCTGTATTTTACGTTCAATATGCACATGCAAGAATTTGCAGTATTATAAGAAATATCAATAAAGAAGTGAAAATAGAAAACTTTGATTTACTTGATAAAAAAGAAGAATTAAACTTACTTAAAGTTATTGCAAACTTTAGTGATGAAGTAATAAAGGCAAGTAAAGATTTAGATCCAAGTAAAATAACAAAATATGCTATGGATTTAGCTTCTGCTTTCCATTCATTCTATAATGCTCATAGAGTAATCGTAGATGATGAAAAATTGCTTAATGCAAGACTTGCTTTGGTTGTTGCAACAAGAGAAGTATTAAGTAATACATTGAGTATATTAGGTGTAAGTGCTCCAGAAAAAATGTAGGAGAAAAAGAATGATTGAAAAAAGTGTTGTTGATATAATCGCTGACATCAAAAAAGAAGAGCATTCAAAGATTGATGAAGAAAAACCTTTATATCACAAAAACTGTGGTGAGACGCTTATTGAGGCGCTCTCAGTGAAGTATGAAATAGATATAGATACTAAAGCCTTTAAAATGCTTGCTCCTTATGGATTTGGTCTTAACAGTGGTAAAACCTGCGGAGCTTTTGCAGGCGGGATTGCTGCTATTGGATTAATGTTTACGGAAGATAAACCTTCCACTAATGATAAAATGAAAGAAATTGTGAAAAAATGGGTTGAAGTATATACCAAAAAATTTGGCTCAATAGACTGTGAATATATAAGACCAAGACATAAAGATCCTATAAGAGGTTGTCTAAAGGTGCAAGAAGAAGCCGGAAAACTTTTTGAAGAATTTATAAAAGAATATATTTAAAAAAGCACTGCAAAGCAGTGCTTTTATTTTACCAAATATGAAGTAAATGTTGCATTAGTAAGCTTACAAATGCTATTCCTACCCAACAGCAAGCCCCTATAAATATAGGTTTTGCTCCTGACTTGATAAGTTTAACAATATGTGTATTAAGTCCAATTGCGGACATAGCCATTACTATAAAGAATTTACTTAATTCTTTTATCGGATCTGTTATTGCAGGAGATAGGTTAAATACAGTTGTTATTACTGCAGCAAGTACAAAGTAAAGAATAAAGAAAGGGAAAATTTTCTTTATATTTACTTTATTTCCGCCTTCATTTTTTTCTCTTTTTGTTCTAACAAAAGCAAGTACTAGTGTTATAGGTATAATAGCAAGAGTTCTTGTTAATTTAACTATTGTTGCTTCAGCAAGAGTATTGCTTCCATGAATGCCATCCCAAGCAGCTGCTGCAGCAGTAACTGAAGATGTATCGTTTATAGCTGTACCAGCAAACAAACCAAATCCTTCGTTTGAAAGCCCGAGCATTGAACCAAGTGCAGGGAATATTAAAGCTGCAATTACATTAAATAAGAATATAACGGAAATTGCTTGTGCTATTTCTTCATCGTCAGCATCTATTACCGGTGCAGTTGCTGCTATTGCAGAACCACCGCATATTGATGACCCAACACCTACAAGTGTAGATATTTTTGATGGTATTTTTAACAATTTACATAATACGTATGAAATAATAAGTGATGTTGAAATTGTAGCGATAATGATGGGTAGAGATTGTTTACCTTTCATTAAAATATCTGTTAAGTTCATTCCAAAACCAAGTAAAATAACTGCATATTGAAGTATTTTCTTTGATGTAAATGTAATACCGGGTTGAAGAGTTGATTTATCTTTGATAAATAATGTTATAACCATTCCCGCAATAATGGCAAATACAGGTCCACCAACAACAGGAACAAGTTTACCAAGATACCATGCAGGAATTGATATTATAAGACATAAAATTAAACCTTTGATGTTTTGTTTTATAAATTCCATAATTTCTCCTTTATTTGATTTAATACCTATGTATTCTATCATCTTTTATAAATAATTTAAAATTATAAATATTTATTTATATATAAAAATATGTTATAATGTGTAAAATAGATTTAAAAGGAGAACTGTAATGTTAGATTTTAGGGTAGATACTTTTTTAGAAGTTTGTAAATGCATGAATATAACAAAGGCTTCAAAAAATCTTAATATTACTCAACCTGCCGTAACTCAACATATAAAATACCTTGAAAAAAGTTATGGAGTAAAGTTATTTGGGTATAAATCAAAAAAACTATATCTTACAAGAGAGGGAGAGGTATTTTTAAACTACATTACAACTCTCAAACATGATGATTTAAAACTTAGAAATGAAATATCTCATATAGATAATAAGAGTAAATTTATTATTTTTGGTGCTACGTTAACTGTAGGTGAATATTTAATGCCGGATAAATTAGACAAATATTTAGAATTATATCCTAATACAAATATTAAAATGATTGTTGGAAATACTGATAAATTACTTAAATACTTAAATGACGGTAAAATAGATTTTGCAATTATTGAAGGGTATTTTCCTAAAAGTGAATATGAATATATTACGATATCGAATGAAAATTATGTAGGTGTATGCAGCTGTTTAAGTGATTTAAAAGATAAGGAACTTTTTCTTGAAGATTTGCTTGATTATAGACTTATAATAAGAGAAAAAGGTTCTGGAAGCAGAGAACTTATTGAAAGATACTTAGAGAGTAAAAGTGTTTTAGTTTCTGATTTTAAAAATAAAATGGAAATAAACAGCATTGATATAATAAAAAATTTCATAAAAAAAAATATGGGAATAACTTTTTTATATGAACTTGCAGTAGAAAAAGAATTAAAAAGTGAAGAGTTTTGTAAACTCAATATAAAAGATATGAAAATAGATCATGAATTTAGTTTTATTTGGCGAAAAAACAGTCAATATAGAAATTATTATAATGATATATTTGATAAATTATTAAAAAAAGAATAAAATGATTTTAAATAATTTAAGGAGAGAAGAAATGGAAAAATCAAGAGTAGAAATAGCAGTTGAAAAATTTAAGAATGGATATAATTGTTCACAAGCAGTTGTTTGCACATATTGTGATTTACTTGGAGTTGATGAAGCGACTGCATTTGCTTTGGCAGAAGGATTTGGAAGCGGTATTGCAAGAACAAATGAAACCTGTGGTAGCGTTTGTGGAATGATAATGTTGGCAGGGCTTTTTAATAGTGATAAAAATTTGAAAAATCCTAAAACAAAAATTGAAACTTTAAAACTTGGTAATGAGCTTATGGAAAAATTTAGAGAAATGAATACAACCGTAAAATGTAAAGAATTAAAAAATCTTGGAAACGAAGCTCCTCCTATAAGAAGTTGTTCTGGATGTGTTAAAGACAGTGCAATTATTGTAGAAAAATATTTATTAAAAGATATGTTTGAATAAAAGTCCTTTATGGGCTTTTTTATTTAACCCTACAAGTCGTATAGTAGTATAAATATATTGTTGTATTAGATTTAAAATAAAAAGGATGTCATCTTGTGATTGGGACGAAATATAGCCATATGTAGTTTTATTTATTTTTGTTTGGTTTATGCTTTTCATTATAACTTTATAAAAAAATTAAATATATTTTCTTTTTCCGTAAATGTGTTTCCTTATTTTAGGAAAGAAAAAACGGAGGTATTTTTTATGAAAATTTATGGTTATGTGAGAGTATCAACCAAAGAACAAAATGTTGCAAGGCAGTTTGAGGCTATGAGAAAGTTTCCGGTGGAAGAGAAAAATATTGTTGTTGATAAATTCAGCGGAAAAGATTTTAATCGTCCAAATTACAAAAAACTTTTAAAGACGATGAAAAAAGGTGATGTTCTTGTTGTTAAAAGTATTGACAGACTTGGAAGAAATTATGATGAAATTTTAGAACAATGGAGACTTTTGACAAAAGAAAGGCATATAGATATTGTCGTTATAGATATGCCTTTACTTGATACAAGAGAAGGAAGAGATTTGACAGGAACACTCATTGCCGATATTGTGCTTCAGCTTTTAAGTTATGTTGCGCAGTCTGAAAGAGAAAATATAAAACAAAGGCAAAGAGAGGGGATTATGGCAGCAAAGGCAAGAGGGGTAAAATTTGGCAGACCTCGAATACATATTCCGGATGAATTTTTTGAATTTTATGACTTATGGCAAAATGGAAAAATCTCATCAAGAAAAGCGGCAAAACATTTGAATGTATCCTATCAAACATTTTTAAGATGGACAAACAGAATGGTAAAAGGGGATTTGTTTGTATAAAAAAAGCGTCTATAAAGACGCTTTTTATTCTTCGTTACTTTTTTTATCTTCTATTATTGAAACAACAGCATTTCTGTTTAATTTTACTTTTACCCCTTCTGGATCAAGTGCAATTAATATATCCTCATCATAAACTTCTAAAATAGTTCCATAAAGGCCGCTAACTGTCATTATTTTATTACCTTTTTTAATGCTGTCAAGTAGTTGTTGATGTTCTTTAAATCTTTTTTGTTGTGGTTTTATTGATGAGAAATATACTACTACAAACATAACAATAATAATAACTAGCATTGCAAAAACATTATTCATTCCCATTTTTTTTCTCCTTGAATTGATTTTTAAATTATTCCATAATCACTTTCAAATTGGTGTTTGAATTCCAAAAATCTATCTTCCATAATGGCGTTTCTCATATTTTCCATTAATTTCAAAGTGAAGTATAAATTATGATAGCTTACTAACATACTTGCAAGAATTTCTTTACATACAACCAAATGTCTTAAATAAGCTCTTGTATAGTTTCTACAAACATAGCAGTCACATTTATGATCAAGTGGAGTAAAGTCTTCTTTGTATTTTGCATTTTTTAAAGTTACTCTACCGCTGCTTGTAAGGGCTGTACCGTTTCTTGCCATTCTTGTTTGTAAAACACAGTCAAACATATCTATACCGCTTTTAACACCTTCTAATAGAGCGTCAGGACTTCCTACACCCATTAAATATCTTGGCTTATCCTTTGGAAGCAGCGGAGTTGTATAATCAAGTAAGTCAAACATCATATCCATAGGTTCCCCTACGCTAAGACCTCCGATTGCATATCCAGGAAAATCAAGATCAATAAGCTGTGTTGCAGATTCTTTTCTTAAATCTTTAAACATTCCACCTTGTATAATTCCAAAAAGTCCTTGTTTTTCAGTATTCTTATGAGCCTCTTTACATCTTTTTGCCCATCTCGTAGTCATTTCAAGAGAGTTTTTTGTATAAGTTTTATCTGCTCCATAATGTACGCATTCATCAAAAGCCATCATTATATCAGAGCCTAAATTATTTTGAATTGCCATGGATTTTTCAGGTGTAATAAAATGTCTGCTTCCATCAATATGACTTCTGAATGTTACACCTTCTTCTGTTATATCATTTGTTTTACTTAAAGAAAAAACTTGAAATCCACCGCTGTCTGTAAGGATTGGTCTATCCCAGTTCATAAACTTATGAAGACCACCGGCTTTTTTTACTATTTCATCTCCCGGTCGTAAATATAGATGATATGTGTTTCCTAATATTATTTTTGCATCTATTTCTTTTAAACTTTCCGGAAGCATTGCTTTAACTGTAGCCCTTGTTCCTACAGGCATGAAAATAGGAGTAGGTATTTCTCCGTGAGGAGTTATTACTTTACCAACTCTTGCACCGCTTCTTTTATCTTCTTTTATTAGTTCATATTTTATTGCGCTCATATTTTATAGTTCATCCTTCTTGTTATATCCGAGAGAATTTAAAATGTTTGGTTTATCTCTCCATTCGTCTTTTACTTTAACCCATAATTTTAAATTGACTTTACAATCAAGCATTTGTTCAATTTCTTTTCTTGATTCGCTGCCGATTTTCTTTAGCATATTACCGCCTTTACCAATGATAATTCTTTTATGATTTTCTCTTTCTGTATATATATTTGCTTCAATATCATAAATTTCCTTATCATTTCTTTTTTTCATTTGCATTACTTCTACTGCGGTTCCATGAGGTATTTCTTCTTTAAGAGATCTTAATATTTTTTCCCTTATAAGTTCGCTGACTACAAATCTTTCGCTTCTGTCTGTTACCATGTCTTCAGGGAAGTACATAGGTCCATAAGGCAGATATTTTTCTATTATTTCAACTAAAGTGTCAATATTTTCTCCTTTAAAAGCACTTATGGGAACAATATCCTTTATAAAGTCATATTGTTCATATAGCTTAATTTTTACAAGAATATCTTCTTTTTTTATTTTATCGATTTTATTTATTACCAAAACTACAGGTGTTTTTTCATTTTTTAATTTTTCAAGTAAGAATTCATCGCCTCTTCCTATATTTAAGTCTTCCTCAACAAGGAAAAGAATTAAATCTACTTCTTTAAAAGATTCACCTGCAACTTCTACCATATAATCAGATAGTTTGCTTTTAGGTTTATGAAAGCCCGGTGTATCTATAAAAACCATTTGAGATGTATTTGTAGTTCTTATACATCTAATATTATTTCTTGTTGTTTGAGGTCTATTTGATATTATTGATATCTTTTGACCTATAAGTGTATTAAGAAGTGTTGATTTTCCTACGTTTGTTCTTCCTATAATTGATATAAATCCACTTTTATAATTATTGTTCATTTTTCTTATCCCCATATTAAATGTATTATTTTAGGTATATATAGAGCTATACCCATTATTACAGCCATAAATGCTCCGATTAATACGGCACATGCTGCTGAATCTTTTGATCTTTTTGCATTTTCATTCATTTCTTTTGTTGCACAGTTAACAGCTTCTTCTATTGCCGTATTTACAGCTTCAAGTATTATTACAAGGAAAATTATAAATCCAAGTAATAACCATTCATAGTAAGAAAATTTTAATAAAATTGCTCCTATGATTGCAAGAAGGGCACATGTACAATGAATTTTAAAGTTTTGTTGTGTTTTAAAATTATATTCAACTCCATGAAATGCATATTTAAAACTTTTTATTAATCTTTTTATGTTTTTTTTCATTTCTTCTCCTTAATCTCTTGTAAGATTTAGTTTTTTCATAACTTCTTTTTCATGAAATCTCATTTCTTTTTTTTCTTCGTCATCCATATGGTCATATCCTAAAAGATGTAAAATTGAATGAACTGTCAAGTAGCAAATTTCTCTATCTGTACTGTGACCAAATTCTACGGCTTGTTGTTTAGCTTTATCTATACACAAAACAACATCTCCCAAAATTACAACTTCATCTTCAAATCCTTCTTCATCCATAGGAAAAGAAAGTACATCTGTTTCTTTATCAATATTTCTGTAATATTTGTTAAGCTCTTTTATTTCTTCACCGTCAACGATTGATACACTTACTTGAGATGGTTTTGTAAAATTTTCGTTTTTAAGTGTTTCGTTTATTGCATTTTCTATTTTATCATAAGTTTCCTTAGAAATTTCTTCTTTACTTCTATTATCAAAAAGTACTTCTGTTTCTATCATTACTTTACCTCATTTTCTTGATTTATTTTTTCTTGTCCTGGGTATTGAACTCTTTCATGATAAACACCTGTAAGGACTCTTAAAAATGCTTTTTTTATTGTATCAATATCCTTCATTTTTAGTGGAGAATCATCTAATTGATGGTCTGTTATTTTTTTATCAATTATTTTATCAATCATTTCTTTTATTTTTTCTTTATTCCCTGTATCCATACTTTTTACCGCAGCTTCAACTCCATCTGCAAGTAAAACAACGGAAGTTTCTATTGTTGTTGGTCTTGGACCTTCATAAGAATAAGATTTTAAATCAGGTTCATATCCTCTATCTTTTTCTTTTACATAGAAATACTGTATTAAAGTATCACCATGATGAGTTTTTATGAATTCAATAATTTCATCAGGCAACTTATATTTATTTGCCAAATATACACCGTCTCTTACATGGTTTTTTATAATCCTTACGGAAACATTTGGGTCTAAATGGTCGTGAGGATTGTTACCGTTTTGTTGATTTTCGCTGAAGAAAAGCGGTTTCTCGCTTTTTCCAATATCGTGATAATATGCTCCTACTCTTGCTAAGAGTCCATTTGCACCTATGTCGCTGCAGGCTTCTTGTGCAAGATTACCTACAAGAAGAGAGTGATGATATGTTCCAGGAGCTCCTGTTATAAGTTTTCTTATAAGTTCATTTGTAGGACTTGATAATTCAAGAAGTTTAAATGGTGTTAAAATATCAAATATATATTCCCAGAAAAGCATCATTCCAAGAGAGACCATTCCTGATAATAGTCCGTTTATTCCTGCATATAATATGTTATAAAACATACTTATTCCAAGTGTATTTTCAAGTACGCTGTTTATTAAAACTATAATCATATTTGATATAGAGACAATTAAAGCAGCTTTATATATTTTGCTTCTTTCTTGAACTCTTTGCATATATAGTATTCCTACAAAACCTGATAATAGAAGGAATATTAAAGCTTCTGTATTAATATCTAAAGTTACTGCTAATAGAAGGGTTATAAATACATTTGTATTTATTGCTATTCTTGGACCTATTAATATGCATAAAGTCATACTCATTATTGAGATGGGTATTAAATATATATTAAATAAACTTGCAATTTGTGATAATACTATCATTAATAAGAACTGACTTGCTATTAAAGCTAAAAGTTTATTGTTGTTATATATATGATTATGAAATATCTTTAAATAAAGAGTATATATAACCATTAAAAGTAAAATCATGGAGGCAAGACCTATTGTGGTTTTATAGTCATCAAATAAACTGATTCTTATCATTGAGCCTTCTTGTAAAACGTCTATTTGATTTTGAGTTATAGTATCACCTTTTTTGATAATCACTTCACCAGGTTCATAAGTAATATCTTCTACCGCATTTTTTGCGTTTAATTTAGCCTGTTCTGTTGCTTCTTCATTAAGTACCATATTGGCTTTTAATGCATTTTTGCATATATTTTTACATGCATTGCTTATTTCTTCATTAAAGGAAGACTTTGTAAAATATGAGTTTATTTTAGCATAGTAAGTATCTATTTCGTCAGATACTACTTCATCGTTATAAATGTTTTCTATTAAAGATATTATTTCATTTTTTATATTATCTCTTGTATTTTTATCTTGATTTATTAATGTTTGATAAGTTTCCTTTGTTAAATCAATTCCTGTTTTACTGTTGTATACATCTATTGAACTTTCGGTTAAATCATTTGATTTTATTTCTTCAAGTTCTTTAAATAGTGTATTTATATTTTTTATTACTGAATCTTTTGTTCCAGGTATATAGTCGTATACATTTGGAGTTTGTTCCACAGCTTGTTCTTTTAAGCTGTTTGTAAGTTTTGTGTTAACAATTTTTCTTGGCGCAATAATATCTTCCGTAGCAACTTGTCCAACTTCTACATCATATCGATGTGGTATTGCACTTATAAAAGATAGAACAAAAGTCAAAATGAAGAAAATTATTGCTATGGATAATTTTACTTTTTTATTTGTTTTTACATTCTCAAAAAAAGCTGATATTTTAGTCTCTTTGTTTTTTTGTTTCATATTCTTCATAAGCTTCAATAATTCTTTGTACCAAAGGATTTCTTACTACATCTCTCTTTGTTAAATGTACAAAATCTACTCCTTCGACTTTGTTTAAAATTCTTTCTGCATATAAAAGCCCTGATTTTTTTCCACTTGGTAAATCAACTTGTGTTACATCTCCGGTTACGACTGCTTTTGAACCTTCTCCAAGTCTTGTAAGGAACATCTTCATTTGTTCTCTTGTTGTATTTTGAGCTTCGTCAAGAATAATGAAAGAGTCGTTTAAAGTTCTTCCTCTCATATATGCAAGAGGCGCTATTTCTATATTGCCTCTGCTTACGTTTCTTTCATATGATTCGCTGCCCATTATATCAAATAATGCATCATATAAAGGTTTTAAATAAGGATCAATTTTTTCTTTTAAATCTCCCGGAAGAAAACCTAGACTTTCTCCTGCTTCAACAGCAGGTCTTGTCAATATTATCCTTGAAACATCACCGTTTTTTAATGCTTTTACAGCAAGAGCGACTGCAAGATAAGTTTTTCCTGTTCCTGCAGGACCTATGGAAAATACAATATCATTTCTTTTGGTTGCATTTATAAATGCACTTTGACCTATTGTTTTTGTTTTAATTGGTTTACCTTTAAATGTATAACATATAACTTGGTCAAAGTTTCCTATGTCCTTTTTGTCTTCATCAATCAAATTTAAAAGATAGTGAAATGTATGATCGTTTATTGCAGAGTTGTCTTGTATTCTCTTTATCATACAGCTTAAAAGCTCTTTTGCTTTTGACAGATTTTTTTCATTATCACTGTTTATGTTTATCTTATTATCTCTTAGGGTAATTTTAACTGAGAATTTTTCTTCAATTTCGATTAAATATTTATCGTTGCTTCCAAACAGTGTAAGATTGTCAAATTCGTCACTTGGGATGTCTATTTTTGCAGTGAATTTTTCCAAATTATTCTCCTTATTATTTTTTTATTTCTTTTTCTTCTACAATATTTTCTTTTAATTTGATTGTTGCAGTAATATTGTAGTAGTTGTCATTCGACACATCAATATTTAAATATATATCAATTATGTTATCTTTGTCAATATTTTGGGTTTTATTTAAATATTCGATGACATCATTTTCAATTTGTTCTTTATTTTTCTTCTTTAAATTCTTTATATTATACCACTTTGTTGTTGTTTGCTCTATAGGTAGAGGGATAAAAAGTAACTTAGTTTTCTTCTTTTCTTCTTTTATTTGGATATATGATTTGTCTTTGATAGTTTTTTTATAATTAAAGTTTCTATTTTTAAAAGAATAAGTTACTTCTTTTTCATACTCGTCATCTTCTTGTATTAAATATGGGTTGATTTTGATGTTGTTATAAGTGTATTCGCTTGTTATAAACACATCACCCATAGCATGTATATAATAAGAAACCATATCACCGTCTTTTCCTTCGTAGCTTATTTCTCCACTTATAAGTAAGTCTCCCTTTTTTACTTTATCACCCTTTTTAACTTTTGTTATACCATTATAAGCAATAATACTTTCTATTTTTCCGCTTTTTGCAGCCACTATATCTACTGCTCTTGATTTATCAAATTGTTTTATTGGAGAATTTTTTTCGGTTAGTTTTATTATAGCTTTTGTTCCTTTATATTCTATTGTTACATCTGAAAATGTATTATATGTGTTTAGAAGCTTTTTAGATATTTGTTTTTTATCTATACCATATTTATAGCATCCTTCTTTAAATCCTATATCTTCGAGAGTAGCAATAATACTGTTTGTATCAATATTTTTACTGCCTTCTATTTCTATGTCCCATATGAAGAAAGAAAAAGAAAACATTACAATAAAAATTAAAAAGACACTAAAAATAAATATTTTTCTTTTTTGTAGTGTCTTTAACAATGTATTTTTTCCATATTCTTTTTTTATTTCGATTATATAATGAGCTTTTTTTGCTATTTTTTCTGCGCTCTTTATTTCAGATAACATTATTTTAAATGCTATGGTTGTTTTGTCTGATTTTGTTATATCCCATACTGATATATTGTTTATATTTAATAAATTTATTATTTTTTCGGGATTAATCCCTTTTATTTCTACTAAATAATAGCCCATTATGTAATGATAAAATTTTAAGATAAACATTTTATTCTCCTATATTATATATTCGATTGAATCTATTTCTCCTTCGATTATTAATTCTTCACTGATTAATGTTGATAATAGTAAATCTTTACCTTTAATTGATAATAAACCTGAAGTTGAATTTATTCTTATATTTTCACTACTATAATAAATAATTCCTTTATGGTTTATTATGTTTATTTTCTCATTTCCGAGAATCTCTATATTTAGTTTTTCAAGTAAAATATCTTCCGGAAGTTGAAGAGATTTTGTTATTTTTTCTTTTGTGTTATTAAATATTTTTTTCATATTAATATATATGATGATATTTTGATATTATGAAAATATGTCATTTGCATTATGTAAAAAATTATTTTGTGATATAATAAATATATACAAGGGAGGGGTTAAAATGAGTGATTATAAAATAACATGTTGTTCTACTGCAGACATGAGTTATGAATTTTTTAAACAAAACGATATCCCTTTAGCCTATTTCCATTATATTTTAGAAGGCAAAGAATATAAGGATGATTTAGGAAAGACGATACCATTTGATGAGTTTTATAAAAAGATTGAGATGGGGGCTATGCCCACAACTTCTCAAATAAGCCCTGAAGAATATATAGAGCTTTTTGAAAGTATTTTAAAAAAGGATATGGATATTTTGCATATAACTTTGTCGAGCGGTATTTCCGGAACAATTAATTCTGCAAATATTGCAAAAAAGACACTAGAAGATAAATATCCAAATAGAAAAATATATGTTATAGATTCTCTTGGTGCTTCAAGCGGTTATGGATTACTTGTTACATTGGCAAATGAAAAGAAGAAAGAAGGAAAAAGTATTGATGAAGTTGCGAAATGGGTATTGGATAACAGATTAAATATACATCATTGGTTTTTCTCAACTGATTTAACAAGCTATTTTAGAGGAGGAAGAATATCGAGAACATCTGCTATATTTGGTACAGCTCTTAAAATTTGTCCGTTATTAAATATGAGTTATGACGGAAAACTTATTCCAAGAAATAAATACAGAGGAAAGAAAAAAGTAATTGAAGAAATTGTTAAAAGAATGGAACAGCATGCAAAAGATGGTCTTGATTATAGCGGAAAATGTTATATTTCTCATTCTGCATGTTTTGAAGATGCAAGAGCCGTTGCAGATAAAATTGAAGAAAAGTTTAAAAAACTAGATGGCAAAGTAGTTATAAATAGTGTTGGAACTACAATAGGTGCTCATACGGGACCGGGGACTGTTGCATTATTTTTTGTAGGAGATAAAAGAGAAGATTAAAAGCCGATATATATCGGCTTTTTTATTTGTAAATAAAATGTTAAAATATAAAATATATTATATATGAAACAAGGAGGATGTTTATGTTATATACATATCCTGATTATTATAAAAAATTTTATTGCCTTATGGATAAATGCCCTAAAAGCTGTTGTGAAGGGTGGCAGATTGTAATTGATGAAAATACAATTGAGAAATATATATCTTGTGAAGGTTCTTTTGGAAATAGACTTAAGAATTCTGTTGATTTTGATAAAGGGATTTATAAACAATATAATAAAAGATGTGCATTTTTAAATGAAGATAATCTTTGCGATATACATATAGAAGCAGGGAGAGGAATGATGTGTGATACATGTAAAAATTATCCATATCATACAGAAGAGTTTGAAAATGAGAGGGAGATGTCTCTTGCTTTGTCTTGTCCTATGGTGGCAGAAATGATTTTAAGTAACAAAAATAAAGTTTCATTTATAACAGTAGAAGATGACAAAGAAGAGATTGAAGATGATGATTTTGATTTCTTTTTATATTCTGCTCTAGAGCAAAGCAGGAAAGTAATATTAGAAATAATTCAAAACAGAAGTGAAGATATATTTATTAGAATAAATAAGGTATTAATTCTTTGTGAAAAAATACAAGAATGTATTGATGAAAATAATATTTTTAATATAGAAAATATCTTAGTTGAATATGAAGATAGATTTAAAAACGAAGAAATAGAATTAATATATAATAAATGGATAAATAAAAAAAATGCAAATAAAATCCTACGAATCTTAGATGAGTTTGAATTGCTAGATGAAAAATGGAATGATGATAAAGAAAAGTGGAATAAACTTATTTGTGAAAAAAATATTGATTTAAGTTTTGAAGTCAATTCACAAATACAGCTTGAACAAATATTAGTATATTTTATATATGTATATTTTTCTGGTGGAGTTTATGACTATGATATCATTTCTAAAATTGGTATTGCTGTTTTAAGTACATATATTTGGGATATTATTTGTAAGATACAAGAATCAATATTAAAAGATAGGTTTTGTGAAAATGATAAAATAGAACTTGCATGGAGATACTCAAGAGAGCTTGAACATTCAGATGTTAATATTAATAGAATGGAAGAAATTATTAATAAATATAATTTGATTGATTTATTTTTATAAAATCATTTTGTGATTAATGTAAAATTATTTTTATTGTACGCTATAATTCCTTCTTTTTTCATTTTTGATAATTCTCTTGATAACGCACTTCTGTCAACTGCTAAGAAGTCCGCCATTTCTTCTCTTGAAAAAGGTATTTTAAAAGAATTGTTATTTGCACTTATAGCTTGTTGAGATAAAAAAGTCATAACTTTTTCTCTTATGGTTCTTTTTGACAGAAGTTCGTTTTTTCTATTTAGCATTAACGTTTTTGTGCTTATTATATTCATAAGGTTTTTTATAAATATAAAGTTTCTTGTTTTGTTTATTATTTCATTTACATTAATAAATAATATTGTTGAATTTTCATTTGATACAACACTTACATTTAAAGGTATATTATTTTTTAAAGAAAATATTTCTGCAAAAATATTCCCCTCAGATAAAGTTGAGATTATATTTTTATTTCCCCAAAAGTCTTCACTAATAACACTGATTTCTCCTTTTAAAATTATTCCTGTATTAAATATGAAGTCACCTGCTTTTAAAATAAATTCATCTTTCTGATATGATTTTATATATGATTGGTTTATTATTTCATTTATTTCTTTTTCTTGTATGTTATCGAATAAAGGTACTTTTTTTAATTTTTCATATAAATTTTTCATAAAAATCCTTTCTTGTTGCATTTGCAACGTAAATTTTATATACATTATATTATAATGCCAATAGATAATCAATTTATATTATAATTTTGGAGGAAAATAATGATTAGAAAAATTATTAAAATAGATGAAGAAAAATGTAATGGCTGCGGACTATGCGCAAAGGCTTGTCATGAAGGAGCAATAGGGATGGTTAACGGAAAAGCAAAATTACTTAGAGATGATTATTGTGACGGGCTTGGAGATTGCCTTCCTGTTTGTCCAACAGGTGCAATATCATTTGAAGAAAGAGAAGCATTGGCTTATGATGAAAAAGCTGTTATGGAAAATCAAAAGAAAAAAAACAATCTTCCTTGTGGATGTCCTGGAAGTTCTTCAAAAGCAATAAATAGGAAAGAAAATGAATTAGATGAATCAAAAAATAAAAATGAATATGTAAATGTTAATAGTAAATTATCACAGTGGCCTGTCCAAATTAAATTAGCTCCTGTTAATGCTCCTTATTTTGAAAATGCAAAACTTCTTATTGCAGCAGATTGTAGTGCTTATGCATATGGTAACTTTCATAATGAGTTTATAAAAGATCATATAACACTTATAGGTTGTCCTAAATTGGATAGTGTTGATTATAGTGAAAAACTTACAGCCATTATAAAAGAAAATAATATAAGAAGTGTTAAAGTTGTAAGAATGGAAGTTCCTTGCTGCGGAGGAATTGAAAATGCAGTGAAAAAAGCAATTTTTGAAAGCGGGAAATTTATTCCATGGCAAGTTGTTACTATTTCCACAGATGGTAAAATTATAGATGAGATATAAAAGAGCTTTAATGCTCTTTTTTTATATATATCATTGTAGTTACAATTTTTTTATGATATATTTTTAAAGAAACCAAAATATATTGGAGTAAATGTAATGAGAAGAAAAAGACGCAGAAGAAATAGTTCTTTAAGGAATTTGTTTTTTGTTATTATTGTTTTTATAATATTACTTGGATTGCTTTTGGGGGGCATAGCCTTTTTTATTTCTAACTATTTATCTAGTGAACATTCTAATGTAAGTAATAGTGCTTCATATTCAACTGAAGAAAAACAAAATGGTATAGTTGAGTTTTTTAACAATCTTTTTGGGAAAGAGAATGAAGATGAAAAGTTTAAAGATAAAAACATATATATAAGCAATATAGAAGATGGTCAGACTTTTTCAAAAGGTTCAACAATAAAATTACAATTAAAGGCAAAAGACATATTTGAAGAGGGAAATACAAATATATTTTTGGGAATATACGATGTGAAAAATGAGACATATGCCTATAATAAAACAATAAATAATGTAACTGGAGAGATAAGCGAAGAAATCATAGTAGAAACCGGAAATTTGAAACCCGGAGAATACTATATAGATGCAATTATAAGTGATATAAATAAAGATGATATAGATTTGGTTGATAGCGGATGTGTTTATAGTGTTACAATAAATATAGAGTAAGACTGATAAAAATCAGTCTTATTTTTTTATAAAACTACAAATTATTTGAAACCCATTTTATAAACTTTGTATGAGGTGACAAATATGAAGTTATTAAAGGGATTTTTTGTTTTATTTTTTTGTTTTTGTAATTTAATTTTTGGTTTGTTTAGTTTTATATCTTTTATGAACAATACATTTGTAGATGAAATGAATTACATATTTTTAATTTGTTTTGCTGTTAGTGTAATATTAACATTAGTAAGTGTAAAAAAATATGTAAAATAATAGAAAAATACTGGATTATTTTAAATTAAAGGTATAAAATATATTTTGTTAAGTGTTTTTTTTTAGTTTTAAATATTATATAAAAAAAATCGTTGAAATGCCGATTTTTATTGACATTTCAAGTTTTTTTTGATAAACTTTTTAGGCTGACTGTGAAAAGGAGTTGAAAAAATGCTTAATGAAATACCTAAATCACAATATGTGGTTGGCACAAAACAGACTTTAAAAGCTGTTGAACAAAATGAAGCTTTGAAAGTGTTTTTGGCTAAGGACACAGATGCGGCAATAAAAGACAAAATAGTTAATATTTGTCAAAAAAACGATGTGACTATAGAATATGTAGCCACAAAAAAAGAATTAGGTAAAGCATGCAACATAAGCATAGATGCTGCTGTTGCTTGTATATTAAAAATTTGAGGAAGGAGGAATAAGGTTTAATGCCAACAGTTAATCAATTAGTTAGAAAAGGTAGAAAAGACTTAGTTTACAAAACTAAATCTCCTGCTCTTAAATCTAATCCTCAAAAAAGAGGAGTGTGCACAGTTGTAAGAACTGCTACACCTAAAAAACCAAACTCAGCTATGAGAAAAATTGCCAGAGTTAGACTTGTTAACGGTATGGAAGTAACAGCTTACATTCCAGGTATCGGTCATAACTTACAAGAACATAGTGTTGTTATGGTTAAAGGTGGTAGAGTAAGAGACTTACCAGGTGTACGTTATAAGATTATTAGAGGAGCACTTGATACTCAAGGAGTTGCTGACAGAAAACAATCTAGAAGTAAATACGGTGCTAAGAAATAATTTATAATGTGTGTAACTATAAGGCAAGCCTTATACCTATATATCTAATATATAGAGCACAACGATAAATTTTTACTTATCGAGTACCAATGAAAAAATTTAAATTATTAGGAGGGAAGTACAGTGCCAAGAAAAGGTCCAGTACCAAAAAGAGAAGTGCTACCTGATCCAATGTATAATTCAGTTTTAGTAACTAAGTTATTAAACAACGTTATGCTTGATGGAAAAAAAGGTGTAGCTCAAAAAATTGTATACGGTGCTTTTGACATCGTAGCAGAAAAAACAGGAAAAGAACCATTAGAAGCTTTTGAAGAAGCTTTAAATAATATCATGCCTTCACTTGAAGTTAAAGCCAGAAGAGTTGGTGGTGCAACATACCAAGTTCCAATGGATATCAGACCTGATAGAAGACAAACATTAGGTCTAAGATGGCTTGTAACTTACACAAGAGCCAGAGGCGAAAAAACAATGAAAGAAAGATTAGCTGCTGAAATTATTGATGCTATCAATAACACAGGGGCTTCAGTTAAAAAGAAAGACGATACTCATAAAATGGCAGAAGCTAATAAAGCATTCGCTCATTTTAAATGGTAAGGTGAATAAAAGATGGCAAGAGAGTTTAGTTTAGATAAAGTTAGAAATATCGGAATTATGGCTCATATCGATGCTGGTAAAACTACAACTACTGAAAGAATCTTGTACTATACAGGTAAAATCCACAAAATTGGGGAAACTCATGAAGGTGGAGCTCAAATGGACTGGATGGAACAAGAACAAGAAAGAGGTATTACAATTACTTCTGCAGCTACAACATGTCATTGGAAAGGTCATGAAATTAACATCATCGACACACCTGGACACGTTGACTTTACAGTAGAAGTTCAACGTTCACTAAGAGTACTTGACGGCTCTGTTGCAGTTTTCTGTGCTAAAGGTGGGGTTGAACCTCAAAGTGAAACAGTATGGAGACAAGCTGACAAATATAACGTACCAAGAATCGCGTTTGTAAATAAAATGGATATCATGGGTGCTGATTTCTACAATGTAGTAAAAATGATCAGCGAAAGACTTGGAGCAAATCCTGTTCCAATTCAATTACCTATTGGTAAAGAAGAAGATTTCGTAGGTATTGTTGACTTGGTTAAAATGAAAGCATTTATTTATCATGATGACCAAGGTAATGATATTGAAGAAACAGATATCCCTGAAGATATGATGGATTTAGCTGAAGAATACAGAGAAAAATTATTAGAAGAAATCTCTGTAAACAGCGAAGAAATTATGGAAAAATACCTTGAAGGAGAAGAAATAACAGAAAAAGAAATTATTGCTTCTTTAAGACAAGGTGTTCTAAATCTTGATTTTATACCTGTATTATGCGGTACAGCATTCAAAAACAAAGGTGTTCAAATGTTAATTGATGCTATCGTTAACTTAATGCCTTCTCCACTTGATGTACCAGCTATGATTGGACATGATCCAAAAACAGGTGAAGAAATGGAAAGACATCCTAAAGATGACGATCCATTCTCAGCATTAGCATTTAAAATTATGGCTGACCCATTTGTTGGTAAATTAGCATTTACAAGAGTTTACTCTGGAACACTTCAAAGTGGTTCATATGTATATAACTCAACAAAAGGTAAAAAAGAAAGAGTTGGTCGTATTTTAAGAATGCATGCGAACGACAGAAAGCAAATTGAAGAAATCAGAACTGGTGATATCGTTGCTTTAGTTGGTTTAAAAGATACAACAACAGGTGATACTTTATGTGCTGAAAATGCTCCTGTATTACTTGAATCAATCGAATTCCCAGATCCAGTTATTTCTGTAGCTATTGAACCAAAAACAAAAGCAGGTCAAGAAAAAATGATCGCTGCTTTAGTAAAATTAGCAGAAGAAGACCCAACATTCAGATTTAAGACAGATGATGAAACAGGTCAAACAATTATTGAAGGTATGGGTGAACTTCATCTTGAAATTATCGTTGATAGACTTCTTAGAGAATTTAAAGTTGAAGCTAATGTTGGTAAACCACAAGTTGCATTCAAAGAAGCAATTACTAAACCAGCAAGAGCTGACTACAAATATGCTAAACAATCAGGTGGTAGAGGTCAATACGGTCATGTTGTTATTGAAATCGAACCAAATGAAGAAGGTAAAGGTTATGAATTCACTAGCGAAATCGTTGGTGGTGCAATTCCTAAAGAATATATCGAACCTGTTAGCAAAGGTATCCAAGGAGCTATGGAAAATGGTATCCTTGCAGGATATGAAGTTATTGATGTTAAAGTAAGATTAGTAGACGGTTCTTACCATGATGTCGACTCTTCTGAAATGGCCTTCAAATTGGCTGGTTCTATGGCATTTAAAGAAGCTATGGCTAAAGCAGGCCCTGTTTTAGTTGAACCTATCTTTAAAATTGAAGTTGTTGTTCCTGAAGAATACCTTGGAGATGTTATGGGTGACTTAACAGCAAGAAGAGGTAAGATTGAAGGTATGGAACTTCATAATGGTGTTCAAACTCTTAGAGGATTTGTTCCATTATCAGAAATGTTCCAATACACAACAGACCTTAGAAGTAAAACTCAAGGTAGAGGAACTCATACTTTGACATTCTCTCATTATGAGCCAGCACCTCAAAGTATGTTAGATAAACTTAAAAACGAATAATATACAATTAATGATAGATTAAGGAGAAAAAAAATGGCAAGAGAAAAATACGAAAGAACTAAACCACATGTAAATATTGGTACAATCGGTCACGTAGACCACGGAAAAACAACATTAACAGCAGCAATCACAAAAGTACTACATGAAA
>NZ_JAYFFH010000009.1:0-63371 GCF_036289385.1 Anaerofustis butyriciformans
AGGTGATATATTCTATATAGATTCTGTTAAAACTTCTGATGAAAATAATATGGGATTATACATGTTATTATCATTTATAAGTTTAGCTGGTGTTATTGGAATTGGAATAGGTTTAAAGAAAAAACAATCTAATTTATAATAGTATCTATAAGGTAATTCTAAAATAAAAAAGAACGGGGAACCGTTCTTTTTTTGTATAAAATTAAAAAAATCTATATATTATCAATTAAATTTCTAAAATGTGATAATAGTATGATATACTGTATAATAGTATAAAGTCGGATTATACGTTATAAAACAAAGCGGGGGATGTTTATGAAAAAGTCGATAACTCTAAAAAGAATTTTTGTTCTTCTTTTAATGTTTTCAATTGTTTTCTCAGGAAACGGCATAAATGTAAAAACAGTTAAAGCCGCAGATGAATTAGTTCCTGGGACACAACAATACTATCAAGCAAGATGGGAAGACGCAAAAGTAAAAGCCGGCAATCTTTCAGCCGGAACATCTTATACAACTTACCTTGGAAACAACGATACAACAAAAGTTGAAGGTCCTTGGATGGTTGAAAATCTAAAAGAAAAATATGATAACGGAGATATCTCTGCCCCTTGGGATGGAACTGCAGTTATGCCTACGAAAACTGATAACGGAGGAGCATATGATGCAGCAAGTAACCCATGGAAAGTGTATACGGCAGAAGAGCTTAGATGGGTAATGACTAACCATCAATCATTTAAACTTCAAAATGATATTGACCTTGGTGGATATTTAGGAAAAGTATGGACTACGCCAGCGACAGCAAGTAATACTTGGACAGCTGATGGTAATGGGTATACTGTTTATAATTATTATTGTAATACAGCAAGTAGCTATACATCTATGTTTGGAGCATCAAGTAATATCAATATAGCAGACTTGCGTGTTGCTAATGCATATGGTAATTATTCAGCTGCTAGTGAACATGCAATAATTATATCCGGTGCAAGTAGTGTAAAAATAATTGATTGTGCTGTAGAAGATACAATGATGTATTGTAATACTCCTGGAGTTTGGGTAAATAGTATAATTGCAAATCGTTGTAACGAAATAACAATTGAAAATACATATACAAAAAATAGTCATATTGCAACCCTTGCTAGAAGTAGTTATTCATGTTGTTGCCAAATTATTGAGGGATGTACAAATCCTATTGTAAAAAATACATATGCAATAGATGGCAGTGTAGTAGGTGATGGTGGACATAATGGTGGTTTTATGAGTTGCAACTTTGGTTTGGCTAAAATAGAAAATTGTTTTTCAAATATAGATGTTTATGGAAATACAACAGCAGGAGTATTTATGGGAGTATCTCATGGTGCAACAAATTTTAAAAATTGCTTTACTACAGGTAAAATTGAAGGAACAAACTCTTTAGGAGGTTTTGCCGGTCCTGTTGATAGTGTTGCAGGTAGTGCTCCATATAATCAATCATTTGAAAATTGTTATAGTACTGCTTTGGTAGGTATTGTTGGAAAACCAATAAATGTTGGTGGTTTTTTTGCTACTGATACAGGTCATGCTATATCATTAAAGAACTGTTATACAGCAGGCGAGGTAGGAAATATTTCAACAGTAGTAGATAGTACAACTGCACCTGGAAATACAGGTGGATTTACCGGAACATATAATGCTAGCAGATTCACATTTGAAAATTGTTATTATGACAAACAAACAACAGGAATGAAAGAATGGGCGATAGGTAATATGACCAGCGACCAAATGTCAAATAACGGACTAAAAGGTGTACTAACAACAACAAGTGAAAAAAGCGGAGCAGGTTTAACATCTGCACCTGGAAATAATGGGTTCACAGGATTTGGAAGTGATGACGATAAATGGACATATGAGGAAGGATACTATCCACAATTAAAAGTATTCACAAATCCAACAACATTCACAAATACAAACTGGATGAGTGAAGAAGATCTTCATAATACTATAAAAGCATACTCAAAAGCATCAGCATCAACAGTAAAATTAAATACATATGATGAAGATTATGCAGGGAACAAACTTTCCAAAGAGACATATGACACGGTAAGGGACGTAACAAGTAAATTCCCGCTAAGCAGTGATGAAGGAATTGAATGGAAAAGATGCGGTGTAACAGGACAAGGAACATTAGCAACGGGAGAAGGGGCGAAATCATATGCCTTTGTAACGGGAGATAACGATGTGATGTCCGATGTAATCAACCTATATAACGAAGAAGGAACATGGTATGGAAATAATCCAATGCCTGGAATAGACTGGTTAAGAGTAAATGCAAAAGAAGGAAACATCACAGGAACAAGACAGCTAAGAATATGTCCGACAGTAGGTTTAAGTGCGGGGCTGTCAAAAAATATAGGTGCAAACACTTATTATGACCATGCAGACGATGTAAGACTTGTATATTCTACAGGAGCAAGAATGGCAGCAAACAGCAAGGACTTCACATACGGGGTATATCCTGATAATCCTTTAGAGCAAAGTCAAAAAGATATTTTAAACACTTCAGCATATGCAAATGTCAGCGCATTAGAAAACAAATATACACAAAGCGGACAAAATGATGCATTTGGTGATATTGATGTATTGCATATGGAAAGAACAGGAACAGCATTAGACAGCGGAGTACCTGCAATTACAGCCAGTGAAACCGGTGCAAAAATTAATGAAGTAAATATATATGAAATATCTGCAGAAAACAGCGATGGTTCTGTTAATGCAAAAACAAAGGTAAACCTAGAAAATACAGAAAACCAAAATAAATGGAATGGAAAAGATTTCTTTGCAACAGACGGTAAAGACCATAAATATTCCGTTGAATATGTATGGTCATTGGCAGATGGAAGATATGTAAGAGATACAAAAAGAATAGAATCTACTCCTGTAACCCATAGTGCTACAGTTGAAGTTCAAACTCCAAGCGGAAACCCATATCCTGGACAAGCATATTTGGATGTATATTCAAAATCAGATGAAAATGGTGCGGTTGATCCTGGTATAAAAGAAGATTTTGGATCATCAACAAAAGTAAAAGATGAGCTGGAAAGTCAACCTTATGGACACCCTGCAGAAGTTGCATGGAAATGGGTAGATGGAGCAAACAGTTTAATAGGATGTGATATAACATTTACATCATCTGATAAACTAACATCAAATAAAGTAACATTAAAACCATCAGATATCCCAACAACACCGGGAGAATCAAAATCATTTAAGGTAGAAACACCATATAGATCATATAGTTATGACAATAATGGAAATATTGTATGGCAACAAACAAATGTAGAAAAAACATACAGCATTCAACTGGGAAATGACGGAGTATATAGATTAACATTTGACGTAGAAGAAAAAGACTATGGTGATGGAGTATATATAGATGATTTAGATTTCAATGTAGCAGTTGTTTTAAAAGTAGAAATTCAATCTGAAACAATAAGCGGGGATACAATAAAAGTTCAAAAAGACTTTAGCGGAAGAGAAAATGATGAATGGTATAATACCGATAAATTCAGCTTTAAGTTAGAAGGAGCAGATGAAAAAACAAAAGAAGCCATAAAAAATGGCGGTATTGTTTTACCTGAAAGCTCAAAAGGTTTAACTATTGGAAAAAATACAGAGAACAAAGAAGCTGTGTTTGGAGATATTGTATTTAAAAGCGAAGGTGAATATACATTTGCAGTAAGTGAAATATTACCTGAGGGTGTTAACAAAGATAATCCACAAAAAAATAGCATTAAATACGATACAACCATTAGATACATAAATGTAAGTGTAAAACTTGAAGGAAGTAAATATGTTGCAACTATTAAGAAAGCAGACAGCTTGATTTTCCATAATGAATTCATTCCTAATAAAGGAAGTATAGGAACCGGAGAAATAAGCGGACAAAAACAAGTAGAATCAGTTGATGACAGCTTTACATTTAAAGGTGATGATTTTAAATTCTATATGTATGGGGTAAGTGCTGTTGATAAGAATTATCAAGAAATAAAAAGCTGGGATAATGAAAAAATTGAAGTAACAAACGATGAAAACGGAAATATTATTTTCCCAGAAAGAAGATTTGACCAAGAAGGAACTTATACATATGTAATAGGCGAAAGCGGTAAAGAAACATCAGTGGGAATAGACCAAGATGAAAGTCTGCTTATAGTAACATATAAAGTAACATATGATAAAGAAGCCAATAAGCTAACATATACAAGAACAATTACAAAGAATAATGCAGAACAAGATGATATTACTTTTATCAATAAACATGACCCTAATCTATCTGAAATAAGTGTAGATGTAAATGGAATAAAGGTACTTACAGGAAGAGCATTAAAAGAAAATGAATTCACATTTGAATTAAAAGCTTTAAATGGTGCTCCACTACCACAAAATACACAGGTAAAAAATAATAAAGATGGAAGCTTTACATTTGGGAATATAGTATTCGACAGAGAAGGTGTATATGAATACGAAATAACAGAAAAGGTAGAAGACTTAAGCGGTGTTGAATATGATAAAAGTGTATGCAAAGTAATAATAACCGTAACAGAACAAAAAGGTGTTTTAAAAGCAACAGTAGAATACAAGAAAGACGAAGAAGATGTCGATAATGTATATTTCTTAAATAAGTTTGATATAGACGGACAAACAGATGTAGATATAGACGGGGATGGAAATCCAGATATTAATGTTGATACGGACGGGGACGGAAATCCTGATATAAATATCGATACTGATAACGACGGCGATCCAGATATAAACATTGACACTGACGGCGACAAAAATCCTGATATCAATATTGATGTTGATGGAGATAAGATACCAGACATAAATATAGATACAGACACAGATAAAAAACCTGATATCAATATAGATACAAATGGAGATAAGAAGCCTGATATCAATATAGATACAGATAATACAGGAACATGGAAGCCAAGCGGTGAAGGTGGAAATGGGGATGGAATATGGAAACCTGACACAGATTTAGATACAAACGGAGACGGAAAGGTAGATATAGACCACAGCTATAGACCTGGCTATGATAATGATAAAGACGGAGTAGATGATAACTGGAAACCGGATAAAGATGTAGACTTAGACGGAGATAAAATACCTGACTATGACACATCACATCCGAATATCAACGTAGACACAGACGGGGATGGAAATCCTGATATAAATATCGATACTGATAATGATGGTGATCCAGATATAAACATTGATACAGACGGAGACGGAAATCCTGATATTAACATCGACACAAACGGAGACGGTAAACCTGATAAAAATATCGATAAAGATGGAGATGGAAAAGTAGATCCTGAAACTGGCAGCAGTAATGATTCAGAAAAAGACAGTGCAAGTGTTGATACATCTGATAATAATAATGTAAATATGTATATATTTATTGCACTAGCAAGTATTGTTGCTTTAAGTGGAACATGTTTAATATTAAGAAAGAAGTTTAATAACTAAGATTTATAATTAAAAAAAAGAACGGGTAACCGTTCTTTTTTTTAGTCATATATTTCTTCTCTTACTTTAACTACAATTATGCTTACATCGTCTTTAAGCTTGCCAAGGCTTCTTGCATAAGCTTCATTAAACAGTTCATCAGCAATCTTTTGAGGATTTCTATATTCCATGTTAAGGATTTTTTCTTTTATAAGTTCTCTATCGTTCATAAATGCTTCTAAAAAGCCGTCACTTACCATATAAATATAATCATTGTTTTTTAATTTTATGGTCTCTTTTGCTATATCTATATTTTCTATTATTCCTATTGGAAGAGCCTGAGCAGAAAGACTGGTTACTTCACCATCTCTTTTTAAGTAGCTTTCGGTTGCTCCTGCTTTTATAAATTCAGCTTTCGCTGTAAACAAATCAAATAATATAATATCAAGTGTAGAAAAAACTTCTTTTTCTTCAAGAGATAAAATTGTATTTATGGTGTTTATACTGTCAATTTCTTCACTTTCGCAGCCGAGCATTTCTTCTAGAAGATTTAATACTCTTTCACTTTGCATATTGGCTTTTTCTCCCGTTCCCATACCGTCTGCAAGAGCGATTAAGTGTTTGTTTGTAGGAAGAATTATATTTGAGTAATTATCTCCACATTTCTCTTTATCGTTTCGTTTTCCTCTTTTAATTCCAACACTTAGAGAAAATGGCATTCTTTCCGTAAAAGTATATTCAAAAGCTTCAAGAGAGGACTCAGTGAAAGAATCATAATCATACATGATATTTTTATTTAATATCTCACTTAGGAGTAAAGGTACTGTTATTCTGTATTCTTCAGAGGATAATCGTTTGCTTGTTTTAATGTATATTCTCATTTTCCCTTGAAAATCTTCCAAAACGACACTTTCTTTTGCTATAATTCCCATAGCAAAAAGGCTTTCTCTTATATTTTCTTCATCTTTTGAAAAGTAATTTAATCCCTTTTTTATGTTTGTATAAATATTGTCTAAAGTTTTATTTATACTTTTGAACTCTATTTTCATAAGTTCTTTGAATTTAGATAGTTTATTTTTGTAATCTTTTTTTATTTTGAGATTGTCACATAAGTAAGATGCGCTTTTAAAAATAAAGAAGTTGTATTTGCATTTATTTACAAAACTTTTGGGTAAATCTTTTTTTGATGTTATTTTACCATTATACGTATCAAGTATTACTTGAGAAAAGTTTACAAATGTTTCTTTTCCGTCTTCATTCCAACACTTAGCAAAGTTCTCACAGTTTGTGCATATATCGGCAGTTAGAACTTTGCAAATACTTTTTGTTATATTCTCATTTTTTTCTTCTTCCTCTAAGGTTATGTTATAACTTACTTCGTTTATCATATTTTTCTTATTTTCAATTTCTTCTTTTATTGTCTTTTTTATGGCACTATTAAATATATTTCCGTGAAAATCTTTTTGTTTTGTATTTATCAAATTTAAAATTTTTTGATTAAAAGATGTTGATACAATAAGAAATATAACACCTGCAATTAATACATCAAGTATTGGGATAGTAAACATAATACTTTTATTTACATAGCAAGAAAGGGTAAGAGTAGTAAATATAAATACCAAGGTGCTTATTCCTTTTGATAAATTTTTTGTCATTGAAGAGAATAAAGTTGCTACTGTAAAAATTAAAATTATATCAGTACTGTATCCACCTTTTAGAGTAAGTAAAATACTTCCTATAAGTGAAAAACTAAGGCAAAGGCTTAATGAAAAGTAGGTAGATACAAAAAGCAACATGAAAGAGGTTATAATAAGAGCAATGGAAACTGTAAATATTTTTATATCACTTAATCCAAGTACTATTATTGAAAAAATAATAGATAGGCTTATTGCTTCAAAAGAGGAGAATTCTTTTTTTAAATCAAAATTTTCTATAAGATTATAAGAGGTATTAAAAACAAAAAATACCAATATTAAACTTAAGCTTTCGATTAATGAATAAACGTTGTTAATCGGTGGGTTTTTAAAAATATAATTAACAAAGAAACCGCTTAACAAAGTAATAAGGGCACATATAACGGAATATGTGCTTTTATTTTCTTTTACTATATAATTTTGATTTACTATAAGCATAAAGCAAAATGCAATAATTAACCTAAAAGCTGAGGATATATTTAAAGTGAAAGCTGTTAACACTGTCATAATAATTAAAGGTAAATTATTTAATTCCTTTTTATAAATTATAAAAGCACCAAATCCAAAAACAAATGGCAGTGTATAAGAAAAGAAAACACAAAAGCTATTTAATATTGACATAACGAGCATGAAAACATTGCGATAAGTTAAGAATTTGTTTTCTTTTCTTTTATTTTTTAAATTTTCAGCGTATGTATTGTTGATTTTTAGTATACCTTCTCTACTTATCATATTAAAGCCTCCCATAAGTTATATAAAAATTATAAAAAGCCTCGTTGGTGAAATTTGATGAAAAAAAGAATAAAACTAAAAAAAATAAAAAACCTTTTAAGTATTTGTATTTAATTTGCTAATATTATATACTTACAGTGTAAATTAACTTAGAGGATAAAATCATGTTAGTAAATGGAAATGAAATAGAAATTTTAGCACCTGCTGGAAATTTCGAAAATTTAAAAACAGCAATATTAAGCGGTGCGGATAGTGTATATTTTGGACTTGGTAATTTTAATGCAAGAAGAAACGCGAAGAATTTTTCTACATTTGAAGAGGTAAAAGAAGCGGTTGATTTTTGCCATTTAAGAGGTAAAAAAGCTCATGTAACTTTAAATACTCTTGTTTATGATAATGAAATAGAAAAGTTAATCGAAGAAGTTGAAATGATTAATAAAGCCGGTTTTGATGCTATTATAGTTCAAGACCTTGGAGTAATAAATATATTAAAGCAAATATCTCATGTTCCTCTTCATGCTTCAACACAACTTAGCGTTCATAACGTAAGCGATGCGAAAAAGCTAAAGGAAATGGGTTTTGACAGGGTTGTGTTATCAAGAGAATTATCTCTTGTGGAAATTCAAAGAATACTTGATGAAGTAGATATCGAAGTTGAAATTTTCATGCACGGTGCTTTATGCATGAGTGTTTCCGGACAGTGTTACTTTTCTTCAGCACTTGGAGAAAGAAGTGGAAACAGAGGATTGTGTGCCGGGGTGTGCAGACTTCCATTTTATGTAAATGATAAAAACAGATATAACCTATCTTTAAAAGATGCTTGTTACATAGATTATATTGATACTTTTGCAAAAATGGGTATTGCTTCTTTAAAAATAGAAGGAAGAATGAAAAGCAATGAGTATGTTAAAAGTGTTGTTTGTGCTGTTAAAGATAAAGTTGAAAAAGGATATTATAATAAAAAACAACTTGAAAATGTATTTTCAAGAAGCGGTTTTACCGATGGATATATAACAGGAAAAAGAAATGATATGTTTGGTATAAGAAGCGAAGAAGATAAATCTTATACTAAACAAATAAGTGAAGAAATCAAAAATATGGATATTGAAGAAGAAAAAGTTAAAGTTAATGTGACTTATGACTTTTCTTTGGGTGAAAAAGCATATGTTAAAGTAACCGATAAAGAAGGGGTGTCGGTAGAACAGTTTGGTCCTATAATAGAGCAGGCAAAAAATAAACCTACTTTAAAAGAAAATATAGAAAAGAATTTAAGTAAGTTTGGTGATAGCATATATTTTGTAGATAAAATGGATGGAAATACTGATGATAATATTTTTATTCCAGTATCAGCTATTAATGAAATGAGAAGAAATGCCATAAAAGAAATGGACAGTATAAGACTAAACAGGTTTAAAACTTATGATATAGATACGTTAAAGAAGATTAATAAGAAAGATATTGTAAGAGAACATAAAAATATTGCCGTATTAAGTAATATAAATTTATTAACAAATAAAGTTTTAAATTACTTTGATATTATATTTGTTCCATTATTTCAAGTTAAAAAAATATCTAAAGATGTAATAGAAAAGTATAGTGAAAAGCTTGGGGTAAAAATACCAAGAATTTATTTTGACAGGGAAGATAATATAGAATTAATGCTTGATACTGCAAAAGAGATTGGAATAAACAAAGCATTATCTCATACCATAGGTAAAATATACTTAGCCGATGAAAAAGGATTTGATGTATACAGTGGATTTGGCAGTAATATAACAAATTCATACAGCGTAGATATACTTGAAAAAAATATTAACAATTTAAAAAATATTACTTTATCTTTTGAAAATACCGTAAATAATATAAATAAAATAAAAACAAATACTCCTTTATCTGTAATAGTTTACGGATATTTACCTTTAATGACTGTAAGAAACTGTCCTGTTAATGAAGAAGTAGGATGTAAGAATTGCAATAAAAATAAAAGCCTTACGGATAGAATGGGTAAAAATTTTAAAGTTAAATGTAACGGACAAACCAGTGAAATTTTTAACACATATCCCGTATGCATATTTGACAAATTAGATAAACTAAAGGATAATATTGATAGAGTATTCTTATTTACAAATGAGAATAGTAAAGAAGTTGATATTGTAATTGATAAATATTTACGAAAAGAAAGATTAGCAGAAAGTACTAAAGGTTGTTATTTTAGGAAGTTATTATAGGAGGTAACTATGGAAAAAGTTGATTTTCATATTCATACTAACGCATCTGACGGGAGTTGGGATAGCGAAGAAGCTGTAATAAATATAAAAAAAGCAGGAGTTAAATATTGTGCTATATCGGATCATGACAGCATCTCAAACGTTAAATTAGCAGAATATATAGCAAAACAAGAAGGAATAAATTTAATCAGGGCAACTGAAATATGCTCTAAGTCTTATGATAAAGAAGTTCATATTTTAGGTTATGATATTGATATAGATGATATAGATCTTACTTATACAATGACAAGAACAAAAAGAGTAAGACAAAACAGAGATACAAGAATAATAAATTGGTGCGCAAAGAGATATGATAATGTAAGTTTGGAAGAATACAATATATATAAAATGCAGGAAATGGCAGGTCTTCCAATTATGAATTATCTTGCTGAGAAAAACGTATGTAAGGGAATAGAACCTTTTAATGCAATTAAAGCTCAAGTGCCCGTTCCAAAAGAGGAAGATTTGTTATCTTCAGAAGAAATTATAGCAGCCATTAAAAAGGCCGGAGGTGTTGCTGTTCTTGCTCATCCATCATATTATTTCCCGGGAAATGTAATGCCAAAGGATATGCTTGAAAATTATCTTTCAATGGGAATTGATGGTATTGAGTGTTACAGTACTTATAATCCTTTAAAGGAACAAAATGAATATTATTTTGATTTTTGTAAAAAACATGATTTAATAGTAAGTGGAGGTTCTGACTGTCATGGGAGTGTTTACACAACAAGATTTGTAGGAACTCCTACGGTAGATTTATCACAAACAAACTTACTTTCAAGAACAAGAAACTATGCAAAATTGCAGCCTAACCCATGTTTTTAGTTGGTTTTTAGCTATTAGTCTTTATTTTTAAAGTAAATTTTAGTATAATACTAAAGCTAAAGGAAAAAGAATTTAAAGGATGAAAATAGAATGGAAAAAATTATTATAAAAGGCGGAAACAGATTATCTGGAGAAGTTACAATTACAGGTGCAAAAAATGCAGCTCTTGGAATCCTTCCAGCAACTGTTCTTGCCAGCGATAAATTTATTATTGAGAATTTACCTGATATTCAAGATATCAGAAACTATATAAGTATTATGAAAAAACTTGGTGCAAAAATCAGAAAGACATCAAAAGGTTTAAGTGTAGACACAACAAATATTGCAGATTGCACAAGTGATGAAATTGCAGAAGAAAGCACAAAAATGAGAGCAAGTTACTATTTGCTTGGTGCCTTACTAGGAAGAAACGGAAGCGTTGAACTTCCACCTCCTGGAGGATGTGATATCGGTGCTAGACCAATTGACCAACATATTAAAGGCTTTGAAGCGTTAGGGGCAAAAGTTGATGTTAAAGGTTCAATAAAAATAGAAGCTCCAAATGGACTTAAAGGTACAAACATTTATATGGATGTTGTAAGTGTAGGTGCAACTATTAATGTAATGCTTGCAGCAGTAAAGGCAAATGGTTTAACCGTTATTGAAAATGCTGCAAAAGAACCTCATGTTGTTGACATTGCTAACTTCTTAAATTTAATGGGAGCAAATATAAAAGGTGCCGGTACTGACGTAATAAGAATAAACGGCGTAGAAGAACTTCATGGTTGTGAATACTCTGTTGTTCCTGACCAAATAACAGCGGGAACATACATGATTGCTGCCGCTGCAACAAAAGGGGATGTTTTAATTAAAAACGTTATTCCTCCTCATCTTGATTCAATAACAGCTAAGTTAATAGAAATGGGTGCTGAAGTTACAGTTGATGAAGATGACAATATTAGGGTAATAGGAAGAGAATACATTAAACCTTGTAATGTTAAAACATTACCATATCCTGGATTCCCAACAGATTTACAACAACCTATGGGGTTATTTATGTGTTTAGCAAATGGAGTAAGTACTATTACTGAAAGCATATTTGAAAATCGTTTTAGATATGTAACAGAACTACAAAAAATGGGTGCAAACATAAGGGTAAATGGTAATACAGCAGTATTCACAGGTCCTTGTGAACTTTACGGTGCAAAAATTCAAGCAACTGATTTAAGAGCCGGTGCTGCTATGATATTGGCAGGGCTTGTTGCAAAAGGTACTACTGAAGTTACTAATTTAAAATATATTGACAGAGGATATGAAAATATAGAAGAGAACTTTAGGAATTTAGGTGCCGACATAGAAAGAGTTGATTCATAAAGATTTAATCCCCTAAATATGCAGGGGATTTTATTTTATATTATAAATATATAAAAATTACATAAAATGAAAGGGAGAATAAATTGAAGTTTACAAATCTCTTTTCTTCATCAAAGGGAAACAGCTTACTTGTTGAAAGTGAGAATACAAAAGTTTTAATAGATGCCGGGCTTGCAGGTAAACATATAATAAATGAGCTTAAAAAGGTTGATGTTGATATTCATGATATAGATGCAATACTCATTACTCATGAACATTCTGATCATGTAAAAGGTGCAGGTGTGTTGTCCAGAAAAGCCGATATACCTATTTATATTCAAAAGGATGCTTGCCCTTCGGTTTTAAAAAAGATAGGAAATGTTAAAGGAGATAATATATACAGAATAGAAGAAGAAAGACCACTATATATAAATGATTTATTAATTGATAGCTTTTCTATTCCTCATGATGCTGTTGCTCCTGTTGGATTTACTATTGATGATGGTAAAAATAAAATCGGTGTGGCAACTGACATGGGAATGATAATGGAAAGTGTAATAAATAAGCTTAAGGATTGTAAATTTGTTTTTTTAGAAGCAAACCATGATGAAACAATGCTAAAAAATGGGTCTTATCCAATTGAATTAAAACAAAGAATTTTATCGCCTTTCGGTCATCTTTCAAATACAGACAGCGGTAAAGTATTAAGTGAGCTTATAAAAGGAAAGACAGAAAGAATCAGGCTTGGACATTTAAGCGAAGAAAATAATCTTTCTTCTGTTGCTTTTGAAACGGTAAAAGACGTTGCAAAAAGCAATGATGCCATTGAGGGAAAAGATTTTGTTTTAGATGTTGCAAACAGAATAGGAATTAACGGTACTATTCATTGTTAGGAGGTCAATATGCAAAAAAAGGGGAAAAGCGGACTTACCATATTCTTTTTGGGATTAATTATAGGTGGAATTATATTCGGTTCATTAGCTTTTTTTATAACTAATATGAGAATGAATGCTTTAATTGATGAAAAACTGGGTATGGAAAGCGAAATAGTAACAGATGATTCTTCAGGAAGCGTTACACTTAAGGAGTCTACTACCGAAAAAGTTGCGCAAAGTGTTACTCCGGCTGTTGTAGGGGTTGAGACAATCACTGTAACCAAAGATATATTTGACAGAGAGTCTGAGGTTGGAGGAATAGGAACAGGTTTTATCGTAGATAAAAACGGTTTAATACTAACAAATCAGCACGTTGTAAGTGAAAACCCAAAACAAATAAACGTAACATTAAAAGACGGAAGAAATTTTGATGCGAAGGTAATATATTCATCTACTACTATTGATTTGGCAGTAATAAAAATTGATGCAAAGAATTTGCCTGTTGTGAAACTAGGGGACAGTGAAAAAATAAATATAGGTCAGACTGCAATTGCAATAGGTAATCCAATGGGGCTAACTTTTGAAAGAACCGTAACACAGGGAATAATTAGTGCCCTTAATAGAAGTATTGCTGTAGATTCTTCAACAGTTGCTGAAGATTTAATTCAAACAGATGCTTCAATAAATGAAGGAAACAGTGGAGGTCCTTTATTAAACCTTGCGGGTGAAGTTGTTGGAATAAATACTTATAAAATTCAGTCCGGAGAAGGTCTTGGTTTTGCAATTCCAATAAACATTGCCAAACCAATTATAGAACACATAAAAAAAGACGGAGAATTTGTTCCTACGGTTATGGGAATTGAAGGTGTAGATAAAGAAATCGCAAGATATTATTCAGAAGATATAGATTTGGAAAAAGGAATTTTAATTGTCGGCGTTGTAAATGGAATGGGTGCTGATAATGCCGGCATAAAAGAGAATGACATAATAACAAAGGTTAATAATGTTGAAATAAAAAATATGCTTCACTTTAGAGAACAGCTATATTATCATAGCCCCGGAGATAAAGTTAAAATTACTTATGAAAGAGACGGGAAAAGCAAGACAGTTGAAGTCGTATTAAGCAAAGGAAATAATTAAACAGCTTTAGGGCTGTTTTTTTATTATTATGAAAAAATATTTTTATAAAATCCTTTTTAATGGTAAAATAAAAAAGAGGTGTAATTATGGATGAAGTTATAAAAAGAAAACATAAAAGTTATATAAAATGGATTGTAGCAATAATCGGGCTTGGGTTATTTCTTTATTTGTGTGCGAAGCTTAGTGTAAATGACCTTAATCATTTTGATTTTATGGTTTATAATTTTGTATCTTCGTTTATTTCACCTAAAGCAACAAAGATATTTAGGTTTATTACAAGGTTTGGTTCTGTTGAAGTAATATTTCCTTTATGTATTTTAATCTTTATGCTTATGAAAGATAAGAAAAAAATTATTTTATCAATAGTAAATATACTTGGTGCAGTATGCTTAAACCAAGCTTTAAAGTTTATAATAGAAAGACCTCGTCCTGCAGTTGTAAGACTTGCAGAAGCAAGCGGATTTAGTTTCCCAAGCGGACACTCAATGTGTTCATTGGCATTTTATGGATTTTTGTTGTATCTTCTTATAAGGAGTAACGGTGGGTTTTGGTTTAAGTTTTTTGGAAGTATTGTAATATGTTCTCTTATTATATTAATAGGAGTAAGCAGGATTTATCTTGGGGTACATTATTCAAGCGACGTTATTGCAGGGTTTGCTCTTGCACTTGCATATTTAATTGTGTTTACTGATATTACCGATAAAATTGTATATAACATATAAAAGAACGCTTTGACGTTCTTTTATTTATAATTGATGTAATTATATTTAGTGTATGATATAATATTTCCTTAAGGAGAACAATATGAATTTAAGATTAGATGATTTGCAGATAAAAGATTATTATATATATCAAGATACAGATACTTTTTGTTTTGGTGTAGATGCTGTGCTCCTTGCAAATTTCACATCAAAATATATAAATAAAAAGGATAGTTATATTGATTTATGTACAGGAAGCGGCGTTATACCGATTCTTGTATATGCAAAAAGAGGAAATAAAAATATTAAAGCAGTTGAGATTGATGAAGAAATGTGTATGGTAGTAAAAAAATCTCTTAACTACAATAATATTGACAATATTGAAATAATAAATCAAAATATCAATAACCTTGATAAAAGTTTATATAATAAATTTGACAGTTTGTCTGTAAATCCACCTTACTATAAATCAGGTAGCGGAGAAGTAAGCATAAATGATAAAAAAAGTTATGCAAGACATGAGATACTATGCAGTTTTGAAGATATTGCAAGAGTTTCTTCAAAGTTATTAAAGGATAAAGGAAAGTTTTTCTTGGTACATAGAACAAATAGATTTGAAGAAATTATGAAAATACTTGGAGAGTATAGATTTGCTGTTAAAGATGTTCAGTTTATTTATCCAAAGAAAGAGAAAAATTCAAATTTATTTTTGCTCAAAGCTGTAAAAGGAGGAAAAAGCGGATTAAATATTTTGCCTCCTCTTGTAATGTATAACGAACAAAACGAATATACAAAGGAATTTTTGGAGTATTACTATGAAGATAGAACAAATAAATAGCGATTTAATACTAGTTGATGTTGACCATTTTAATTTGAAAAAGACCTTTGAATGTGGGCAATGTTTTAGATGGAATGAATTAGAAAAAGATGAATTTATCGGCGTTGTAAATGGAAAAGTAATTCACATAAAAGAAGAAGACGGAAAATTTACATTTTATGATACAACAAAAGAGTATTTTGATTCTTTTTTAAAAACGTATTTTGATTTTGATCTTGATTATAATGAAATAGATAAAAAGATAAATACAGATGAGCATATAGAAAAATGTATAGAATACGGTAATGGTATAAGAATATTAAAACAGGATTTATTTGAAACAATTATTTCTTTTATAATTTCTGCAAATAATAATATACCAAGAATAAAAGCTATAATAGAACTTATTTGTGAAAGATATGGAAAAGAAATAGAGTATAAAGGTAAAAAGTATTATTCTTTCCCAAGTTATATAGATTTAAAAGATGTAACAAAAGAAGAATTTCATGAACTTAAAATGGGATTTAGGGATAAATATTTAGTTGATGCCATACATAAAATAAACACAGGCGAAATTGACCTTGAAAAGATAAGTGAAATGGATACTGAATTAGCTAAAAAGGAACTTATGAAAATAAAAGGTGTAGGGGAGAAAGTATCGGATTGTATTTTGTTATTTGCCCTAAAAAGATTAGAACTTTGCCCTATGGATGTATGGGTTAAAAGAATATTTTTAAATAGATATGGGCTTACTGATTTAACTTTTGAAAATGGATTTAACCTTGCTAAGAGTAAATGGGGTGAATATGCCGGTATTGCACAACAGTATTTATTTTATTATGAAAGAGAAACTTCAAAGGAGAAATAATGAAAAAGAAATTATTAATATTTGATTTTGACGGAACCTTGGTTGATTCACTTCCTCTTTGGCAAAAAGTAGATGATATCTTTTTTAACGAAAGAAGAGGTATACAATATTCAATAGAAGATATTGACTTTAGACCTATGAGTATTGAAGAGGCTGCAAAGGCGACAAAAGATGTATACAAGGTTGAAGAAAGTATTGAAGAAATTATTAAGGAATGGGTAGATATAGTAAATGAACTTTATTTAACCGAAGATATATTAAGAGATGGTGCAAAAGAGATTATAAAAGAAGCTAAAGATAAAGGTTATAAGCTTGCAATTGGGACAAACAACACAATGGAACTTATAAAAAGCTTTTTAGATAAAGAAGGTTTGCATGGTGTTTTTGATTTAGTTGTTACCGCTAACTGCGTAAAGAGAAGCAAACCTGACCCTGATATATTTTTGCACATTGCAAGAAAGCTTAATATAAATCCTGAAGAATGCATAGTTGTGGAAGATTCTCTTGCCGGGACAATGGCTGGAAAAGCTGCTAATATGTATACTTATACAATTGAAGAAGAAGAAAGTATAGAGCATAAAGAAGAGATTTTAAAAATAACCGATAAATATATTTACTCATTAAGAGAAATTAAGCTATAGATCTTTTTATTTTGACAAAATATTTTATATATGATATAGTATTAATTCGTAAGGGAGTAATCGGCGTGAAGGCGTAATAAAGTCAACATATTGGAAAGAAATTCCTGGCTTTATTTTAAACGATGAGACTTATCTGTTTTTTAACGGATAGGTCTCTTTTTTTATCAATAAAATTTTGTAATGAGAGGAAAAAAATGAATTTAATTGAACTGTTTATAATCGGTGTAGGTCTTTCTATGGATGCATTTGCGGTATCTGTTTGTAAAGGTCTTTCTACAAGGAAATTAAGAAGTAATAATTATCTTACTGTTGGAGTATACTTTGGTGGATTTCAGGCTTTAATGCCCCTTATAGGTTATTATCTTGGTTATTATTTTAAAAATATAATAACGGATTTTGATCATTGGATTGCCTTTATTCTTCTTGGTTTTATAGGTTTTAATATGATAATGGAATCAAGAAAAGAAGAAAATCTTGATTCAAGATTTGATTTTAAAACAATGATTCCACTCGCAGTTGCAACCAGTATAGATGCTCTTGCTATAGGGGTTACTTTTGCATTTTTAAACGTAAATATATTTTTAGCAATATCTATAATAGGTTGTACGACGTTTGTATTATCTATGATTGGATTAAAAGTTGGTAATATTTTTGGTAAGAAATATAAACAAAGAGCCGAACTTGTCGGGGGTATTATTCTTGTTTTAATGGGTATTAAAATTTTGCTTGAACATCTTGGTATTTTGTAAAAACGATACAGTGATACATATATTATTTTATATTGTATTTATAATGGCAATAATGAAATAATGTAATTATATAAAAAAGACTGTTATATTTTTTAACAGTCTTTTTTATGTATTTTGTTAGTTAAAATAATGAGAATGTGTATAAGCTTTATTTTTATATCGCCTCTGTTATTAAATCTCCCATTTGTCTTGTGCCGACTTCTTTTGTGCCTTCGCTTACTATATCAGGAGTTCTATATCCCATATCAAGAACCTTTGTTACGGCATTTTCGATTGCACTTGCTTCTTCTTCAAGGTTAAATGTATATCTAAGCATCATTGCCATTGAAAGAATTGTTGCAATAGGGTTAGCCATGTTTTTACCTGCAATATCAGGAGCAGAACCGTGAATTGGTTCATACATTCCAAAAGAATTTTCTCCAAGACTTGCTGATGGAAGCATACCAATAGAACCTGTAATTTGGCTTGCTTCATCTGATAAAATATCACCGAACATATTTGATGTTACAATAACGTCAAATTGTTTAGGGTTTCTTACAAGCTGCATAGCTGCATTATCAACATACATATGTGTAACTTCAACTTCCGGATAATCTTTGCTTATTTCTGTTATGATTTTTCTCCAAAGTCTGCTGCTTTCAAGTACGTTTGCTTTATCAATACTTGCAAGTTTTTTGTTTCTTGCCATTGCTGTTTCAAATGCAATTTTACCTATTCTTCTTATTTCCATTTCTGAATAGCTTTCTGTGTCGTAAGCTTCGTTTCCGTATTTACCTTCTCTATATCCTCTTTCTCCAAAGTAGATACCACCTGTAAGTTCTCTTACAACCATAATATCTAAGCTGTCTCCTATAATTTCTTTCTTTATAGGGCAGGCATCGCTTAGAGCTTTATGTATTATTGCAGGTCTAAGATTTGCGTATAATCCTAGGGCTTCTCTTATGCCAAGTAATGCTTTTTCAGGTCTTTGATCTCCTGGAAGATTATCCCATTTAGGACCTCCGACAGCACCTAAAATAACGCTGTCAGAGTTTTTGCAAAGCTGTACTGTTTCTTTTGGTAAACATTCACCGCAATTGTCGATTGCGTCTCCGCCTGCTCTAACATATGCAAATTTAAATGTATGAGAATATTTTTCTCCTATTTTATTTAGTACTTTTACAGCTTCAGCTGTTACCTCAGGACCTATTCCGTCTCCTTTTATTACCGCCAAATTAAATTCCATATTATTCTCCGATCTTTTCCTTTGTATATTCTACAAGTCCGCCTGCTTTCATGATTTTTTGCATGAATTCAGGGAAAGGTTGTGCTTTATATTCTTTGTTTGTTGTTAAGTTTGAAATAATACCTGTGTTAAAATCAACTTTTACTTCATCGCCTGCTTTAATATCATTTGCTGCTTCTTCACATTCAAGAATAGGTAAGCCGATATTTATTGCGTTACGATAGAAGATTCTTGCAAATGTTGATGCGATAACACAAGATACCCCTGCGCATTTAATTGCAAGAGGAGCATGTTCTCTACTTGAACCACAACCAAAGTTTTTCGTTGCAACGATTATGTCACCTTTATTCATTTTATTTACAAAGTCTTTGTCTATATCAATCATACAATATTTTGCAAGTTCATCTCCGCTTGATACATTTAAGTATCTTGCAGGGATTATTACGTCTGTATCTACATTATCACCGTATTTGAATACTTTTCCTTGTGCTTCCATTAAAAATCTCCCTCCATTACTTTCTCTGGGTCAATAATATATCCGGCAACTGCTGATGCTGCTGCAACGGCTGGACTTGATAAGTAAACTTCACTGTCTACATGTCCCATTCTTCCTACGAAGTTTCTGTTTGTTGTTGAAATTGCTTTTTCTCCTGCAGCCAAGATACCCATATGTCCTCCAAGGCATGGCCCGCATGTTGGAGTAGAAACAATTGCGCCTGCTTTTATTATATCTTCAACATATCCAAGTTTGATACTGTCAAGATAAATTTGTTGTGTAGCAGGGATAACTATTGCTCTTACTTTTTTGTTTACTTTTCTGCCTCTTAAAATATCAGCAGCCATTTTGATATCTTCAAGTCTTCCGTTTGTACAAGAACCGATAACTGCTTGATCAACATATACCTTTTCTTCCATAGATTCATCTACTGTTTTTGTGTTTTCAGGTAGATGAGGATAAGAAACAGTAGGTCTAAGCTTACTTAAGTCGATTTCTATAACTTGTTCATATTCAGCATCTTCATCAGCTTCAAATACTTCAAAAGGTTTTGTTGAATGAGCTTTTGCATATTCGATTGTTTTTTCATCAACAGGGAATATACCATTTTTTGCACCTGCTTCTATAGCCATATTAGCCATTGAGAATCTATCATCCATAGATAAATACTTAATCCCATCTCCAACAAATTCCATTGATTTGTATAGAGCACCGTCAACACCGATTTTACCAATAATATGTAATATAATGTCTTTACCGCTTATCCATTTTGCAGGTTTGTTTTTTAGTACAAATTTAATTGCTTCAGGAACTTTGAACCATGCTTCACCTGTTGCCATACCTATTGCCATGTCTGTACTTCCAACACCTGTTGAAAAAGCTCCAAGAGCTCCATATGTACAAGTATGAGAGTCTGCTCCGATTATAACTTCTCCGGGAACTACTATTCCTTTTTCAGGTAAAAGTGCATGTTCGATACCCATATCCCCAACATCAAAAAAGTTTTTAACATTCATATCCCAAGCAAAATTTCTACAGCTTTTACATTGTTCAGCTGCTTTGATGTCTTTGTTTGGTGTGAAGTGGTCAAGTACGATTGCTACTTTGTTTTCATCAAATACTTTCTTTGCACCGGTTTTTTTGAATTCTTTTAAAGCAACTGCAGTTGTAATGTCATTACCCATTACAATGTCAAGTTTTGCTTCAATTAATTGCCCTGCAACAACGCTGTCTAGTCCTGCGTGTTTTGCAAGGATTTTTTGTGTCATTGTCATTCCCATAATAAATATCTCTCCTTAATTTCTACTTAACAATTTTATTTGCAACACTTACTACGGCATAGAATGAAGATAATGTTATGTTACTTGATACTCCGGCTCCGTAGTACATTTTGTGGTTATGTCCTTCAATTTGAATGTATGAAATAGCTCTTGCATTTGTACCGTATTCCATAGAGTGTTCTCTATAATCGGTTACTTCCATTTCAATGTTAAATTCATTTTCAAGAGCATGTGTGAATGCATCTATAATACCATTACCAACGCCGCTTATTTCTCTTTCTTCGCCTTTATATTCAATTATAGCTTTGATAGAAACTTCTTCGTCGTGGTCTTTAGTTGTTTCTTTATATTTTTTAAGTTTAATAGGATTTTCGTTGTTGATGTATTCTTTTTTGAATATATCAAATATAACTTCAGGTGCAAGGTCACTATGATGTTTATCTGATACTTTTGTTGTAACTTTGCTGAAATCTTTTTGGAATTCTTTAGGAAGATATAATCCATAATTTTGTTCAAGTACGAATGCAACCCCGCCTTTACCAGACTGTGAATTGATACGTACGATTGGGTCGTATGTACCTCCAACGTCTTTTGGGTCTATTGGAAGATAAGGAACTTCCCATATTGTTTGTTTTCTTTCTTCTCTTTTGTTCATTCCTTTTCTTATTGCATCTTGGTGTGAGCCTGAGAATGCAGTGAATACTAAAGAACCAACGTAAGGATGTCTTGGGTTTATTTCCATTCTTGTAAGTCTTTCGTACATATCCCCAAGTTCTCTTATTTTTGAAAAGTCAAGTTTAGGGTCTATTCCTTGAGAGAACATATTCATTGAAACAACCATAATGTCACAGTTACCTGTTCTTTCTCCGTTTCCGAAAAGTGTTCCTTCAACTCTGTCTGCTCCTGCCATTAAAGCAAGTTCTGTTGCGGCAACTCCCGTTCCTCTGTCGTTGTGAGCATGAAGGCTTAATACAACGTCTTCGCGGTGATGAAGTCTTTCTGAACAATATTCTATTTGGTCTGCATAAACATTGGCAGTTGCCATTTCAACAGTTGATGGAAGGTTTATTATAATTTTATTATTTACTTTTCCATGCCATGTATCTATTACTGCATTACAGATTTCAACTGCATAATCCATTTCTGTTCCTGTATAGCTTTCAGGAGAATATTCAAAAGTAAAATCTGTTTCAGGATATTTTTTCATTTCTTCCAAGAATTTCTTAGCGCCTCTTACGGCAATTTGTGTTACTTCTTCTTTACTTGCATTAAATACTACGTCTCTTTGAAGAACTGAAGTAGAGTTGTAAAGATGTACTATTGCTCTTTTAGCACCTTTTATGGAAGCAAATGTTTTTTCTATTATTTCATCTCTTGATTGTGTAAGAACTTGAATATTTACATCATCGGGAATCATGTCTTTTTCTATTAATGTTCTTACAAATTCAAATTCTGTATCGCTTGCAGCTGGGAAGCTTACTTCGATTTCTTTAAAGCCTATTTCCACAAGCTTGTTATAAAATTCAATTTTTTCATCTAAGCTCATAGGAATTTCAAGAGCTTGGTTTCCGTCTCTTAAGTCAACGCTGCACCATATTGGAGCTTTTTCAATAACTTTATCCGGCCATTTTCTATCAGTTTTTTTCATTGGCGGATATGGTCTGTACTTTTCAAAATTTTTCATATTTTTTACCTCTTTAATTATTTATGAACGCACCTTATTTAAAATTTAACACACTTTTTAGTTGGAATTTGGTATAAAAAAACTTCCGTTCTCAAATAAGAGACGAAAGTTACTAATTCCGCGGTACCACTCTAATTTATTCTTTAGTAAATAAGAATACACTCATTAAAGATACGGGCAGTGTGCCGATATCTCGTCACTGTAACGGGTGACACCCGTTTCCACTTACTCTCCGTAGATTTCAGTAAACCACTCTGAGGCGAGTTCGGTTTTTGTTAAGTACTGTTTTACACCAACCAACAGCTCTCTGCGACTTGTTAAAAAACTTACTATTCCTCTTCTTTGTGTTTAAAGGTATTAAGTTCATATTGATAATAATCTATCACATGAAAAGTTAATTGTCAATAATATTTAGAAAATTCTTTAATTTTTAGATGCATTTTACATTTATTATATTTGTAACGTTTAGGGTATTGAATTTATGAAAATATATAGAAAATTTTATGTAAATTATTTTATTTTTCATTAATGTAAAACAATAAAAAAACACCTTAAAAGGTGTTTAAATTTCTTTTTTTGAGAAAGATGTTTTTACTTGAACGTGGTCGATTTTTCCAAGTCTTCCCGTAAAAGCATTTATTGTATCAGCTTCGCCGATTACGGCAATAGATATAATTGATACATTTTCTCTGTCTAATGGGATTCCCATTCTTCCTCTTATAATATCTTTATAGCTGCTTATTACCTCATTTACTTCTTTTTGTACTTTTTTAGGTTCATCTAGAACCAGACTTATTACTGCTATTCTCATACTTCCTCCTTTATTTACATTTGTTTATGAATTCTTTAATTATTTTTATGCTTGTTTCTTCTTTTTCATAATTGAATTCAGGATGCCACTGAAGTCCCCAAACAAATTTTTTATCCTCTAAATATACTCCTTCTATTAATCCGTCTTTTGAAACTGCCATAGGTTTTAAATTAACTGCCAAATCTTTTATTGCTTGGTGATGATAACTGTTTACTCCTATTTCATTTAAGTTTAAAAGATTATATAAAGGGGTATCTTTTATTATATCCACTTTATGAAAGTTTATGTCGTAAGGTGGTTTTTGAACGTGGTTTAATCCTTTTTGTGTTTGTAAGTCTTGATATAAACTACCTCCAAGAAGAACGTTTATTATTTGTATTCCTCTGCAAATTGCAAGAAGAGGTTTATCCTCTTTTATTATTTCTTCAAATAATATTGTTTCCATTTCGTCACGTTCAACACATATATTATGGCATTTATTGGATTTTTCTTCTTTATACAGATTAGGGTTTACATCGTGTCCACCGGAAAATAAAAATCCGTCACAGTACTTTGTAAGTTCTTTAATATTTCCCTTATTTGTTGTTAGAGGCAACATTATAGGTATTCCACCGCATTTTTCAATGCTTAACATATATCCCGGAAGCATCCAATAGCTGTCTTTGTATTCGTCAAAAAGCGGTACTATTCCGATTATTGGTTTTTCCATTTTGTCTCCTTTTTATGTCAATGCTTTTATTAAAATTTGTATAGTTTTATTTTAGCTAATAATAAAAGAATATCATATATAAAAAAATAATTCCATATTATAAAAATTCTATTTTTATAATAAAAATTACATATTTATATTCATTTACTAAATAATAATGGTATGAAAAAGAAATTATTTTTTTGCTTTATTTTTATAGCATTGATATATTTATTTTGTGAAAACTATTCGTGTGAAACATTTGATAGAACTTTCATGATATATATGAATGGTTCTGATTTGGAAAGCGAAGATAAAATTGCCAGCGGTGATTTAAAAGAAATATGTGAAAGTGAAATCCCCAAAGGCAGTAAGGTTTTAATATATACAGGCGGAACAAAGAATTGGAATAATGAAAAAATAAATGAAAATAATAATCAAATATTTGAAATAAAAAACAAAAAACTTCATTTAATTAAGAACCTATCTAAAAAAAGTATGGGAAGCAGTGAAACACTTAGTGAGTTCATTGATTTTTCAATGGGACATTATAAAAGTGATGAAAATATACTGATTTTTTGGAACCATGGAGGAGGAGCAATATCGGGATTTGGTAAAGATGAAAATTTTGATAATGATACGCTTTTGCTTAGTGAACTGAAAAAAGGACTTAAAACTTCATATGAAAATCATAAAACAAAACTAGATATGATTGTTTTTGATGCGTGTTTAATGGGCTCTTTGGAAACGGCATATAGTATCAAAGACTACTCTAAGTATATGGTCGCAAGTGAAGAATTTGTTTTAGGTTATGGACTAAATTATAAAAATATTATTGAAAAATCATCAAACAGAGATATAGAAAGTCTAGGAAGATTAATTGTTGAAAGTTATTATAAAGAAAGCGTAAGAAAAAATAAAGATAAGATAATAACAATGTCTTTATTAAATTTAGATAAGGTTGAAGCTTTGTATGATGAATTTAATTTTTTAATTGAAAATAATATAAATGAATATGATGTAAGTAATCTAAAGGAAGATATTTTAAAAGGAACAGTTTTTGGAGGAAGAACAAAAGAAGAAGGGTTCAGTAACATGGTTGATTTCCTTTCTCTTTTAAAAAATATATTTAAAAAAAGTGATTATATAAAGCTTGAAAGACTGGTAGATGATGTTGTTATATATAATAGGAAAGGATTTATAAATAATGATGCTTGCGGGGTATCAATTTTCTTTCCTTTAGATTATAATAGTAAGACGTTAAATGAACTTATATTATACGAAACGCTTAACACAAATAGTTCTTATTGTGCTTTTTTAAAGAAATATGCTTTAAGCCGTGATATGAAAAAATATAAAGATATTTTCAAAGTTAAAAGGGTGCAAAATAAAAATATAATATATGAGATAACAAAATATGGTCAAAAAAGTGACAATTCTCCATTCTATTTTAATGGATATATGCTTTCTTGTTATAAAATTAACTCTGTGGGTATGAATGAAATTTATGCTGCTCCTATAATATATAACGGTAAGGAAGCAAGTATCAGATTTGAATATAATGTGTATAATAATAAGGTAGATATTTTAGGCATTGTCATGGGTAGAGGTAACTTAAATATTTCTGAAAAAAAGTTAATTGATATAGCTTTTGGAGACAAAATATGTATAATAAATTACGAACTTTTAAGGGGAGGGGATGTGAAGATTTTGCGTAGAAATGCGCTTAAAGTCACAGAAAACATCAAATTATTACAAATGTAATCAAAATATGAAAATTTTTTCATATTTTTGTAAAAAAAGTATAATGTTTTTTTTCATAATATAGTATAATATAAAACGTGAACCTAGAAATTTTTTAATAATTCATATAAAAAAGGAGAGAAAAAATTGAAAAAAATAGCAGTTTTAACAAGCGGCGGAGATGCGCCGGGTATGAATGCAGCCATAAGGGCTGTTGTTAGAGCAGGAATATATTATGGATTTGACGTTTACGGAGTACAACAAGGTTATCAAGGTTTAATGGATGATAATATCGTTAAACTTGATGCTTATTCCGTATCAGATAAGATTCAAAGAGGCGGAACTTTTCTTCGTTCTGCAAGATGTTTGGAAATGAAAACCGACGAAGGCTTAAAAAGAGCTGTTGATACATTAAATAGACATGAAATAGAAGGCTTGGTAGTAATCGGAGGAGACGGTTCCTACAGAGGTGCTCAAAAATTAAGCAGAGCAGGAATTAACGTTATCGGAATTCCTGGAACAATTGATAATGATATTTCATGTACTGAATATTCTATAGGATTCGATACAGCAGTAAATACTGCAGTTGACGCAATCAATAAAATCAGAGATACATCTTCTTCTCACAACAGAGTAAATGTTGTTGAAGTAATGGGAAGAAACAGTGGTTTTATTGCTCTTTATGCAGGTATTGCAGCAGGAGCTGAAGCAATTTTAATTCCTGAAAAAGAATTAAACTTAGATGTTGTTTGTGAAAAAATAAAAGAAGGCTTTAGCCTTGGAAAATATTATGGACTTGTTATTCTTGCCGAAGGAGTTGGACATTACGAAGAATTCTGTGATGTTATTGAAAAATACTCTGGTGTAACAACAAGAGGAACTAACTTAGGATACATACAAAGAGGTGGTTCTCCAACTGCATTTGACAGAATGCTTGCAAGTAAAATGGGTGCTTTAGCTGTTGAATGTTTAAGAGATGGAAAAACAAACAGATGTATGTGTTATCAACATGGAAGATTTTTAGATATGGAAATTGAAGAAGCATTGGCTATGCCATATGTAATTGATGAAGAAGCAAAAAGAATTGCTGAAATGTTAGCAATATAATATAAAAATAAGTTTATGATTAGGAGATGGGCATAAAATTATGAAGAAAACAAAAATTGTATGTACAATAGGTCCTGCAAGTGAAGATAAAAAAATTCTTACACATTTAGTTGCATCAGGTATGAATGTTGCAAGACTTAACTTTTCACATGGGGATTATGAAGAACATCAAGCAAGAATAGACACAATAAAAGAAATCAGAGAAAAATTAAATCAACCAATTGCTATCTTATTAGATACAAAAGGTCCTGAAATTAGAACAAAGAAATTTAAAGACGGTGGAGTATTCTTAAAAGAAGGAAGCATGTTCACTCTTTATGTTGGTGATGAACTTGGAGATGAACATGGTTGTGCTACAACATATGATCATTTAGCAGAAGAACTAAAAAAAGGTGATGTAGTTTTAATCGATGACGGTTTAATTAAATTAACTGTTAGAGAAATTAAAGGAAGCGACGTTGTTTTAAGAGTAGATAACGGTGGCCCTGTAAAAAATCATAAAAGTATAAATATTCCTGGAGTAAATATTAAACTTCCAGCTCTTACTGAAAAAGATACAAATGACTTATTATTTGGTATTAAAAATGATATTGACTTCGTTGCAGCATCTTTTATCAGAAGCAAAGAAGATGTTTTTGCAATAAGAGAAGTTTTAAATAACAATGGTGGAGAAGATATTCATATTATTTCTAAAATTGAAAACAGACAAGGTGTTGACAATATTGATGAAATTATCGAAGCCAGTGATGGAATCATGGTTGCCAGAGGTGACCTTGGGGTAGAAATTCCAGCAGAAGAAGTACCAATCGTACAAAAAGATATCATTAAAAAATGTAACTATGTTGGTAAACCTGTTATTACAGCTACACAAATGCTTGATAGCATGATAAACAACCCAAGAGCTACAAGAGCCGAAGTTACAGACGTATTTAATGCTATTTTTGACGGTACTGACGCAATTATGCTTTCAGGAGAAACTGCTGCCGGTAAATATCCTATTGAAGCAGTTCAAACAATGGGTATTATTGCAGAATCTGCAGAAAGCAAATTAGCAAGTGACTTTAGAACAAGAAGTAAATATGTAAATGATAAGAGTATGACAAGTGCTGTAAGTTTATCAACAGTACAAATTGCAGATTCTCTTAATGCAAAAGCAATTTTAACACCTACAAGTTCTGGTTATACAGCAAGAAGAATTTCTAAACATAGACCAAACTGTGATATAGTTGCTTATACAGATAAAGAATACGTACAAAGAAGACTATCTATAGTATGGGGTGTTGATGCTTATAAAATTGATGTATTCTCAGATGTAGAACTTTTATATAAAGAAGTAATTAACAGTGCAAAAGAACATATGCATGTAAAAGATGGTGATATTGTTGTTATTACAGCTGGTATCCCTCTTGGTGTGAAAGGTACAACAAACTCAATCAGAATTGAAACAGTTGGAGAACATGTTCTTAAAGGGGCTGGTTTAATCAGCGGTAGAGTAAGAAGCAATATCAGAATGTATAATGATGATTTAAAAGATTTTAAAGAAGGTGAAATCTTAGCTCTTACAAAATGCTCAAAAGAAGCTAAACCTTTATTAGAAAAAGCAGGCGGAGTTGTTTATACAGAAAAGGCATTGTTAAATGAATTAGCAATGGAGTTAAGAACAGCAGGTATTCCTGTTTTGGTTGGAGTAGAATCTTTTGAAGGATTTGAAGATAACGATAAAGTTACTCTTGATGCTACAAGAGGTATTCTATATAAAACAAAATAATTAAATAATCTTATAGGGGCGTAACATGAAGACTTATTTAGAAAACGGTAATATAATGAAATTTCTTGTGGATATGTTTTTTGTTACAATTGCATGCATTATTATGGCATTTGCATTTGCAGCATTTTGTATTCCAAATAATATAGCACCGGGTGGGTTTTCAGGTTTGGCTACAGTCCTATATTCTTTTACAGGGGCACCGGTTGGTGTCTCTTCTTTTGTTATGTGTATTCCTTTGTTTATTATTTTATATAAGGATATGGGTGTTATAAATTTTCTAAAGACATTGTATGGTACATTTGTTTTCTCGTTTTTTATAGATTTAATGACGGGAAGATTTAATTTTACAAATGATTTATTTTTAGCATCTGTATTCGGAGGAATAGTTTTTGGTTTTGGGGCAGGCGTATTGTTTAAGTTTAAAGGGACTACAGGTGGAACTGAACTTCTAGCCTTACTTATTCATAGAAAACTTACCCAGATATCTTTAGGTAATTTAATTTTAATAATAGATGGTATTGTAATATTAATTGCCGGTATTGCATTTAAAAATTTTGAAATAATGCTTTATTCTGCAATAAATATTTATGTTGCAACAAAAGTTATAGACTTTATTCAGGAAGGTTCAAGCTATACAAAGGCATTTTATATATTTACTTCATATCCTGAAGATATTAAAAATGCAATTTTTCAAAATCTTGACAGAGGCGTTACTTTCTTAAAGGCAAAAGGCGGATTTACGAATGAAGATAAAGATATTGTCTTTTGCGTTGTAAGCAGAATGGAAGTTGCAGCTTTAAGAGAACTTGTTACTGATATTGATAAAGATGCTTTTGTTATTCTAGCAGAGGTTAGTGAGGTTCTTGGTGAAGGATTTAAGGGTGTAACAGAGGAATAACCATGAAAGAAATAATTATAAATGATGAATATAAAGATATGAGACTGGACAGGTTTGTTACTAAAGTGACAAACCTGTCTAAAGTTGAAATTCAAAAGCTTTTAAGAAAGAAAAATATCAAGGTAAACGGTAAAAAAGAACAAGGAAGTTACAGAACTAAAAAGCTTGATAAAATTCAGTTTTATATAAATGAAGAATATTTTAAAATAGAAAAAAAAGTAAAAGCCGTAAATACAAATAAACTAGATATTATTTATGAAGATGAAAATATTATTATTGTAAATAAACCGGCAGGTATTTTATCTCAAGGAAACGGGAGCAATAAAGCTGATGTTGTAAGTATGCTTAAAAGCTATTTGAATACAAATACTACCGGAATAATAACGAGGCTTGATCTTAATACAAGTGGTATAGTAATTGCAGGTAAAAACAGAAGAAGTTTAATGTTGTTAAATGAAATATCAAAGAAAAATTTAATTGATAAAAGATATTTAACTTTGGTATATGGTGAATTTAAAAATGAAGGTAAAGTAACTCTTTATGGAATAAAAGATAGAAAACAAAACAAATTAATTTTAAATAAAGAAAAAATAAACGGTGCATTTGAAGTAAGCGCCTTTTTTAAAATAAAGAAAAAATATAAGGATTATACTTTACTTGAAGTAAAACTTATTACAGGGAAAAGTCATCAAATTAGAGCTCAGCTTAATGCCTTAGGATACAGTGTAATAGGTGACAGAAAATATAACGATAATAAGAAAACAGACTCAAATATAACTTTAAACAGACAGTTTTTACATTGTTATAAAGTAACAATAAATTACGATGAAAAATATAAAGATATAATTAAAGAAAAAAAACAATTTAATTCTCCTCTTCCAAAAGATCTTGAAAAAGTTATAAGTTTATTGGAAAAAACAGATAAATTTTGATAATTTATTTTAAAATTATATTTTATAATTTTATTTGTTAAATTATGATATTTATTGGAGTGATTATATGTATATAAGTAGAAAAAAGAAGATAATTTTTATCGTTTTTTTTGTTGTATTTCTTTTATTTTTATTTATTGCTTTTGCATCGAATGTTTTTAAATCAGATAAATTATTACCTATAAATAAGGATATTGAAGCAGGGGAGAATATAGATACTTTATCTCTTGTAAAATTAGGTGATGATTATAAAAACTATATTGTTAGTGCAAAGAGTGAAAAGATAACGCTAAATAAAACAGGAAAAACAACAATTACATATTACATAAGAAAAAACGGTGAAAGCAAAAAGGAAAAAGTTGAAGTATCATTTAATGTAGTTGATACTACTCCTCCTGATATAAAAACCGAAGATGTGTTAAGTGTTGCTTATGGCAGTGAATTTAATATAAAAAATTTGGTTAGTGTGTATGATAATGTTGATGAGAGGATAAATGATATTGATGTAAGTGGAGAAGTTAATACAAAAAAATTAGGACAATATAAGATTACTGTTACAGCAAAAGACAGCAGTAAAAACACCGCAGAAAAAGAAATTTTGGTATCAGTGGTAAATCCATATTTACCATATGAAGATATTTCTTCAATTAGCGGTAAATGGTTAAATAAAGAAGATGATTTGATTTTGAGCTTTTTTAATAACTACGGAAGAGCTAAATATTCTGTTAGTGTGAAAGGTGAATTATCAAATTATAACGGATTTGTAAGCAGTATAGATGTAAACGGAAATAAAATAACTCTTGTTTTAAGTTATAATGCTTCAAATTGGCAAGAAGGAGAAAGTCCTGATTATAAATTTGCTAAAATGGTTTTAATAAAAGATGATAATAAATTAACCTTAAAAAGCTTTATGAAATATAAAGATATTGATTTTTCTTATGCCGGAGAAAGTTGGCAAGAAGTAGATGAAAAATACACAAATTAAAAAAGACCCGTTAGGGTCTTTTTTTATAATCCTAAATTATCGTCATTTAAGAAAAATACTTTAATTCTGTCTTTATTTTTTTGATATCCAGTCAAAGTATAGAAAATACATATTTTGTCATCACTCTTGCAGTTAGCACATCTTCCAAGTTCTCTGCAAGGAGTCTTCATATCAAGTCTTTCACAGTTCATTGGACCTGTTTGTTCTTTTACTCTGTCGATTGCAGCATCTACACTTGATACGATTTTATTAGGACTTGCTATAATTATTACATGTTCAGGTCCGTAAATTAAAGCTGAAACTCTGTTTCCTGTTCCGTCAACGTTATATAATTCACCGTTAACAGTTATTGCATTGGAGCTCATAAAATAGTAGTCAACAAAATTTGCTTCCATTGCGATTTTTCTTGCTTCTTCTTTTGAGTTAGCTTCTTTCTTTCTGTCTTTAAAGTCATAACTTTGAATAAGTTCGCTTAAGCCTTCCACTTGTTTGATAGTATAGCTTCCGCCCATTGCAGTTGTTGAGCCTTCAGGAATAAGTTCCCTAACTGCATTTAAAAGTTCATCTTTACTATCAAATAATCTTGCATCAATATTGTTTTTCTTTAAAGCTTTAATTGTTGTTAAAATTTTCTTTTCATTAATTTTCTTTATGCTGCCGATATAATCCATTTTTTTATCTCCTTTTATTCTTCGGATAATTCTTCCTCATCTTGAGATGGGGCTTTTGCAATTGTTGCGATGTTTACATCTTCATCAAGTTTCATTACTTTAACGCCTGATGTGCTTCTTCCCATTTGAGATATTCCGCTTACATCAATTCTAATAACTGTTCCGTCATCACTTATAAGCATTATATCGTCTTTTTCTTTTTCAACTACGCACATTCCTGCAAGGTTACCTGTTTTGCCTGTAATTTTATAGTTAAGCACGCCTTTTCCGGCTCTTCCTTGTGTAGGATATAAATTAGCTTTTGTAATTTTTCCAAATCCTTTTTCTGTAATAGAAAGTACGTATCTGTCATTCTTAGCAATGTCCATTCCGATTACGAAGTCATTTTCTTTAAGAGTAATACCTTTAACACCTCTTGATACTCTACCAATTGGTCTGATATCTTCTTCTTTGAATTTGATTGCAACACCTTTATGAGTTCCAAGTATTACTTCTTGGTGTCCGTCTGTTAGACATACTCCGATAAGTTCATCGTCTTCTGCTAAGTTAATTCCGATAATTCCGTTCTTTCTTGAAGAGTCATATTCAGTTAGGCTTGTCTTTTTAAATATACCGTTTCTTGTTGCCATTAGAAGGAATTCGTCGTCTTTAAATTCTTTTATAGGTATAACAGCGGTTATTTTTTCGCCTGGATCAAGAGCTAAAAGATTTACTATTGCAGTTCCTTTTGCTGTTCTTGATGCTTCAGGAAGTTCATAGCCTTTAAGTCTATATACTTTACCTTTGTTTGTAAAGAACATAATGTAGTGATGAGTTGTAGTAAAGAATAGATGTTTTACGAAGTCATTTTCTCTTGTAGATAGTGCCGTAACACCTCTTCCACCTCTCTTTTGAGCTTTATATGTGTTTGCAGGAAGTCTTTTTACATAACCTACGTGAGTTATTGTAACTACAATATCTTCTTCTTCGATTAAGTCTTCCATGTCAAAATCTTCATCATCTGCTTCAAAAGCTGTTCTTCTTTCGTCGTTATATTTACCTTTGATTTCAAGAAGTTCTTCTTTTATGATGTTCATAACCAAATCTTCACTTGCAAGAACGCTTTCTAAGTATTCTATTGTTTTAAGAAGTTCAGCATATTCATTTTCAAGTTTTTCTCTTTCAAGTCCTTGCAATCTTCTAAGTCTCATATCGACGATTGCTTTTGCTTGTACTTCAGAAAGTTCAAAGCGTTCCATAAGTTTTAATTCAGCATCGTTGTAACTTGCTCTGATGATTTTGATTATTTCATCGATATTGTCAAGAGCAATAAGAAGCCCTTCAACAATATGAGCTCTTGCTTTTGCTTTCTTTAAATCAAATTCTGTTCTTCTTACGATTATTTCTTTTTGGTGATTTAGATAATGAACTAAAATTTCTTTTAGGTTAAGAACTTTAGGTTGGTTATTTACAAGAGCAAGCATTATTACGCCGAATGTATCTTGCAGTTGTGTATATTTATATAACTGATTTAAGATGATTGAAGCATTAACGTCTTTTCTTAAATCAATTGCAACCCTAATTCCGTTTCTGTCTGATTCATCTCTGATATCTGAAATTCCAACAACTTTTTTGTCTCTTACCAAGTCGGCAATTTTTTCAACAAGTTTTGATTTGTTAACCATATAAGGAATTTCTGTAATGACAATTCTTTGTCTTGTTTTACTTATTTCTTCTATATGAGTTTTACTTCTTAATTTAATTCTTCCTCTACCTGTTGTGTATGCGTTGTAAATACCGCTTTTACCCATAATGATTCCGCCTGTAGGGAAGTCAGGACCTTTGATATATTTAATAAGATCGTTTATTTCTATGTTTTCATCGTCTATTAAAGCAACAATTGCATCTATTACTTCTCCTAAGTTATGAGGTGGGATGTTTGTTGCCATACCAACGGCGATACCGTTAGAGCCGTTTACAAGAAGATTTGGGAATCTACTTGGAAGAACTACAGGTTCTTTAAGAGTTTCATCAAAGTTAGGTATATAATCTACTGTTTCTTTGTTTATGTCTCTTAACATTTCTCCTGTAAGTTTTGTCATTTTTGCTTCGGTATAACGCATAGCCGCTTGGCTGTCGCCGTCGATTGAACCGAAGTTACCGTGACCGTCTACAAGAGGATATCTTGTAGAGAAATCTTGGGCAAGTCTAACCATTGCATCATAAATTGCTCTGTCACCATGAGGGTGATATTTACCCATTGTATCCCCAACGATTCTGGCACTTTTTCTAAAAGGCTTATCGTAGGTTAAGTTAAGTTCTGCCATAGAATATAATATTCTTCTATGAACAGGTTTTAAACCGTCTCTTACATCTGGAAGAGCTCTTCCGACAATTACGCTCATGGCATAATCTATATAAGAGGTTTGCATTTCTTGTACTATGTCACGTGTTTCTATTTTTCCATGAATATCTTGAATTTCTTCTTTTTTCGCCATATTTTATACCTCCTATATATCTAGATTTTTAACCTTTCTTGCGTTTTCTGTGATGAAGTCTTTTCTTGGTTGAACTTGGTCTCCCATAAGGATAGAGAAAATTTCATCAGCATAAGCTGCATCATCTATTGTAACTTGTAATAAAGTTCTGTTTTCAGGGTTCATTGTTGTATCCCAAAGTTGTTCACCGTTCATTTCCCCAAGACCTTTATATCGTTGAAGACCTATTTTATCTCTTCCGATTTCGCTTAATTTTTCTTCAAGTTCTTCATCTGAGTATAGGTACCATACTTTCTTTTGTTTTTCAAGTTTATATAAAGGGGGCTGCGCTATATAAACATACCCTGCGTCGATAAGACCTCTCATATAACGATAGAAGAATGTAAGAAGTAATGTTCTGATATGAGCACCATCGACGTCGGCATCGGTCATGATTACAATTTTATGATATCTTGCTTTTTCAATGTCGAATTCGTCTGAAATACCTGTACCAAAAGCAGTAATCATAGAACGGATAGTATCTGCATTTAGCATTCTGTCAAGTCTTGCTTTTTCTACATTTAAAATTTTACCTCTAAGTGGTAATATAGCTTGAGTTTTTGGGTTTCTTCCCAGTTTTGCACTACCACCCGCACTATCCCCTTCCACAAGGTATATTTCACATTTTGCAGGGTCTTTTTCTCTGCAGTCGGCAAGTTTTCCAGGTAATGCTGTACTTTCAAGTACGCTCTTTCTTCTTACAAGGTCTTTTGCCTTTCTTGCTGCTTTTCTTGCTCTTTGAGCAGTTAGAGCTTTTTCAACAATTATTTTAGCTTCTTGAGGATGTTCTTCAAGGTAAGCTGTGATGTTGTCTCCAACCGTAGTATCAACATATCCTCTTACTTCAGGGTTACCAAGTTTTGTTTTGGTTTGTCCTTCAAATTCAGGATCAGAAATTTTTACGCTGATTACAACAGTAAGACCTTCTCTTATGTCATCTCCGGAAAGATTTTCTTCGTTTTCTTTTAAGATAGAATATTTTCTTGCGTATGCATTGATACTTCTTGTTAAGGCTGTTTTAAAGCCGTTTACATGCATACCGCCTTCAACGGTATTGATGTTGTTTGCAAAAGAATAAATACTTTCGCTGAAACTTGTTGTATACTGCATAGCAACATCTAAAAGGCAAACATCGCTTTCTTTTTCAAAATATATTATTTCATTTGTAAGTTTTTCTTTGCCTCTGTTTGCGTATTCTACAAACTCTATGATACCACCTTCATAATGGAAAGTTTCTTCTTGTTCTTTGCCTTCTCTTTCATCTTTTAAAGTGATTTTTAATCCTTTATTTAAGAAAGCAAGTTCTCTTATTCTGTGTTTTAAAGTATCATAGTTATATACAAGTTCAGAGAAAATTTCATAGTCTGGTTTAAAGAACACAGTTGTACCTGTTTCTTTAGTTTTTCCTATAACTTCAAGTTTTGTTATAGGTTTACCTCTTTCATATTTTTGCTGATGTATTTGACCGTTTTGGCATACTGTAACGGTTAAATGTTCTGACAATGCGTTAACAACCGATACACCAACACCGTGTAAACCACCTGATACTTTATATGTACCAGAATCAAATTTACCACCGGCATGAAGTATTGTAAGGGCAATTTCAACGGCACTTTTTTTGTATTTAGGGTTAATTCCAGTAGGAATACCTCTACCGTCGTCTTTTACGGTGATTGTATCTCCTTCACCTATTGTTACAACTATATTTTTACAAAAACCGGCTAATGCTTCGTCCACACTGTTGTCTATGATTTCATATACAAGGTGATGAAGACCTTTTTCTCCTGTACTACCAATGTACATACCCGGTCTTTTTCTAACAGCTTCCAGACCTTCCAGTACTTTTATTTTACTGGCATCATAATTATTATTATCTTGTTTGGCCACTGGTTACCTCCTTTAAATTTCCATTTTCTATTTTATATATTTTATAATCATTTATATCTTCTAAAAAAGAATGATTGACACAAGTTATAAATGATTGTGTGTCCTTTATTAAGTTTAATATTTGTTTTTGTCTGAATTTATCTAAATCACTCATTACATCGTCAAGAAGTACTATCGGATAGTCTTCAAATTTGTCATAAAGTAATTTTATTAGGGATAATTTCATGCAAAGGGCAATGCTTCTTTGTTGTCCTTGAGATGCAAATTTTTTTGTATCCAAGTCATTTATAAAAATGTTTATGTCGTCATGATGTATTCCGACAGTTGTTGTTCCTCTTGATAGATCCTCTTTTCTTGCTTTTTTTAGAGTATTTTTATACATTAGCTTTATATCAGTTAAGTCACTGTTTTTTAGTACATTTGAAGAATAGAAAAATTTAATATTTTCATTTTTGCATACTTCTTTATTTAGATTATCTGTAATTTTTTCTATTTTCTTTAAAACATTTATTCTTGTTTTTATGATGTCACTTCCTATTGTGTATAATGTTTCATCATATACATCCAGTAAACTTGAAGCGATGTTTCTTTTTGTGTAATCTTTTAAAATAGTATTTCTTTGTTTTAAAGCTTTATTGTATTTTCTTAAAGCACTATGATAGGCAGGAAAAATAAGGCTTATACTTTCATCTAGGAATTTTCGTCTATCCTTTGGATATCCTTTTATAATTTTTAAATCTTCAGGAGTAAACAAAACTATATTGTATTCTTTTAAAAGTTCTGTTCTTGTTTTTACGGGGGTAGAATTAATTTCATATTTTCTTGTATCTTTAATAGTGAGTTTTACGTTTGTATCTATGTCATCTTCCTTTTTTACATTTGCCGAAACTATGCAAAAATCGCTATCTTGTTTTATGAAATTAAGAGTACTTTTTTCTCTGTGAGAAATTCCGTTTAAAGTCAAAGAAAGGGCCTCTAAAAAATTAGTTTTGCCCTGTGCGTTTTCCCCATAAAAAATATTATATTTTTTATTAAAGGACGTATTAATTTTTTCAATATTCCTAAAATTTGTTATATCAATATTTTCTATATACATAAAAAAACCCCTTTAGGATTTATACTGTAATTATAGCATAAAATGGGGTTTTTTCATAGAATTTAATTAAAATATGAAAGATATTTTGATTAAAAAATATGTATGAAATTTTTGTTTTATAATGTGTTAAATTAATACAAAATATTTTGACATGAGAATGTTTTGATATATAATAAAGATAATTTATTTTTACTAATCGGAGAGAATTATAATATGAAAAATTTTTTAAAACAAGTTAACTTATTTTACGGAGTAGTAATACTTCTGATTTCAATTTTATTTTTACGTCCAAGTTTAATTGGACAAATAAATCCAGAACAGTTAAAGGTGTATTTAAACATTGAAATATACTATGCCATAGGATTGCTTGCAGCTTTGATTTCTTTGGTATTTATGAATTATATTTATACAAAGGTAAAGTATGGAGTAATTAAAAGTGTTGACGATATTAGATACATAAAACCAAGAAGAATCATGTTCTTTTTCATGGCAATAGCCGTAATAGCATTTTTAGGAACATTTTGTTATGAATTTCCAAAACTATCAGGACTAGTTGATGTTGGTTTTGTTGGAATTCTTTTAGGTAAATCTACATTTTCATATTCTATATGGGGTATGTTTGTTAGTGCTGTTATAGTGCTTTATGTAATGTTTTTTACAAAGTCTCTTGAAAATGAACTTCCAAGACGTAGAAGATCAAAACAAAAAGTTAAAGTTGATATGAATGATTTCTTTAGTATTTTTATTCCTCATATACCTGCTTTAATAAACTTAATAGTTGTTGTTGTGTTCTTTGTTGGAATGAGAAGTCTATTGTAAAAAATTGTATTTTTTTGTTTATTAACTAAATCATAAATTTTAACAAAATATATTTTATTAAGTTTTTATTATGGTATAATAAAGGCAAATATAAGGTTATAAGGAGAAGATTAATGTACGCTAAAAAGACAGATAATATAGGAGATGTAAATATCTCTACTGAAATTATTGAACAAATGGTAGGGCTTTGTGCAATGGAATGTTTTGGTATTGTAGGAATGGCAAGCAGAAGCGTAACCAATGGTATTATAGAACTTTTAAAGAAAGAAAACCTTAGAAAAGGTGTAAAAGTTGTTGAAGAAGATGGCAGACTTATAATAGATATTTACGTTATTGTTGAATTTGGCGTGAAAATTGTTACGGTTGCAGAAAATCTTATTGACACCGTAAAATATAATGTTGAAAAACAAACGGGACTAAAAATCAAAAAAATCAATGTTCACGTTCAAAGCGTTAGAGCTAATCAATAAAATAACGGCGAGGTAAAAAATGATAGATTCAAAAATGTTTAAAAAAGTATTAAAAGGGGCATATGCTAACCTAGAAAATAATAAACAAATGGTTAACAATCTAAATGTTTTCCCTGTTCCTGACGGTGATACAGGAACAAATATGTCTTTAACGGTTAAAACTGCCGTTGAAGAAATGAGTAAGGTTACATCTGATAAAATCGGCGATATTGCTGCAAGCATGTCAAGCGGAGCTTTAATGGGAGCAAGAGGAAACTCAGGTGTTATTTTATCACAACTTTTCAGAGGCTTTGCAAAAGGTTTAAAAGACGTAAAGGAAATTGATATTGACTCTTTAATAGGAGCATTTGAGCTTTCTACAAAAATGGCTTACAGAGCCGTTATGAAACCAACTGAAGGAACAATCCTTACAGTTGCAAGAGAAATGTATGAATTTGCTAAAGAACACGGTAATAGCTATTCTTCAGTAGAGGATTTTATTTCTCATGTTCTTGAAGCAGGTGAAAAATCTCTTCAAAATACACCAAATCTTTTACCTGTATTAAAAGAAGCAGGCGTTGTTGATGCCGGAGGTAGAGGTTTACTTTGCTTATTTGAAGGTGCTTTAAAAGTTTTAAAAGGTGAAGAAGTTGTATTTATTGATGTTGAAGATGTAGAAAAAGAAGAAAGCGGAGTACAAGGCTTTGAAATAGATTCTTCTGATATTAAATTTGGATACTGTACTGAATTTTTAATTAAGGTTCATGAAGAAAATTTAAAATATGAAAGCGCTATTACTGCAGCATTAAAAGATAAACTTACTCCAATCGGAGATTCTTTGGTTGCTGTTCATGATAATGGAATTATTAAAATTCATGTTCATACAAATGTGCCTTGGAATGCAATGAAGATGGCGGCTACTTGTGGTGAACTTTCAAAAATTAAAATTGAAAATATGAGAGAACAACACAGTGAGCTTATTTTGAAAGAAGCTGAAGAAGCAAAAGAAGAAGAAAAATATTCTAAAGAAGAAAAAGACTTCATCTTTATTGGTGTTGCTGCCGGAAGCGGTATGAGCAAAATCCTTAAAGATCTAGGTATGGACTATGTTATTGAAGGAGGACAAACAATGAATCCTTCAACTCAAGACTTCTTAGATATAATTGAAAATACAAATGGTAAAAATTATATTTTAATGCCAAATAATAAAAATATCATAATGGCTGCAAGTCAAGCTAAAGAAATAAGCGAAAAGAATATTGAAGTTGTAAAAACAAGAACAATTCCGGAAGCTATTTCTGCTTTAATGGTATTTGATGCAACATCTTCTTTAGCTGATAATGCTGAAAATATGACAGATGCAATAAGCGAAGTTAAAACAGGTCAAGTAACATTTGCCGTAAGAGATACACAAATTGGTGATACTGTAATTTCAGAAGGTGACATTCTTGGTATATTAGGTTCTGATATTGTTTGCGATACAAAAGATGTTTCAACTGCAACAGTTGAGTTGATTGATAAAATGGTTGATGAAGACAGCGAACTTATTAGTATTTACTATGGTGAAGATATAAAAGAAGAAGATGCAAACAAAGTTGCTGAAATAGTTGAAGAAAAATATGAAGATTTAGATGTTGAAATAACATACGGCGGACAGCCATTATATTACTATATTGTAAGTGTTGAATAATATGAGTTATGAATTAACAAACCTTAAGGGTGTAGGAGAAAAGAAAGCCTTAGAGCTTAATAATTTGGGCATTTTTTCCCTAAAAGAACTTATTGATTACTATCCAAGAACCTATGAAGTGATTGGTGATGCAAAATATATAAAAGATGCAAAACAAAATGAGAAAGAACTTATTAAATGTACTTTTGTAGAAGTTCAAAAGACGAGGATAGTAAGAAGAAATTTAAAAATAACAAAAATAAAATTTGAAAGTGAAGGTAGTATATTTTATGCTACCTTCTTTAATAATCCCTATATTTCTTCGTTCTTTAAAAGAGATGAAGAATATAAACTTTATGGTAAAGTTGAGAAAAAGGGGAATTATTATGAAATGGTTTCTCCAAAGTATGCAAAGTTAAATGATGAAACATCTATAAAAAGCGGACTTAATCCTGTTTATCCGTTAAGTAATAAAAGCAAAATAACAAATAAAGAACTTAAGAAATTTGTTTTAAATGCATTAGATATTATGACAATAAAGGATTTTATTCCGGAATATATAAAAGATGAGTATAATTTATGTTCATTATATGATGCATATAAAGGAATTCATAATCCAAAGAGATTAGGTGATACTCTTAAAGCCAATGAACGTTTGACTTTTGATGAGTTTTGTGGATTTAATTTATCTATGATACTAAATAAGAATCTTAATATGGGTGTTAAGGGAGAGATAATAGAAATAAATTACAAACAAGATTTCTTAGATAAACTTCCCTTTACACTTACTGATTCTCAAAATAAAGTTATAAAAGACATAGAAGATGATTTTATGTCTGGAGTAAAGATGAATAGACTTGTTCAAGGGGATGTAGGAAGCGGTAAAACAGTTATAGCCATGTATGCGGTATTTTTAGCTGTTATGAGCGGATATCAAGCAGTTTTTTGTGCTCCTACAAAGATACTTGCTTCTCAGCACTTTGAGAAAATGAAAGAAATCTTTGATAATTTTAATATAAGAATGGAATTTCTTTATTCCGGTATGACAGCTAAAGAAAAACGTTTGGCTTATGAGAGAATAGAAAGTGGAATAAGTAATGTAATTGTAGGTACTCATGCAGTTTTTTCAAAGAAAGTAAAATACAAGAATTTGGCTCTTGCTGTTATTGACGAGCAGCATAGGTTTGGGGTTATGCAAAGAGGGTTTTTAACAAAAAAAGGGGATAGCGTTCATACTCTTGTAATGAGTGCAACACCTATTCCAAGAACATTGGCTCTTAGTATTTACAAAGACCTTGATGTGAGTATAATAGATAAAAAACCTTCCGGCAGAAAAGAAATAAAAACATACTTTAAAGATTATTCATATTATGACAGAGTATATAGATTTGCTGTAAAGCAGATTAGTGAAGGAAATCAGGTATATGTTGTTTGCCCATCAATTGACAGTGAAGATTTAAAAGCTGCAGAAAATATTTATGAAAAATTAAATAAAACGTATTTTAAGAATATTAACACAGCATTAATTCACGGAAAAATGGCAGAAGATGAAAAAGACAGAATAATGGATGATTTTTACAGAGGGAAAATAAAAGCATTGGTTTCTACAAGTGTAATAGAAGTAGGTATAGACAGTAAAGATGCAACACTTATCATTATAGAAGATGCTGATAGGTTTGGACTTGCTTCTCTTCATCAATTAAGGGGAAGAGTTGGAAGAAATGACAAAGAAAGTTATTGTATACTTTTAAGTAATAATCAAAGTAAAAAGAGTATTGAAAGGCTAAGTTTTTTATCAAAGAATACCGATGGGTTTAAAATAGCTCTTTATGATTTGAAAACCAGGGGAAGCGGCGATATTCTTGGTGTAAGACAAAGCGGGAAAGACGGATATAATATATATAAACTTATTGAAAACAGCGAGCTTTTTAATAAGGCAAAAGATGCAATGGAAGATATTCTAAACGACAATACAAATGAAAACAGAGATTACTTAAAATATATAAAAGAAAAATACAGCAGTATTTCAAAGAATATTACATGGAATTAGAGGAAAAATAAATGAGAGTTATCGGTGGGAAAATGAGAGGAACGAATCTTGACAGTCCAAAAGACAGAAGAGTTCGTCCTACAACAGATAGAATAAAGGAAGATTTATTTAATATTCTTATGCCGTATATTCCGGAAAGTAAATTTTTGGATTTATTTGGCGGTAGTGGTGCAATAGGTATAGAAGCAATAAGCCGTGGGGCGGATAAAAGTTATTTTATAGATAATAACATGGACAGTATAAGACTTATAAGAAGAAATATAAAGAAAACGAAATGCGAAGAGTTTTGTAAGGTTATAAAAAAAGATGCATTAAGTTTTGTTAATAATACAGAAGAAAAATTCGACGTTATTTTTCTAGATCCTCCATATAAATATGAAAAACTAAAAATTTTGATAGAAAATATAGTGAAATGTGATATACTATGTAATAATGGTATATTGGTTGTAGAGCATGACAAAAATATACCAATTGGAGAATTTGAACATTTAACAAAAATCAGATCAAAGTCTTATTCACTTACAAGTATCGATTTTTTTGTTTGGGAGGATTAGATGAAAAAAGCAATATATGCAGGAAGTTTTGACCCAATAACAAACGGACATTTGGACATAATAAAAAGAGGGGCAAAAGTTTTTGATAAGATTTACGTTGTACTTATGGAAAACACAAAAAAAACCCATCTGTTCTCTTTGGAAGAAAGATTATCGTTGCTTAAAGAAAGCGTAAAAGAACTTGGTGATAAAGTTGAAGTAGATTTTTACACGGGACTTATAGCAGATTATTGCAATATAAAAGATACTTATATTTTAATTAGAGGTTTAAGAGCCTTAACTGATTTTGAATATGAATTCCAAATGGCTACTATAAACAGAAAGCTTAATAAGGAAGTTGAAAGTGTCTTTTTCGTAGCAAGTAATAAATATACCTATGTTTCTTCTAGCAATGTAAAACAAATTGCTGAATTCGGAGGGGATGTTTCTTCTATAGTACCTGAATGTGTAAACAATGCACTTATAGAAAAATATAAGGGAGAGGAATAATGAAAGTTTTAGAATTATTGGATAAATTGCAAGATTTAGTGGAAAATGGGGCAACAGTTCCTTTTTCAACAAAAATAATTGTTGACCCTGATGAAGTTTTAGATTTGTTGGATGAAATAAGAGCAGAAATGCCTGGAGACTTAAAAGATGCAATCAGAATTACTGAACAAGAAAAAATGATTGTTGACGGGGCTCAAAGAGAAGCAAATAAGATTATGAATGCAGCTGAAAGAAAAGTTAAAGAGCTTATTGATTCTGATGAAATTACGAGAAGTGCATATAATAAAGCTCAAGATATGTTAAAAAAAGCAAATACAGAATCTTTAAATATGAGAATAGGTTCAATCGAATACTCTGCTGCAATGCTTAAAGACTTACAAGATAAGTTAAGAGAAATGATGAATACAATTGAAGATAATAAAATAGAGTTAAAAGAACTTAGAAAATCTGCAATTAACAGCAGACCACCGGAAGTTAACGAAGAAAAATAAAAAGAGATATTTTTATATCTCTTTTTTTAATATCACCGCTGAAACTGTGATTATAAAAGTATATATTACACAAAAGAAAAAGACTGATGTAATACTATATGGAAAAGGTAGAAAATTGCTTACGGCAAATGTAGTTATTTCTCCTCTTAAAAATATAAAGCTTAATATATAAGAAATAATAGCCGATATACTTCCAAGAATTATTTTTGAAATTATATATTTTAATATATTTAAGTCGGTATTTACTATAAAAGATATACATTGCATATTTGCACAAAAGCCACCAAATGATAGAAGGAATGTAATTGATGAAATTATTAGGGGTAGAGGAATTATATTAATGGTACTTAATGCTTTAATTCCGTTTGTCATTTCAATTAGACCCTTTATAAAAGCGGATAAAAATATATGTAACTTAAATGGAAGATGTTCACTAAAAAAAATAGTATTGTCTATTAAATTTATTACAAGAGAAAAAAACATTATATATCCCATTACGCTTAAAAGAGTATTTAGTGAATTAGTAATACTGTCGGAAAAAATTTTCCCTATATTATAATGTTTTTTATAATTTGAATGTGAAATATTTATTTTTGTTTCTTTATCATATTTAAAAAATATTTTAGCGTATATAAATAAAGCCGAGTATATGCTTATTAACATTATAACTGCACTAACTGGTAAATTTAAAAAGATACTACACACCGTGCCTATTACAAAGATTGGTCCTGGGGTAGAGCATATTGATATTAGTTTTGAGGCTTGTGGTTTTGTAAGTTTATTATTAAGATACATATCACAAACAGATTTGCTTCCTATTGGATATCCGCAAATAATACTTGTAATTAAGGGATAAGCACCTATTCCACTTGTTCTAAAAAATTTAGTCATAAAAGGGGAAAATATTTTTGCCATATATTTTGCATAATCAAGTTTGAAAAACATATTTGAAATAACTAAAAAAGGAAATAATGAGGGCAGTACTCCGTTAAAAAAGAGTATTGCCCCGTCTTTTATTGCATTCACTGCATTTTTTGTATTTAAAATTAAATATAATAATAAAATAATTAAAATAATAAAATATAAAATTCTTTGTTTTTTCATATTTTATTTATATGCTATCTATCAAGATAAAATGCCTGCTTGTAAAAATCCAGATTGAATTTATCTAAATCAATATTATATATATTGTCTGCCTTAATATTTTTTTCAATTATTTCTCTGTCTGTTTCATTTAGTTTATATATATCTTTGTTTAGATTATTAAATATCTGAATTCCGTTTTGTTTTATTTCTTTTAAAAGAGTTCTTCCTTTGTTATCAAAGGCAAGAACTTTGATATAACCGGGAGTATGATGTTTATATTTATCAAATTCTTTTTTTTGATAATTTGTAAGAATATGAATTAAAATTCTTCTTATTCTGTTTTTTGTATATCTTTTGGTAGATATTAAATTTATAAAACTTTCAACATCATTTGAATGAAAAATATTATTGTATATTCTGTTGTTTAGTCCTATTTCTACATCAGTATAATTATATAAGTCATCTTTGTTCATTGACATAATTATGCTTTTTAAAGTAAAGAAATAATCTTCCAATATCTTAACATGAGGAATATTATTATAAGTTTTTATTGCATTAATTGGAACATAGTCGCTGATGTCTTCACCTTTTAGAATTTTTTCCCTTATACCGTAAGCACTTAAAAAACTGTCTAAACTATCTGTGCTTTTGTAAGAAGAGGTTCTTTTAATTGGATAAGGAATTATCAATGAATTAAGGCTTATAAGTTCTTTAATATATTCTAATGCCAATATATTATTGGGCTGTTTTATAAAAGAAATATCTTTATTTAAAAGTTTATTTAATGCTTCTTGCTTTGATTCAATATAAGATTTTCCTTTTGATAAATTATCTTTTAATATTTCTTTAAATACATCGCTTTCTTTGAGTAAAATCTTTGCAATTTGAATTGTTTCTCTAAGTTTTGAGTTGTCTTCCATTCCAAAACAAAGATAATTTATTATTCCGAGGCTGTTTAATATTCTTACAGAAGAGGAAGCAAAAATTTCTGCCGTTGTGCAAGCATAAACAAAAGGCAGCTCTATAACAAGATTAGCACCGTTTTTTACTGCCATTTCAGCTTTTTTGTATTTATCAATGATTGATAATTCCCCTCTTTGGGTGAAGTTTCCACTCATTATACAAACTACGTTGTCGGCATTAAGATTTTCTTTTATTTTTTCTATTTGATATTTATGTCCGTTATGAAACGGGTTGTATTCAGCTATTATTCCGGCTGTTTTCATTTTATACCTCTGTTATTATGTTTTTACTTAAAAAGTATAGATAACTATGAGAGACTTTTTTATTCATTAATGTAGTTATTGCCTTTTTATAATAATTTATTTGAAGTTTATATTCTTTAATAAGCGTTTCTTTTTCTTTATCTGTTTTAAAATAGTTGGTTTTATAATCAACTAAAATCATATTTCCATTTTCATCTTCAAATGTAAGGTCAATAATTCCTTGAACTAGTACATCTTCATCGCTCTCAGTCCATTTGTCAGAAATATCTTTTGCAGGTATCGCAAGGTTAAAAGGAAGTTCCCTATATATTTTTTTTGAGTTTAATAATTGTTTGCCTATTTCACTTTCAAAAAACTTATATACATATTCAATATCAATGCTTTCATATTCTTTTTTAGAAAGTATTTCTTTTTCTATTAATTCATTAATTTGATTATCAATATTATCTCGTAAATTGCTATCTTCTTTTAATTTATTTATATCAATTGTCTCAAAAATAAAGTGAATAATAGTTCCTTTTTGTGCTGCCGATATTTCCGTTTCTTCTTTTAGGAAATCAGGTTCTTCTTTTATTGTAATGACATTGTTTCCAACTTCCAAAAGTTCTGTGTTTTTTAAACTGCTTACACCTGCTTTTCTTGGGATTTTAGTATCTATAATATTTTTATACTTATAATTTAGATTTTGAATTATTAACTTACTAAAATCTTCATTAATAAATTTTTCGTTTTTTGTTGTTTTATCTTCGTTATTATTAGTATCCGTTAATAAACTGTTTATATCATTGTTATATATTATAAAGTTTTTATCTTCAAAAACAATATTTTCTTTCGTATTAAAATGTTTATTATAAAGGATTGCTTTAACTATCCAGTCTAAATATGTTTTAGAATTTTTTATATTTGCCCTTGTTATTTCTTTAGGTATTTTTTCTAAGATATCTTCAATTTTAGCCTTTGATGTTATTATTAATTTTTCCTTTGCTCTTGTAAGGGCAACGTAAAGTAAACGCATTTCTTCACTTTTTAGTTCTTGTTTTTCAAGTTCATTTGCGGCAATTTTTGAAATACTGTTTATTTTTATTTTATTGTCTAAATCTATTAGGCTAGGGCAAAGTCCCAAATCTTTATTTAGAACGATATTTTCTTTTAGGTCTCTTTCATTAAAAGTCTTGCTTGTATCCATTAAAATAACTATTGGAAATTCAAGTCCTTTGCTTGCATGGATTGTAGTGAATTTTACACTGTTATCACTGTTTTCATTTAAGGCTATACCTGATTCATTTCTTTCTTTTGCATAGTCCATAAATTTAATAAATCCATATAAACCTTCATTTGAAAAGTTTTCGTATTCTTTTGCTTTGGTAATAAGTGCTTTAAGGTTGTTTTCTCTGATATTACCAAAAGGAAGAGCTTTTACATATTCTGTAAAAGAAGTCTTTTCATAAATATCTTCGATTAAATCACTGACAGACATATATAGACTTTTAGAGCTATATTCGTTTATTATATTTATCATATTTATTACTTTATTTTTAAGTTCTATATTGTCATTTTCTTCTTTAGTGAAATTTTCAACGCATTTATAATAATATTTTTCTTTTGAGTATAATTTTATTTCCAGTAGTTCCTCTGTGGAAAAATTAAAAATAGGACCTCTCATAACTCCAAGTAGTGACAAGTCGTCTTTGAAATTATTTATTATATTTAAGAAGTCTTTAATTATTGATATTTCGTGTGTTTTAAAATATTCCGTTTCTTTTTCGCTGTTTACGGGAATTGAATATTTGTTAAATATTTCTTTTAAAGGTTTTATTTTTGTATTGGCACTTCTTGCTAGAATGCAAATATCAGAAAATTTTGTTTTCCTGAATTTCTTAAGTTCACTATCATATATATCTTGCTTTATTAAATTGTTTATTAACATTGCCAGGTATGTGTATTCTTTTTCGTCATTTGTTAAAGGTTTGTCAAAATAATCTTTATCATTTTCATTTTCTTTTAAAAAGTGAAGTTCTATTTTACTTTCTATTTCTTCATCTCTTCCAGGGATAAGCTTTTCATTTTCGTTATAGTCTATTTTACCTATCTCTTTTGACATTATTTTTGAAAATAATTCGTTGATTCCTGATATGATATTTTTATTTGTTCTAAAATTTGTATTCATATATATTATTTCGTTTATATCATTTTCTTTTTCATATCTTTCTAAACGATTTATGAATACTTCAGGTTCTGCTTGTCTGAAACGGTATATACTTTGTTTTACATCACCTACGGTAAAAAGATTATTTTCTTTAATGATTTTTGTTATGATTGCTTCTTGTACAAGGTTAGTATCCTGGTATTCGTCTACAAAAACGAAATCAAACTTGTTTACAATTTCTTTTCTTGCATTTTCATTGTTAAGTATTTCAAGGCAGAGATGTTCAATATCATTAAATTCCAAAACACCCTTTTCCTTTTTTATTTCTTTATAGTAATAATCAAAATCAATCAAAGCTTTTTCGATTGTCTGCATTTGAGGATAAAGATTATTGTTGATTTTTAACATATCTTCAATAGAAAAAGCATATAAATTATTTATGATATTTTTTATTGTATCTTTTGCTAAATTCCTTTTTTGTGTTATTTCATTTTTTATTTGGGGATCGAGTTTATTTGTTCCTACAATTCTTGCTCTAAATATATCACCCATTTTTAAGCTGAAAACTTTGTTGGAATTATTGTCAAAATCTCTTTTTAAAAGTTTTATATTATTAACTTCTTCATTTAATAAGTCTATTAATTTTTCATTTGCTTTGTAAAATTTTGCTTTTTCCAAAGCTTCATTTAGTAGATTAAAAGAAAGTTCAATTCCGTCATAAGCTTCTTCTTTAATTATTTTAAAGGCAAGACTTTCTTTAAGCTCTTCTTCGTTTTGATTGAAAAATTCTACTTTTTCATGAAGCCATTTAAAAGGAGATGGTCTATTGTATATAAAAGTATATATGCTTTTTAATTGTTCCTTAAAATAGTCTTCATTTGTACGTGAAAAAGAATAATTTAATGAGGTTTGAATGAACTGTTCATCATTATTTTCATATCTATCATTAAACAGTTTTTCAAAAGCTTCATCCATAAGCATGTCTACATTTGTATCCGTTATTATTTGAAAAGATGGGTCTATTTCTACAATATGGTAATATTCTCTTATAATATTTATACATAGAGAATGAAGAGTACTGATATTTGCACTTTCTAAATTTGAAATTTGTTCAAATAAAAACTTTTTGTCGCTTTTTTCTTCTTTTAATTTTTCATAAAGAAGTTTTCTTATTTTTTCTTTCATTCCGTTTGCAGCAGCATTGGTAAAAGTTACTACAAGAAATTTATTAATGTCGATTTTATTTTCAAGCATTAATCTTATTATTCTGTTTGTTAAAATTGCAGTTTTACCACAGCCTGCCCCTGCGCTTACAAGGAGGTTTTTTCCGTCGTTATTTATTGCTTTATATTGACTTTCAGTCCATTTCACTTTCACTTTCCTCCTTTATAAGTTTTAATATGTCTTCTGCTTTTGCTTTTGGTAGTTCATTAAATTTATTATCTTTAAAGCAAGTATCAAAATGACATATGTTTTCATATTTACAATACTCGCATGGTGTTTCATTTGCTTTTTTATATGGAGTTATTGATATTTTACCATTTATAATATTATCGGAAATTTCTTTTGCTAAATTCGTAGCATGATTTATTAAGTTTGATAAATCTTCTTTTGGAATAACTTTATTTCTTTTGCTTTTAAGTTTCTTTACTATTCCGTTGTTTTCATCATCGTCAATATTATTTAATATATCCGTATTATCAATAACAACTCCGTCAATTTGGTTTTCTTCTGCTTTATCTATTAATGTTTTTAAATCCTCTGAATTTTTTACGTTTGTTATTTCAGGTGAGATTCTAAAATATAATGCACCGGCAGGTTCGCTATTATTATTTAATGTTGTTGCTGCAAGGTATATTGGAAGCTGCATATTTATTCCATAATAACTCTTTGAGAAATCGAATGTTTCTCCTTTTGTTTTATAGTCTATTACCTTTACATATTCTCCGTCATCAGCCTTATAAGTATCTATTCTGTCTATTTTCCCTTTAATGCTTACAATATTGTTTTCTTTTGTTACGAAGCTTAAATCATTTTCTTTATCTTCACCGAATTCACTTTCGCATTTTGAAATGTGAAAATTGCTTCTTCTTAACTGTGTAACTATATTTGAAAGGGCAAAGGAAGAATTTCTAAGAAGTTTCTTCTTAAAATAAGCACTGTTTACAATTTGTTTTACTTTCCCTTTTGAATATTTTTCTGTTACTTCTTTAGTTATTTCTTTTGTTAAATCATTAAGTTCTTTTGAAGTAATTTTGTTTACGTCAACTTCATTATTTATTATTTTATTTGAGAAAACGTATATAATCTCATGTAAGATATTTCCTATATCCGGGCTGTTTAATTCAAGTTTTTTTCGTTCAATTGGGGAGATTATATATGAAAGAAAATAACTGAAAGGACATTTTGCATAAGTTTCAAGCTGGCTTATGCTGGTTATCATTTTGCCGTTATATATTTCATTAATAAGTTTCTTATTAGAAATTTCTGAGTTGTTACTAAAGTTTATAGCGCTTTCCATTATGTCAATATAATTTTTTCCCAAGTTATCATTTTTATAAATATCATAAACTTCTTCCCAAAGATTATTCACTTCGTTGTTTTCACTTTTATTAATTTTATTATTTATTAAATGTTTAAATGTAGCATCAAAATTTGATATTAAACTTAAATTATCATCTAAATTATCTTTATTAAAAGTTTTTGTTCTAATGTTTGGCATAATGTTTTTTATTCGCATTATAATAGAACTTTCGGTCAATTCATCACCGGAAGGAGAAAGTATAGGATAAGAAAAATAAATGTGTTTTTGTGTTTTTAAAATCAACGATGTCAAAAAGTATTTTTCTTCCTGTTGTTTATATTCATTTGTACTTCTTATTTCTACTCCGCTTTCTATTATTTGAAGTTTTTCCTTGTTAGAAAAAATACCTCCTGATTGGGCAAAGTTTGTTGGGAGTATGCCGTCATTTACACCTAGAATAAAAAGATATTTTATGTCGCTGCTTCTGGAACGTGATAAAGTAGCGATATTTACGCTGTCTATGGTTGATGGGATTATACCTATTTTTAATGCTTTAAATCCGCTTTCCATTATTTTTGCATATTCTTTTAAGCTTAGTTTTTCTTCGCCAAGGAAGTTATAAAGCTGTTCAAATATATTTATTATGCTGTTATAAATTTGTGCGTATTTATTTGCATTTGTATAGTCATCTTTTTCTTCAAAGTCTTTTACTATTCTTTTTATTTTTTCATCTAATCCAAAATCTTTTAAGAATTTATAAAATACAGTAGTTGTTTCTTTTACATTTTTAGTATTTTTAAAGTTTTCTTTTAAAGTTATAAGAGGTAAAATAAATGCATCTTTTTTCTCATTCAAATAATCTAAATTATAGTCATTAAACTTATTGTTTCTTTTAAAGTCTTTAAGCCACATTGTTCCTTTTATGCCAAATTCCAAAGTATAATTTTCAAAGGTTTCGATGTCGTCTTTTGATAAATCTGTAAGCCCTGTTTTTAAAAAAGAAATTATATCGTTCGTTTGGAAGTTACTGCTTATTATATTTAATATTTTTATTATTCCTCTTAATATATTTGTGTCTATTACATTTGATGTATTGTCTAAGAAGTAATTTATTTTATATTTATTGAAAACTTCACTTATGACATTTTTATATGTTTCGTAATCTGAAGGCAAAACTTGTATGTCTCTATATAAAGCATTTTCCTCTTTTATAAGCTTTAAGATATTTATTGCTGTATTTTCAACTTCTTCGTATAGACTTGAGGCTTTAAAAATTTCAATATTTGTTACTTTGTCTTTATATTCCTTTGTGTCATATGAAAAAATATTATCTGCAAGGAATTTTAAATCTTTTTCTTTTTCTTCTTCATTTTGTGTTTGAATATTAAATTCTTCATTGCATTTATCTGCAAGTTTATGTAACTTATATATTGTATTTTCTACTATTTTATAAGCAGGGGAGCTTTTTATATCATCTTTTGCGGTAAATAAAAAAGTTTGATTAATTTCCCTTTTGCTTATAGCTTCTATAAGAGAATAAATGTTTTTATCGAAAGACTCAAAACCAAAGTAGTAAATTTCGCTGTTATCCAAAAATCTTGCTTTATCTAAATTTTGGCTTGCATGAAATGTTAAATCGTCAGCATCCCAAAAATCAGTGCCTAAAAAGTTATTATATCTTTCATAGATTTTATGAATATCATGAGTCTTTTTATATAGGAAATTATTCTTATTTTCTTCATCTGAAAATTTATCCGGGTTTAAATCTTCACCGGTTACATTGTTTTTCTTGAGTTCAGAAAAAAGTTCACATACATTTTCGTTAAAAGATGCATTATTTGTAAGTCGGTTAAAGCATATAAGTTCTTCTTTTAATTCATTTAAAATAAAGCTAAGAACCATGCTTTTCCCGCTTTCGTCTAAGGTTTTTGGCACTTCGCTTTTTGTCTTTGTAAGTATTCTGTTTGAAAGTCTTTTAATACTTAAAACCTCAATGTCAATAAGTCCTTTTGCTGTTAATTTATCTGTAAGCATTCGTTCTGCTTCTACTGTAAATTGTTCCGGAACTAAAAAGAGAATTTTATTTATTTCATTATTCTCTTTTAAAGTTCTCTTAATATCTCTGCTGGCTTTGAAAAAGGCTTTTTCTTCAATGTAACTGGTTATTATATTAATCATTTTCTTTATTAATCATCCTCAAATAATTTTATTTTTTCAAGTTTGTCTATGTTTATTTTTAATCTTTTTATATATGAAACGAATTCTAAAATATCTGCTGTTGTATAAAGAGATTTATAGCTTTCTTTTGTTTCGTTTAAGAAATCATAGTCTTCCAAATATTTTTTTACATTTCTTACCATTTGTTCCGCAGGGTCTAAAAGAGTAAGGTTTTTATATATTTCGTTTATTTCACTTTCTATTATTGGGAAATGTGAACATCCTAAAATTAATTTTGATACATCTTTGTTTTGATCTACTATTGGCTGTATACATTCTTTTATAAGTTCATTAAGTAAGGGTTTATTTTCGATTTGAGAGTCTATTACCTTTGGAAGTCTTGTTGAGTCGTTTGATATAATTTTAATATTTTCGTTTACTTTATGAATTTCTTTATTATATGATCCGCTTTCTACGGTAGCTTTTGTTGCAATAAGCCCGATTAAATTATCATTTTCTTCTTCGCATTTTTTTAGGGCATATTCGCTTCCTGCTTTAACAATACTAAATAAAGGCACATTTGCATTAAGACTTTTAATATGAGATGAAATAGTATTGCAGGCAAGTAAAACAGCTTTTACATGATGTTTTTCAAGAAAAGCTATCATTGCATTTGCATATTTAATTATGTCTTCTTTGCTTTTGTTTCCATAAGGCATTCTTTTTGTATCGCCTATGTAAATTATATTTTCATTAGGTAGGAGTTTTTCTGTTTGTTTGAAAACGGTAAGTCCTCCCACTCCACTGTCTAAAATGCCTATTGGTAGATTATTACTCATTAAAATTGACCTCTTTTTATAATAAATTTGAATTACTGTGATTATTCTATCATAAAAAACATAACATTAAAACAAGATAATTGAAGGAGAAGCCTATGAAGTTATGTTATATGCTGGATATTGATAAGTATGAGGAAAAATTTCCTTGTTCTAAGTGTAATAATCTGTATGAAAGGTTGTATCAAATGATTTTTAAACAAAGGAGAGTAAAAGGTCCTTTTTTAATTAAAAACGGTTCCTTTAAAGTTGTGGGGAGTGTTTTCTTGGTGGATTTTAATAATTTCATATCAAATAGGAATTTAAGATTAATAAATAATTATTTTGATAATGAAGAGGGGTTTATATGTCTTCCGAGAGATTTTAATGTAAAATATTTTTCAATGTGCAATATTCCATATATTCATGATGAAGATATATATTTTATTGCTTTCTTTTTAAAATTAAAAAAAATGGTAAAAGATGCACAAAAAATACAGGTTGGGGTTTGTTTGGATAAAAATACAAATTATGAATATATAAAGATGATTTGTGAATATTTTCCACTTGTAATATTTTTTGTTAATAATCCTTATATTGGGGAAAATATTGCAAGTAATATTCTAAAAGATACGGGAAGCAGTATATATGTAAGTAAAAGTATATCTTCAATGAAAAAATGCGACTATATATTTGATTTAAGCAAAGAGATGTTAAGCGATAAAATAAATCATATAGAATGTGAAAATTATATTTCTTTATTTAAAAAGAATGAATATATAGATTGTAAGAGGATAATTAACGATGTAAAAATTATTCCAAGTGGTTTTAATATTCAAAATATAGATATTGATTATTTTGATTTATCCTTTGTAAAAGGTCTTATATTATTAGAAAATAATGCAAACGACAAAAAAGATATATTAAATATTAATTTAGAGGAATTTTTACATAAAAAATCTTTAAAAATGCGGTTTTTTAATGGGTTTAAGCTCTTGACATGATTAATTTGAGTTATTATAATAAGTCCATTAGTATAAATGAAAATATAGTTAAGAGGTAGTTTTGATGACTGGTAAAGAAGTAATCTTATCAAAAGAAGGATATAAAGAATTAGAAGAAAGATTAAATTACTTAAAGGACGAAAAAAGACATGAAGTTGCTTTGAAAATCAAAGCAGCCAGAGAATTCGGAGATTTAAGTGAAAATGCTGAATATGATGAAGCAAAACAAGAACAAGGATTTATTGAAGGCGAAATAAGAGAAATTGAATATAAATTAAAACATGCGTTAATTTTTGATGATGAAACAAAAACAAAAGATGTTGTTTCTCTTGGAAGCAAAGTAAAAGTTTATGATACTGATTTTGATGAAGAAGTTGAATATATTATTGTAGGAAGTGAAGAAGTAGACTTAGACAACAATAAGATTTCAAATGAATCTCCTATTGGAAATGCTCTTTTAGGTAAAAAAGTTGGAGAAGTAGCAAAGGTTAAACTTCCTGATGGAATAGTTGATTTAAAAGTTTTAGAAGTAGAATAAGAATGGAGAGATGATAAATGAGTAGTGATTTTTATGAAAATGTTCCTGAAGTAGTTAAAGTAAAGATTGATAAATTTAAAGAACTTACAGCTCAAGGAAAATATCCTTATAAAGAATGCAGATTTGAATATAATGCATTATGTAAAGATATTAATGAAAAGTTTGAAGAATACGACGGCAAGGAAGTAAAAATTGCAGGTCGTCTTATGTCAAAAAGAGGACAAGGTAAGGTTGGTTTTTATGATTTAATGGATTCAACTGATAAAATTCAACTTTTCATAAAAAAAGATGTTGTTGGCGAAGAAGAATATGCTTTAATTAAATCTTACGATATAGGGGATATTCTTGGAATAGACGGAGAAGTATTTAAAACTCAAAGAGGTCAAATTTCTGTTAGAGTTAAAAAGGTAACAATGCTTAGTAAATCTATTCAAGTTTTACCTGAAAAATTCCACGGACTTAAAGATCCTGAACTTAGATATAGACAAAGATATGTTGATTTAATAATGAACCCTGAAGTAAAAGATGTTTTCTTAATGCGTTCAAAAATCGTAAAATGCATGAGAGATTTTATGGATGGAGAAGGTTTTATTGAAGTTGAAACTCCTGTTCTTGGAACGCTTGCGGGAGGTGCAAATGCAAGACCGTTTATTACTCATCATAATACTTTGGATATTCCAATGTATATGAGAATTGCTACGGAACTTCCTTTAAAAAGACTTATTGTTGGCGGATTTAACAGAGTATACGAAATAGGAAGAATTTTTAGAAACGAAGGTATGGATGCTACTCATAATCCAGAATTTACCACTATGGAATCATATCAATCATATGCAGATTTTAACGATGTAATGGAAATGATTGAAAAGATGTTTGATTACATTTCTACAAATACTGTAGGCAGTGATACAATAACATATGGAGAACATGAAATTTCTCTTAAAGCACCATTTAGAAAAGCTAAAATGGTTGATTTAGTAACAGAAGCAACAGGTGTTGATTTTGATAAAATAACAGATATTGAAGTTGCAAGAGAAGAAGCTAAAAAATTAAATGTAGAACCTGAACCTGATTGGGGAATTGGTAAAATTATCGAAGAATTATTTGAAGAACATTGTGAAGCAAATTTAATTCAACCTACATTTGTAACACATAATCCGGTTGAAATTTCTCCACTTGCTAAAAAATGTCTTGATGATGATAGATATACTCAAAGATTTGAACTATTTGTTGCAGGTCATGAATATGCAAATGGATTTAGCGAACTTAACGACCCATTTGATCAAAGAGAAAGATTTGCAGCACAAATGGAAAAGAAAGCAACAGGGGATGAAGAAGCTCATCCATACGATACAGACTTTATCAATGCTCTTGAAGTTGGACTTCCTCCAACAGGCGGTGTAGGTGTTGGTGTAGACAGACTTGTAATGCTTCTTACAAATCAAAGTTCAATAAGAGATGTAATCTTATTCCCAACAATGAAACCACTTGACAGTGTAAATACTAAAGTTAGTGAATCTAATGTAGAAGTAAAAGAAGAGGATAAAAAGATTGATTTTTCAAATGTAAAAATCGAACCTCTTTTTGAAGAAATGGTAGATTTTGAAACATTCTCAAAATCTGATTTCCGTGCTGTAAAAATCGAAAACTGCGAAGAAGTTCCAAAGAGTAAAAAACTTTTAAAATTTACTCTTAATGATGGAACAGACCGTAAACGTACAATCTTAAGCGGTATTCGTGATTATTATAATCCTGAAGAATTAATAGGTAAAACAGCTATTGCAATAGTAAATCTTCCACCAAGAAAAATGATGGGGATTGATTCTGAAGGTATGCTTATATCTGCAGTACACGAAGAAGATGGAAAAGAAGGATTAAATCTATTAATGGTAGATGATAAAATCCCTGCAGGTGCAAAATTATATTAAGACATAAATTAAAATAAGTGGGCAGCTTGGTAATACAAGCTGTCTATTTTTATAATTTTAAACGGTGAGAAAAATGAAAATAAGAAAGTATAGACCTTCAGACTGTGAAGAAGTAATAAAGTTATTTTATGATACGGTTCATAATATAAATAAAAAAGATTATACCAAAGAACAGTTAGATGTATGGGCGACGGGAAAAGAAGATTTAGAAAAGTGGAATAGTTCATTAGAGAAACATTTTACTTTGGTTGCTACTAATAATGGAATGATTGTAGGGTTTGGAGATATGGATAGAACGGGATATCTTGACCGCTTGTATGTTCATTCAAAGTATCAAGGTGTTGGGATTGGAAGTTCTATTTGTGATTTATTAGAAAAATATGTAAATGAAAAAATTGTAACTCATTCCTCAATTACAGCAAAAACATTCTTTGAAAAAAGAGGGTATAAAGTTGTGAAAAAACAACAAATAAACAGGCAGGGAATTATTCTTGTTAATTATGTTATGGAAAAGTAATTTTATTTATAAATTTTATGGGGTCATATATTTATATATAATCAATTGCAGCAACAAACAGTTGCTTGTTAGAAGATTGTATTAATATTATAATGCTTTTAAAGGTGGAGGTTATTAATATGGATACAAAAGATATTATTTATAAACTTAGAAAAGAAAAAGGAATGTCTCAAGAAGAACTTGCAAATAAGGTGTATGTTACAAGACAGGCAGTATCTCGTTGGGAAATGGGAGAAACTCTGCCTAATACTGAAACACTAAAATTATTATCAAATGTTTTTAATGTTTCAATTAATACTCTTTTAGGTTCTCCTATAAAACTTATTTGTCAGTGCTGTGGTATGCCTCTTGATGATTCTATAATAAGTAAAGAACCTAATGGTGAATTTAACGAAGAGTATTGTAAATGGTGTTATAATGAAGGGGAATTTACTTATCATAATATTGATGAGCTTATCGATTTTTGTGTAGAGCATATGTACATAGAAAACTATACTAAGAAGCAGGTTAGAGAATATATGAAAGATATGTTGCCGAAATTGAATTATTGGAAAAATCAAAATTAAATAATTAGAGAAATTTAGATGTTTTGTAGGTTTTAAGTGTTTAAATTAGTAATTTTGCTTGAATCTTAAAAAAATTTATGATATATATAGTATACTTTTTGTGACATACGAATAATAATACAAATATAGAAGATTATTGTATTGTTGTTCGTTTTTTTTATGTTTTTTGTATTTTTATAGGTATTTTTGTAATAGCTTTTCATTGTTACATTATATATAAATTTGTAATTTTATTATATTTAAGGTTATTTAACTTATTAGATAATAATTTATGACAAAAGGAATTTTCGATTATACAATCATTAATTTTTGATATGCTTATAAGTTTAATTTTGTAATTTGCAGTTTGTTAATTTAGTCTTTAAAAAAAAGTATTTTATAAAATATACAGGAGGGGAAATAATGAATAAAAGTTTCGATGATCGATTAAATGAGGGAAATGATAATGATTCTATTGAAAATTCTACAAATAATATTGAGAATGTAATATCAAATGAATCTGATAAAAGTGAAAATTGTAGTTTGATTTGTCCTGAATGTCATACGGAGTATTCTGATAATATAAATCAGTGCAGTAAATGTGGATATATATTTAGTAAAGAGAATGATGATGATAAAGAAGAAAGTGACACAAAGGATATAGAAAATAAAGTTTTTGAAGAAGGGATTTCTGAGGAAAAAAGTTCTGAAAAAGAAAAAATATCGACTGTAAAAGATAAAAAAAATAAATACCTTAGCTTGAAAATTTTATTAGGTATTGTATCTGTATTTTTTGTAATTCTTTTTATAATCAATGTTAATGCTAAAGAACTGATGAAAGGCTGTTTTGATATAAATACGGCAACACCAGCGGGGGTTGCGAACTTAAGGTATTATGCTCCTGCAGGTTGGTCTGTACATAAAGAAAACGATCAAGTTGTAGATGGTTCTTTATATAATGCTTATGCAACATATCAAGTTAAAGATAAAAAAGTGGCAACATTATATATAAAATATTATGGTGAAATTGATGAGAAAGATATATTAAAAACCGTAAAAAAAGATTTTACATCTCATGACAGTGATTATACAAGTATTACTGTTTCTGGTTGTACTGAGGCTTATAAAATTCATTCTTATGTTAATTCTAATAATGAATTATTTACGGGAAGGGTTTTATATTTGAAAAATAGGTTGTTTGTTATTTATGGAGTTGCTACTAAAAAATATTTTGATGAAAAGGAATTTGAAAATATCTTTAATGCTTGTGATACTTTAGATTTTCATCCTATAGAGTTATGTGCTAATAAATCTTGTATGAATAAACCGATTGAAGGCTATAAGTATTGTAAAGACCATGCATGTCTTACTCCAGGATGTTATGCCGGGGCAGAATCTGACACTAGATTTTGTACAGAGCATGAGCAATGTACCTATTCTTATACAGAAGATGTTCCTGATTTTGGCGCAATATCTGGAATAGATGAGGATAGCTATGAATCTGAACTATTAGCAAGTCTGACTGATGGTGAGGCAGGCGCATATGTCTACTATTTTGAGGATAATAAACAAAATAATGAAATTTTTGAAGCATATGAACAATTACTGTTTTCAAAGGGGTTTAAGAAGAAAGGTGATTTAAAAGATACAGCTACTTATATTAATGATACATCACGTATGGCTATTCTATTAACAGAGTGTGTAGAAGAAGATAATAGAGGTGATATGATCCTTATGATAATTTATTCTTAGTTAAAATATAATAAATAATAAAAGGAGGAAATTATGAAAAAATTTATTTTATGTTTGTTTTTGTCAATGTTATTAATGTTAACTGGGTGTGGAGGAGGTTCCGGTAGTTCGTATGATGATTCAAGTACTTATGATAACTCTACTACATACGAAGACCCAAGTACAGGTGAAACATATACTGAAGATGAAATGATAGATTTTTATAATGGTATGGAAGAAGGATATGAATCCGGAGAATGGGATTCTGAAAACGGGTTTTATCAACCTTAATATTATTTTAATTAAAATATAAAAATAATCTGTTTATAATTAGCAAGGAGGTTAAATTGGAAGGTAATAGTGGTTGTGGATCATTTCTTACAACGGTTTTTGCAATGATTGTTGCTCTAGTCATATTTTCCATTTTTGGGTAATGAGCAAAAAAGAAAATATAGTTGTAATTCTTTTGTTTTTATTGTTATATTTTATTAATCAAATTTTTAAGAATACTATCCCAATGAATTTAATAGGGACTTTTTTATCTTGCTATTTTAATGATATTATTGGGGGAGCAGTGTTTATAGCATATTGTAATATTATTTTATCCCTTAATAAAAAGAAGGTTCTGAGTTTGTGTAAAATTGAATTGTTTTTATTCATTTGTGGAGTTTTTTGGGAATATATTACTCCAATTTATAGGGTTGATACAGTATCTGATATATGGGATATTGCTGCATATATGATTGGGGGAATACTATATTGGTTAATTGAAAGGTTTAAAAATTATGTATATTAAAATAAAAAAAGTATTAAAAGATTGTTTTTAACAATCTTTTTTATTTTATATATTGTTAATATGATAAAATATATATATAAGTTTAAAAGGAGCTTAAAAATGATAAAAGTTTTATCTGTTGAAAATATGAGGAAAAGCGATGCTTATACAATAGAAAATTATATTTCAAGTAAGGAACTTATGTATAAAGCAGGGTTAGGAGTATTTAAAAGCGTAAAATGGAAAGGTAGTGTTGCAGTCGTATGTGGCAGTGGTAATAATGCAGGAGACGGATATGTTATAGCAAGTTTATTACATGAAAACAATATTCCTTGTACCATATTTTTAATAAAAGAAAAGTTTTCAGAAGATGGGAAGTTTTATTTTGATAAATGTGTTGAAGCAGGGATAAAAGTAGAAATATGCAGTGAAGAAACTACCTTTGAAAATTATGATATGATAGTTGACTGTATACTTGGCACAGGCTTTAGGGGAGATGTTAGAGGTTTAGCAGGTATGATTATCCATGAAATCAATAAAAGCGGTGCATATGTCGTTTCAGTGGATATAAATAGTGGTCTAAACGGAGATAGCGGTATGAGTTCGTTATGTGTTGAATCTGATTTAACTGTTTCCATTGGGGATTATAAATTAGGACACTTTTTAAATATGGCAAAAGACGTAATAAAAAATAAAGTGAACTGTGATATTGGAATAAAACCTGTTGATGAACCTTATTATTTAATTGAAAAAAATGATTTAAAAGAAATTTTTAAGGAAAGAAAAAATTATTCAAATAAAGGCAGTTATGGATATATTGCATTAATAGGTGGATGTAAGAAATACAGCGGAGCAATAAGGCTTGCATATATGGCTAATGCAGCTATGCGCTCGGGTGCAGGCGTTGTAAAAGTAGGGTTGCCTGATAGTATAAGCTCTGATGTAACATCTCATATTTTAGAAAGCACTCTTTATCCTTTGAAAGATAAAAACGGAGAAATAGAATTTGATGAAAAAGAAATTGACGGACTAATTAAAGGAGTAAAGCTCGTTGCTTTTGGAATGGGGGTAGGGTTAAGTGATGAAACTTATAAGGTGTTAAAATATATTTTAGAAAATTATGATGGCAAACTTGTTGTTGATGCAGATGGATTAACTATGCTTTCAAAGATGGATGAAAATATATTTGAAAAAACAAAGTGTAAATTAATTCTGACTCCTCATATAAAAGAATTTTCACGTTTAACCGGTCTTACCATAGATGAAGTACTTGAAAATCCATTGAAAATAGCAATGAATTATGCAAGGGAAAAAGGTGTAATTTTGTTATTAAAAGGACCTAGTACTATTATAACAAATGGTGGAAAAGCATATATAACAGATAGAGGTTGTGTAGGAATGGCTACTGCAGGAAGCGGTGATGTGTTATCTGGTATAATTTCCGCAGTGTGCGCATATAATGATGATTTATTGCTTTCTACAGCAGGCGCTGCATATATAAACGGTAGAGCCGGAGAATTGGCACAGAAAAAAATAAATTCTATAAGCATGATTGCTAGCGATACAGTAAATAACATTGCCGAAGCGATAAGTGAAATAATAAAATAAAGGTATATAATTCTTTAAAATGTAAATAATGTAAATTGTAAGAGTCAAATATTAATAATAATTGTAAAAAATATTGTAAAAAACTGTAAAAAAGGTATTGACAGATAAGTAATAAAGTGATAATATAACAAAGCTGTTTCGAGCGGTAAGCTGAAAAAGCATACGAGAAGAAGTCAATGAAAAAAATGACAAAAAAAGTTAAAAAGTAGTTGACAAGATATTGAGTATGTGGTATTATAATTCAGCTGACTCTGAAAGAGGCGGCGAGATAATAAGACAAAAGAATAAAAGAGAAAAGATGATATGAATTGCTATATGCAAATTTAGTCAGTGAGATT
>NZ_JAYFFH010000010.1:0-61296 GCF_036289385.1 Anaerofustis butyriciformans
GATGGAGATGATAAGCCTGAATATGATACAAGCAATCCGGGAATAAATATAGATACTGATGGGGATGGAAATCCGGATATTAACATAGATGTAGACGGAGATGGCATTCCAGATATCAATATAGATACAGACGTAGATGGATTACCGGATGTAAATATAGACCTTAACGGAGATAAGCTACCGGAAATAAATGTAGATACAGATAACAGCGGAACATGGAAACCAAGCGGTGAAGGTGGAAATGGAGACGGAATATGGAAGCCTGATACTTCATTAGATACAAATGGAGACGGAAAGGTAGATATAGAACATGGATATAGACCTGGATATGACTTTGACAAAGATGGAGTAGATGATAGTTGGAATCCTGATAAAAATGTAGATAAAGATAAAGATGGTAATTCTGATTATGATACAAGTAATCCAAACATTAACGTAGATACAGATGGGGATGGAAAGCCAGATATTAATATCGATACAGATAAAGACGGAAATCCGGATGTAAATGTAGATACTAATGGAGATGGAAAACCTGATATTAATGTAGATGTAGACGGTGATAAAATACCAGATATTAATGTTGATACAAACGAAGATGGATATCCAGATATTAATGTAGATACAGATGGTGATAAAAAGCCAGATATCAACATAGATACAGACAACAGCGGAACATGGAAACCAAGTACAGATGGCGGAAATGAAGATGGAGTATGGAAACCTGATACAGATATAGACACAGATGGAGACGGTGAAGCAGATGTAGATCATTTATATAGAGATCCTGTTGATGAAGATGGGGACGGCGTAGACGATTATTGGAAACCAACAATAATAGTACCTGAAGACGGAGATAGAATAGCATATGGAACAGGTGATATATTCTATATAGATTCTGTTAAAACTTCTGATGAAAATAATATGGGATTATACATGTTATTATCATTTATAAGTTTAGCTGGTGTTATTGGAATTGGAATAGGTTTAAAGAGAAAACAATCTAATTTATAATAGTATCTATAAGATAATTCTAAAATAAAAAAGAACGGGGAACCGTTCTTTTTTTATGGTAAAATTCAATGGGGTTATTAAGTATAATATGTAATAATTTTTTATAAAATTCTAATTTTATCTATGATAATTTCTTTTATGAGGATATTTCTCTTTCTTGTTAATTTTACGGAATAATAAGAATAGAAAGTATATGAGTAATAGGTTTAATAATATGCTTAGTGTTTTGTTTATTGCTTCTTTTCTTTGTAAAACAATATTTTCCTCTGTCATTTCTTCTGTTTTATTTATGTTTTTTATTTTGTTTAAATGAGATAAGACTTTATTTCCGTATCCTTTGCCCGGATAAGCCCAGCCTTTTTTGTAAGGATTATCCGAGTATCCAAGATATTCCACATATATGGCTTTTCCTCTAAGTGAATCATTCCATCTTGGGTCTACGCATTTGCCATTTAGTGGCTTAGTTGATGCATAACACTTTAAATGCTGAATTACGGCTCTTATCCCTATTTCCATTGTTTTAAAACTTGCACCTTTTACTCCTCCTCCTGTAGTTCCAAGTCCTGCAAAATTATTTTGTTCTTTTTTTACATCTCCATTAAAATTCAAATATCCTGTTTCATGCATCATTAATGCAAATGCTATATCCGCTCTTACACCTTCTTTTTTTGCTTCTTTAATGGTTGTTTTGACGAAGTCTTGTGCATACTTTTTAGTAATGGGATTATTGCCTTTTTTATCGTTGTTTTTTATTAGATATGTATACATTTGATTTGCGCTACACTCGCAGTTTTCACCCATTATTTTAGTGAGTTTTTTTTCATTCTTTCCATTTACTAAAGGCATAAAAAGTGGTAATATTAATAAAGTTATCAAGGTGAATAAAATAATTATGTGAAATTTATTAAAATTTTGTGAATAATTCATTAAAAGCCTCTTTTTTTACATTTTTTATATTATTATTATTATAAATTAAAAAAAATAATTTTTTTGTAATTTTTAATAATGATAAATAATTAAATTATAAATATAATTTGTTTAATGAAAGGGTACTAAATTGAGAAAAACATTAACAAAAATCATTGGTATTTTTATAATTGGTATTATTTTGGCGGGAGCAACTTTATTTGTTTCTGTTTCCCTTAGCTTACCTGATATTTCGGGATATACTTATTCTCCTAAACTTAAAACACAGATTTTAACAGATGATAATCAGTTGGTTGGTGAAGTTTATGATGAAAACAGAACCCTTGTTTCCATTGATGATATGCCTGATGATCTTGTTAATGCAGTTGTTGCCGTTGAAGATAGAAGATTTTATCAACATCACGGATTTGATATTAAAGGTATATTAAGAGCTATAGTGGTTAATCTAAAAGGTGATGGTATTCATGAGGGAGCTTCAACACTAACGCAACAAGTTGTAAGAAGATTATTCTTATCAGATGAGATAACATACACAAGAAAGATAAAAGAAATTTTACTTGCAGTAAAATTTGAACAGGAATTTACAAAAGAAGAGATTTTGGAAATTTATCTTAACGATGTATTTATGGGGCAAGGAACATACGGTGTTGAAGAAGCTTCAAAGAGATTCTTTGGAAAACACGTTCAGGATTTAACTTTAGAAGAATGTGCATTACTTGCCGGTATTCCACAGGCTCCTACCGTTTACAACCCAACTACTGATTCAGGTTATGAGCAATCTAAAATAAGAAAAGAAGAAGTTTTGGATTCAATGGTAGAAAGTGGATATATCACAGAAGAACAATGTGAAGAAGCCAAAGCAGTAAAGATTTCAATAAAAAAAGGTGATTCTGAAAAAGGTTTTAACGGTAGAACAAGAGAGGGCTGTGGTGCTTATTCTCAACAAGTATTAGACGAGGCACAAGATGTATTGGTAAAAAGTTTTACTGAAAAGGATCAAATGAGCGAAGAAACTGCAAAAGCAAAAGTTGAGCAGATGATTAATCAAGACGGACTTAAGATTTATTGCAGTATGAATATGAGTTTGCAAACTTCAGGTATAAAAAGTGTAAAAGAGTTTATGTCAGCATATGGACTTACTGATAGTGCCGATATGGCCTTTGTTACGGTAGATGGTTCTAATGGAAAGGTTCTTGCTTATTATGGAGGGGAATCATCAATTGATATGGCAAATACTCCTCGTCAACCGGGAAGTACAATAAAACCTCTATATGTATCTAAATATTTAGAACTTCCAGATAAATCTATATATACAACGGTTCAAGACGGACCGATTAATCTTTATGGATATTCACCTAAGAATGCTGGAAATAGATATTATGGAAGAGTAACAATTAAACAAGCAATTACAAATTCATTAAATACAGCATGTTTAAGACTTTTTGAGGAACTGGGTACTGACGAAAACGGCAATTTGGCAGGATACGAAGCAGTAAAAGATTTTGGATTTACTACTCTTGTAGATGTTGAGGATAATGCTGTTTATAACGATAATAACTATGCATTTGCTCTTGGAGGTCTTACTTATGGTTTAAAACCTTTAGAACTTGCAAGTGCTTATTCAACATTTGCAAATGACGGAGAAAAATATCCTTATTATTTTGTTGAAAAGATAACAACAAAAGACGGTGACGTTCTTTATGAAAGAGAAGAAGCAAAAGCAGAACGTATAAGAACAAGTGAAGCAAACGAAGCAATAGTGGAATGTATGAAAGGTGTTGTAACATCGGGTACAGGTACATTGGCTCAGACTCAATATGAAACATTTGGTAAGACAGGTACTACAAATGATGATAAAGATTTCTGGTTCTGTGGTGTAACCGGTAATTTAGCAACAAGTATTTGGGTTGGAACACCTGAAAATGATGTTATATATGGTATTTCTTCATCAGGAGTTGCATCTTTCTATTCAAGATATGTAAATAATACAGATGAAATAGATGATTTTGGTAAGATTGCAAATGTAAGTGAAAATTCTTCTTCAGATACAGAAGAAGAAGTAAATTACACTAGTTTATTGGTTGTAAAAGATAATATTGATGTAACGGATAGAGAATACTTTACAAGACTTGAAGTTGAAACTATCTCTATTCCACAAGATGAAGTGGATAAATATAAAAATAGAGTTGTTACTCAGGTTACTGTAGATAGTGCCAGCGGACTTTTATTTAATGATGAAAAGTGTGATACTGCGAATAAAGAAATTAGGTATTATATAAAAGGAAGCGAGCCAACAACGAAATGTAATAAACTTCATATATTTTAGAAGGTAAAATATGGTAGATGCAAAAAAAGAAATAGAACAATTAACAGAAGAATTATTGGAGCATAACAGAAAATACTATGAAGAAGATAATCCAAGTATTTCTGATTATGAATATGATATGCTTCTTAGAAAGCTTATGAAGCTTGAAGAAGAATATCCTGAGTACAAAAAAGAATATTCCCCTACCGACAGGGTAGGGGGAAAGGCTCTTGATGGTTTTGAAAAAGTAAAGCATGAGTATAAGCAGCTTAGCTTGGCTAATGCTTTTTCTTTTGACGAACTTTTAGAGTTTGATAATAGAGTTAAAAAAGAAATAGAAAATCCTGTATATACATTGGAAAATAAGTTTGACGGACTAACTATAGTTCTTACTTATGAAAATGGTATATTAAAAACAGGAGCAACAAGAGGAGACGGTGAAGTTGGTGAAGATGTTACTTTAAATGTTAAGACCATAAAAACAATTCCTCTTAAATTAAACAAAGATGTTAATTTAACCGTAAGGGGCGAAGTTTTAATATATAAAGATAATTTTGAAAAGATTAATAAACAAAGAGAAAAAGATGGAGAAAGTCTTTTTGCAAATCCAAGAAATATGGCAGCAGGTTCAATAAGACAGCTTGATTCAAAAGTAGCTGCAAAAAGGGATTTGGACTGTTTTATTTTTAACTTAGAGCATATAGAGGGTGTGGAACTTTCTTCTCACAGTGAAAGTCTTGACTACTTAAAATCTCTTGGCTTTAAAGTAAGTGAATATAAAAAGTTTAATAATATAAATGAAATATTTAAAGCTTTAAATGAAAAAGAAGAGGAAAGAAAAAAGCTGCCTTATGAAATAGACGGGGCTGTTATAAAACTTGATAATTTAAGAGACAGAGAAATTTTAGGCTCTACAAATAAAAATCCAAGATGGGCAATTGCTTATAAATTTAGTGAAACAAAAGTAAAAACATTACTAAAGGATATTATTGTAAATGTAGGAAGAACTGGAACATTGACCCCTGTTGCAATTTTAGAAGGAGTAAATATAGACGGTTCTTTTGTAAGTCGTGCCACTCTTCACAACGAAGATTATATAAAAGACAATGACATAAGAATAGGGGATAAAGTTATAGTAAAAAAAGCAGGAGAAATAATTCCTCAGGTTGTAAGTTCCGTAAAAGAAGAAAGAAATGGTGAAGAAATAATCTTTGAAATGCCAAAGACTTGTCCTGTATGTGGTCATGAAGTTGTAAGGGAAGAAGGCATAAGCGCAATAAAATGCGTAAATATAGACTGTCCGGCTAAAATTTCCAGAGAAATAATTCATTTTGCTTCAAGGGATGCGATGAATATTGATACTTTGGGAGAGAGAGTTTTGGAAAACTTAATTGAAGCGGACTTAATTCAAGATGTAAGCGATATTTACAGATTAAAAGATAAAAAAGAACAAATAGAACAAATGGAAAAAATGGGTGAAAAATCCGTTTTAAACATGATTGAAGCAATAGAAAAATCAAAAGAAAATTCTCTTGAAGATTTGATTTTTGCGCTGTCCATAAATTTAGTTGGAAAGCAGGGAGCAAAACTTCTTGCAAAAGAATTTAAAAGTATGGATAATTTAATGAACGCCACATATGATGATCTTATATCTATTAATGAAATAGGGGATAAGATGGCAAATGAAATTATAAAGTTCTTTAATAATGAAAAGAAAATATCTTTGATTAGTAAGTTAAAATCTTTAGGAGTTAATATGGAATATATTAATGAAGAAAACGAAGATTTGAAGTTTGAAGGTATGACATTCGTTTTAACGGGAACATTATCCAAATACAAGAGAAATGATGCGAAGAAGATAATTGAAAGCTACGGAGGTAAAGTGTCTTCTTCCGTAAGTAAAAAAACTACTTATGTTCTTGCCGGTGAAAATGCAGGAAGTAAGGAAGAAAAAGCAAAGACTCTTGGAATAAAAATAATTTCTGAAGATGAATTTGAAAAAATGATATAAAGAACTTCTTTTGAAGTTCTTTTTTATGTAAAAATTAGATAAATTTTGTAATATTAAAATAAAATGTATTATAATGTATTTGTAACATCAAAATTGAGAAATTAAAATTATTTAATTTACTGTTACAATAAAAAATAAGGATTAGAATAAATGACATTAAAATATTTTTTTTCAAGACCAGAAGACATACCTTTAAATTTAACATGGAATACATATGGAGTTGAGCATTTAACATGGCTTTTTGCTATAACGCTATTTATAGTTTATATGTGTCGTATGTTTAAAAAAGCAGATTATGAAAAACAAAATAAAATATTAAAAATTTTTGCAATAGTTATAGTTATACAAGAAATAATTAAAGATATTATTCATATTTATGCAGGAACTTTTAATCTTGGGCATTTACCATTTCATTTATGCGGTATATCAATATTTTTTACTTTTTGGTATGCTTTTAAACCTGGGAAAATTTGCGGTGAATATTTATATGCACTTTCTCTTCCCGGAGCGATGGCAGCATTATTATTCCCTGATTGGACAGAATATCCAATGCTTCATTTTTCATGCATAAATTCTTTTACCATTCATGCATGGCTTGTTGTATTTGTATTTATGCTTTTATATAGTGGAAGATTAAAACCTAATTATAAAGTTTTGCCAAAGACAGCATTGTTAGTTGGTATAATTGCCGTTCCCGTATATTTTATGAATAAAGCGTGGGGAACAAATTTTATGTTTTTAAGTTCTCCTGCACCAGGCTCTCCACTTGAGATACTATATAATGTGTTTGGAAATTTTTATATTCCTGCAGCTTTGTCACTTGTATTATTTGTTTGGGTACTTATGTATGCCCCATTGCAGATAGCTTATTCAAGACAAAATAAAATGGAAGAAATTGTATAAAGACTAATGTAAAATCATTAGTCTTTTTTTATTGGATAAAAGTTATTAAAAAATAAAAACGATAGTAAATTAAAGTATAAAATAATGTTAAACATAACAATAAAAATATTTTATTACATAAAAGCATTGTATTGTAAGGCAAAAGAGATAAAACACAATATCTTGTGTTTTTTTTATCCTTGACAAAGTTATATATACAATATATAATTGAATACGGTCAGTACGAAATATAATTTTATTAATATATAATTGGAGAAAATGAAGTATGGTAACAGAGATTTTAAAAAGAGACGGAAGAACAAGCAAATACGAAAAAAGGAAAATAACAGAGGCCATTTATAAGGCTGCGGAAGCTGTTGGCGGACAAGATTATCAAATAGCCAGAGAACTTTCTGATCAAGTTGATAAAATATTAAATGAAAGATATGTTGATATTATTCCTACTGTTGAACAAATACAAGATATAGTGGAAAAGACATTAATTGAAAGCGGACATGCCAAAACAGCTAAAAATTATATTTTATATAGAGCCGAAAGAAATAAAGTAAGAGAAATGAACACAACTCTTATGAAAATTTATGAAGATTTAACTTTCAAAAGCTCAATAGAAAATGATGTAAAAAGAGAAAATGCCAATATTAACGGTGATACTGCAATGGGAACTATGCTTAAATATGGTTCTGAAGGTGCAAAAAACTTCTATGGTATGTTTATTTTAGATGAAAAACATGCTGCGGCTCATTCAAAAGGTGATATTCATATTCACGATTTAGATTTTTATACTTTAACTACAACTTGTTGTCAAATCGATTTAACAAAATTATTTAAAGGTGGATTTTCAACAGGTAACGGATATATAAGAGAGCCAAAAGATATAAGAACTTATTCTGCTCTTGCTTGTATAGCTATTCAATCAAACCAAAATGATCAACATGGTGGACAAAGTATTCCAAAATTTGATTATGATTTAGCTGCAGGGGTTGAAAAAACTTATAAGAAAATATATGTAACTAATATGGGTAAAGCATTGGAACTTCTTGCAGGCATGGAAAACGGCGAAGAAGTTGCAAAAGAATTATATAAAGAAATAGAAGAAAAAAGCGGACTTTATCCACAATTAGATGATAATGAAGAGTTTATGAAGCTTGAAAGAGAAGCTTTAGATAAATTGGCTCATAAAGATATTGATACATTGATTTCATTTACAAAGAAAAGCTCTCTAAAAGAAACAGATAAAGCAACATATCAAGCAATGGAAGCATTGGTACATAACTTAAATACAATGCATTCAAGAGCCGGTGCGCAAGTTCCTTTCAGTTCAATTAACTATGGAACAGATACTTCAAGTGAAGGTAGAATGATTATAAAAAATATTCTTCTTGCAACAAAAGCAGGACTTGGAAACGGAGAAACTCCTATATTCCCTGTTCAAATCTTTAAAGTAAAAGAAGGAATAAATTATAATCCTGGAGATCCTAACTATGATTTATTTAAACTTGCAATGGAAGTATCAAGTGAGAGATTATTCCCTAACTTCTCATTTATAGATTCTCCATTCAATCTTCAATATTATAAAGAAGGAGATCCTGATACTGAGATTGCATATATGGGTTGTAGAACAAGGGTTATGGCTAATGTTGACAAGACAAAAGAAATCGTTACAGGAAGAGGTAACTTAAGTTTTACATCAATTAACTTACCAAGACTTGCCATTGAAGCAAAGGGAGATATTGATAAATTCTATCAAACATTAGACGAAAAAATTGATTTATGTGTAGATCAACTTTTACATAGATTTAAAATACAATGTTCAAAGACAGTAAGAAATTCTCCTTTCTTAATGGGTGAAGGTGTATGGCTTGATTCAGAAAACCTTAAACCGGATGATACTGTAGGTGAAGTATTAAAACATGGTACATTAACAGTTGGTTTTATTGGACTTGCAGAAACACTTACAGCTTTAGTTGGTAAACATCACGGAGAAAGCGAAGAAAGTGAAAAACTTGGTCTTGAAATTGTTACACATATGAGAGAAAGACTTGATGATGTTACAAATAAAACTCACTTGAATTTCTCTTTAATAGCAACTCCTGCGGAAGGTTTATCAGGAAGATTTGTTAAAATGGATAAGAAGAGATATGGAATTATTCCTGGTGTAACAGATAAAGATTATTACACAAACTCATTCCATGTTCCTGTAGGATATGAAATAAGTGCATTTGAAAAAATTAAGAAAGAAGCTCCTTTCCATGCACTTACAAATGGTGGACATATTACATATGTTGAACTTGACGGAGATACAACAAAGAACCTTGAAGCATTTGAAAAAATAGTAAGATGCATGAAAGAAATGGGACTTGGTTACGGTGCTATTAACCATCCTGTTGACAGAGACCCTGTTTGTGGATATAACGGTGTAATATATGATGAATGTCCATGTTGTCATAGAAAAGAAAATGATACTGATGTTCCTTTTGAAAGAATAAGAAGAATAACAGGTTATTTAGTAGGAACTTTAGACAGATTTAACAATGGTAAAAGAGCAGAAGAAGCAGATAGAGTAAAACATTCACTAAATTCTGAAATGGAAAGTTTATAGGAGGCAAACAATGAATACAGCAAAAGAACTAACATATGAAACAAAAATAGGTGAAACAAACGTATATGTATACGGAGAAATAAAAGATTTAACAAAAGAAGAAATTAAAGCATATATTAAAGATGTTGAAAAACAAAAAAACAGCGAAGTTGTTGAACTTAATTTATATGCAGACGAAGATGGTTTTATTGGAAGAAGTGCAAAAGTAAAACCTATTCCTTTCGACAGAATAAGAAGAATAACAGGTTACCTTGTAGGAACTCTTGATAGATTTAACGATGCAAAAAGAGCAGAAGAATCAGACAGAGTAAAACATTCACTTAACTCTGAAATGGAAACTTTATAATGGATCAAGAAAAAGAAATAAGAATTGCGGGAATAGTAAGAGAATCAATTGTGGACGGTCCCGGAATAAGATTTACGCTTTTTGTTCAAGGCTGTCCTCATAACTGTCCTGAATGTCATAATCCTCAAACTCATGATTTTAATGGAGGGCAAATTGTTTCTCATGAAAAAGTGCTAAATGCAATTGGGCAAAATCCTCTTTTAAGCGGAGTTACATTCTCCGGAGGAGAGCCTTTTATGCAGCCAGAAAGTTTATATTTTTTAGGAAAGAAAATTAAGGAAAAAGGTTTATCTTTAATAACATATACAGGATTTAGATTTGAAGAGCTGCTTGAAATGAATAAAAAAAATCCATATATACTTAAACTTATTGAACTTAATGATTATATTATGGATGGAAAATTTGAAATTGAAAACAAGACATATAATAAAACCTTTGTTGGCAGTTCAAATCAAAGAAGAATAGATGTTAAAAAGACAATAGAAAATAATTATAATGTAATAGAAAAAGACTTCTAATGAAGTCTTTTTTATTTTGTGATTATCATTACTGTTTCTTCGTACCATTTACCTTCAAAGAATTCTCCTTTTTCAAGTTTTGAATGAGGAGTAAAACCTGCTTTTTTGTATGCGGCAACGGCTCTTTCGTTTACTGTTCTTGGGCATATTTCTACAAGGTCGGCATTTTTTTCGTTAAAAAGGTATGTATACAATGTTTTTAAAGATTTTGAACCAAGCCCTTTGCTATGGCCCATGTGACCTGCTATAAATATATCTATTCCATAGGCATTTTTATAATTTTCAAGTTTATGTTCTTTGTATGCTTCCTTTTTTAAAGGGAAGAACTGTATATATCCGCTGTCTTGTCCTTTATATTCTATTATACAGCACTGCATATTTTCCTCACCATGAATTCGTGGAAGATATTTTTTCTTTAGTCCTTCAAGTGAGTTATCTTTGTCTCTACCTCCGTAAAATCTGCTTACTCTTTCGTCATCTCTCCACTTCCCAAGCATTGTAAGTTCTTCATCGGTATCTTGTAATTTTCTGATTTTTATGTCTTCGCTCTCGCAAATATATTCTTTCATCTTCTTTCTCCTGTTTTTTTGGGATAAATTTTGTGTGTTCTCACATTTGTTCCTTTTTTACATTGTAAATACCAAACATTGTATATTGTGATAAAATAATTATAGCATATTAATTTATTTTGCTTAATTGAAAAGTGAAATATATTGATATATAATAATTTTAGAAATTTTAAATGAGGTTTGTTATGGAAAAAATAGTAGATTTACATATGCACAGTACGTATTCAGACGGAACTTTTACTCCCGCTCAAATGATAAACATGATGAATGAACTTGGTGTAGATTATGCGGCAATAACGGATCATGATAATGTAAAGGCATATGAAGATATTAAAAATACAACATTTAAATTAGATAAACCGATAAACATCATTCCCGCAACGGAACTTGGATGTTCTTTTGAAGGGGTTATAAGAGATGTTCTCGGATATGGCGTTGATAGAAAAGTAATAGATGAATTTGTAAGTGAAAGATATTCTCCAGAAGCAAAACTTGAAAAACAAAAAAGACTTTTAAATGAATATAAAAGAGTATTTAGAGAAAACGGTATAGTATTTGATGATGGGCTTGAAGTAAATAGAGGAAATAAAAGTGAAGCTTTTATGGTTATGTATAACAGTCTTATAAAATATCCAGAAAATATAGAGAAGTATCCTTTCATATCTAAAATTACTATGTTTTTTTGGAATTATTGTTCAAATAGCGATAGTAAGTTTTTTGTTGATGAATCAAAGGAATATCCTACGATTAGGGAAGGTATAGACCTTATACATAAAGCAGGAGGGCTTGCCTTTTTAGCTCACCCATGTATGTATAGAATAGGAAAATTAAAAACTCTTTTACTTATAAACCATGCAATGGAATGTGGAGTTGATGGTATAGAAGTATTGCATTCTCAGCATACTTTTGATGATAAGTTATTCCTTGCTGAAGTTGCAAGAAAGTATAAACTTTATAAAAGTGGTGGAAGTGATTTTCACGGAGGAACAAAACCTGATATAAGTATGGTTAAAGGAAAAGGCGATTTAATAGTTTCATATAATATGATTAAAGATTGGGTAGATAAAGTAGATAAAATAATATTAAAATAAAGAAGGTGTTTTTATGAATATAGATTTGCATTTACATACTAATAATTCTGACGGTGATGACAGTACAAAAGAGATTATACAAAAAGCAAAAGATTTAGATATAAGTTTAATCTCTATTACAGATCACGATACCGTTAATGCATATGATGATTTAAAAGACATTGATACTATGGGAATAAAAATTATTCCTGCAGTTGAGCTTTCCTGTGCTTATGAAAGTGAAATGAGGGATATACTCGGATATAATATAGATATAGAGAAAATGAGAAAAATTTTAAAAAGTCTTGAATCCAAAGAAGAGGATATTAAAAGAGAAAAAGAATTATTAACAGAGTATATTGATGTATTTAGAAAAAACGGAATTATAGTTGATGATGGTTTAAAAATAGAGGACGGAGAAAAGAATGAGGGATATAAAAGAACTATTATAAGTGCATTAGGACATGAAGAAAATATAAAAAAATATCCATCTCTTATGAATCCCTCAGCATTCTTTTGGGATAATTGTGCAAATAAAAAAAGTAGTTTTTATGTTGATGAATCAAGGTTTTTTAAAACAATAAAGCAGACAATAGATATTATTCACAAAGCAGACGGAATGGCATTTTTTGCTCATCCTTGTATTCATCATATGGAACATGATAGGGTTGAAAAAATGCTTGACTATGCAAGAAGTTTTGGGCTTGATGGGGTAGAAGTTTTACATGCAAAACATTCTATAAAAGACAGAGAATTTTTAATCGATTATGCAAATAAACATAATATTTATAAAAGTGGAGGAAGTGACTATCATGGCTCACCTAAACCTGACATAAAGATTCTTACAGGCAGGGGAGATTTGAATGTGAGTTATGATTTAATTGAAGATTGGGTAAGTAAGATAATTTAAAACGGCATTTTGCCGTTTTTTTTTTATTTAAAAATAATGTTTATAAATTGTTAAGGTTTTATAAAAGGAATTTGTAATTATTTAATGATATTTTATATAAAAAATTACAAAGTATTACGTATTTTTATGGAGGAATAATCATGCAAAAATTCATCAAAGATATTTTAATGGAGTTATCACGGAAAGGAATTCTTGTAAGTTATAAAAATTTGAATATAAAGGAGGCAATTCATGGTATAAGTTATAATTCTACAATGGACTGTGAAAATAAGATTTTTGTATGCAAGGGATTTAATTTTAATAGGTTATATCTAAAGGATGCGATAAAAAAGGGCGCTGTTATATATGTGAGTGAAAAAGTGCATTTTGAAGATTTTCCTTACATAATAGTTTCTGATGAAAGAAAGGCTCTTGCTGTTTTGTCTAAAATATTTTATGGTAAAGAAGTTGAAAAATTAAAAAAGATTGGTGTTACCGGAACAAAAGGGAAAAGTACTACTTCCTTTTTTATAAAAAACGTTTTGGATACGTATTTGCTGGGTAAAAGTGATATTCCTTGTGGTATCATATCATCTATTAAAACTTTTGATGGTAGCATTACAAGAGATGCCGTTTTAACAACTCCCGAATCTTTGGAAGTATATAAGACTTTAAGTAATGCTTCCAGTTTAGGTATGGAATATTTTGTTTGTGAAGTTTCTTCCATTGCTTATAAATATAACAGAGTTTATGGTATTAATTTTGATGTAGGAGTATTTTTGAATATAGGTTATGATCATATTTCAGATATTGAGCATAAAAACTTCGATGACTATTTTTCATCAAAATTAAAATTAATAGAAAATAGTGAATATATAGTTATAAATGAAGAATTGATGTCTTTTGATAAGGTTCAAAATGCATTAAAAAATAAGGATAAAAATAAGATTATAACTTATGGCAAAAGCAGTAAGGCTGATTATCAGATAATATCTTCAAATTCAAATAATATGGGTAATGCCTTTAAAGTGAAATATGGCGGAAAGATATATGATTACAGTATTAAATTAAAAGGCGGATATAACATAGAAAACGCAGTAGCATGTATTGCCGTATGTGATACTTTGGGAATTGAATATAAGTATATATATAAAGGAATATTGAATGTAAAAGTAAAAGGGAGAGGGGAAATATATAAAACAAAAGATGGTAAAAAAATTATAGTTGTAGATTATGCTCATAACGGACTTAGCCTTAGTAAGTATTTTGAGTTTATACACGAAGAATATCCGGGAAGAAAACATATTTGCGTAATAGGTTCTACGGGGGATAAAGCAATAAATAGGAGAAAAGATATTGGGCAAATTTGTGAAATGAATTGTGATGAACTTATTTTGACTACTGATGATTCTTCTAATGAAGACTTTAATGATATCTGCTTGGATATTCTAAAATATGTAGAAGATAAATCAAAGGTTAAGATAATAGAAGACAGAACAATGGCTATTGAAGAGGCTATTAAAGATAGTCTTGACGATAATGTCGTTATATCAATTCTTGGTAAGGGAGCTGAAAATAGACAAAAGATAAAAGGAGAGGAGGTATTTTATATTTCAGATAGTATCAACGCAAAAAAATTTGTGGATAAATATAATGAAGACATATCATAAAAAGGAAATGTAATTATGAAAAAATATTTATTGATATGTTTAATTTGTTCTTTGCTTTTCGTAGGTTGTTCAAAGACGGCTTCGCCAATAAGTCTTCCAAAAGCAGGTGATATAGATAATGTTAATGTATCGTTTGAAGGAAAGAAAATATATCATAGTGATAAATCATGGATAAATGATGTTGTTTCTAAAATGGGAGATGCTAAACCAACGCGTAAAGAAAGTGTTCAAGATGTACCTAAGGTTGATAATTATATTAAAGTAGATTTTAAAGTGAAAAAAGAAAATTTTACAGTATTTGCTTATGAAGAAAAGGGAAAATATTATATTGAGCGCCCTTATCAAGGAATTTATGAAATAGATGATAATTTGTATCAAAAATTACAACAAAAATAGGTGTAATATAAAAGTAAAAAAGCGGTATATATCCGCTTTTATTTTTTATGTTCATATAATAGTCCTTCCATATATCCACGAACTTTTATTTTTTCTTCGTAAGTTAGTTTAGAATATATATTTAAAAATATTGATTCTTCAATTTCGTTATTTGTATATGCATAATATGAGGGTATGTCAAATTTAGATAAGCCTAGTAAATAGTCTGTAGATGTATTTAAAGCCTTTGCAATCTTTATAAGTGTTTTTATACTTGGAAATGCTTTTCCATTTTCGTATGCTGATATTGTTTCCTGACTTATTTCTATTTTTGTAGAAAGTTCTATTTGGCTCATATTTCTTTTTTGCCTAATTTCTTTAATTTTTAACATCTTTTCTCCCAAATAATATATAATATATATTTTTTATAGATGATATCAATATTTCTTGACTATTATAGATATAATATCTATAATTTATATAAATAATATATATATCAATATAAGATAGGGGAATTGTAAATATGTCAGAAAATCAAAAAGAAATATATGATGAGTTAAAAAAAGAAGAAGACAAAGATATAAATAAAGAAGTAAACAAAAAAATAAAGTTTTGTCGAAACTGTGGGCAGGAAATAAGTGAGAATGATATTTTTTGTATGAATTGTGGCTGTAAATGTTTATGTGATAAAAAAACTTCTGAAAAAAATAATAATAAAAGTTTTAAAGATGATATTGAAAAAAACAAATTTCCTAAAAAGAATTTTAAAGAATTTATTTTAAGGAAAAAGAAGCTGATTGGGGTGTTAATAGGAGCTCTTTTAATTATTTCGGGAATTTTATTTTTTATAATGTTTAAATTACAATCTCCTTCAAATTTTATTGAGGTTACCAAGGAAAATATTGAGGCAGGAGAAAATATATCGGTAAATGATTTTGTAGAAATAAAAGATAAATATAAAGATAATTATTCTATAAAGCCAAAACAAGATAAGTATAATTTTAAAACACTTGGAGAAATTTCAATTCCATATATAGTTACAGATAATAATGGAGAAGAAAAAGAAGTTGATTGTACGTTTAATGTAGTTGATACAACTGCTCCCGAAATTAATACAAGCAAAGATTTAACAATAAAAAAGGGATCAGATTTTGATATATCAAAATTTGTTTCTATAAAGGATAATCTTGATGGGGATATTGATATAAAGAATTTGAATATAGAAAACGGAAATGTAAATACAAAAGAAGAAGGTGAATATACATTAACTTTATCGGTAACAGATAGTAATGGAAATAAAAATAAAAAAGAAGTAACTTTTATTGTTAAAGAAGAAATAAGTGTTGATGATGTAATGCAGACTTTACTCGGATTATGGCTTCCAACAGAATATGCGAGTATGTATAGTGAAACAGGTGTTACAGGTGATGCAATGATACTGTATGTAAAAGAGGGTTCAAAGTATTATCAAAAAGGTTATGAAAGTTCTGCTGAAATAACAATAAAAAGTATACAGGAAGGCGGAAGGATTATAGAATATGACCTTGCAGGTTTTGAAGGTATAAATAGTTATTCATCTCATGTAACGATTGATATGGGGCTTACAGGGGATAATATGATTAATATTAACGGTGTAAGTTATACATGGGTTGGTAGTGGATATTAAAATTGAAGGGAAAATTTTAAAATGAAATATTGCAATAGATGTGGAAATGAAATTGTTAATAATATCAGCATATGTCCTAATTGTGGGAATATATTAATTCCTGAAAGTAAACTAAAAAAAGATGAGTTTAATCTAGCTTATTTTTCTGCCGGAAGTGTCTTAGGTGGACTTTTAGGGTTGATTGGTTTAGGAATATCAATTCTTATTCTTATTCTAAAAAGAAAAGAGCCTAAAAGGTATAGTTCTGTAGTATACGGAGCACTGTTAGGATGTATAGTAGTATCGATTTGTATGATGATATTTAATTTATAGAAAATTAATAGGAGAAATTATGAGTTTTTGTAAAAATTGTGGAAATGAATTAAATGAAAATGGAAACTTTTGTACAAAGTGTGGTATGAAAGTTGAGAAAGCAGTAAGTATACCAAAAAATTACTGCACAAATTGCGGAGCTGAAATAAAAGAATATTCTGATATTTGTTTAAATTGCGGAATGTTGATTTCAAAACAAGAAAGCGTAAATGATGAAAAAAATTATAATGTACTTTCGATATGTGGGTTTGTTGTTTCTATTATAAGTCTATTTTTTGGATTGTTAGGTTTAATATTAGAAATATTGGCAATGATAATGGGAGTTATTTCTTTAAATCAGTTAAAAAATAATGATAAAGAAAAAGGACAAGTATTTTCAATTCTATCAATCGTCATTGCGTGTTCATATATTATTTTTTATTTATTAATTATGGCAACTATAGTTTCATATTTTTAATAACGAGGTTAAATTAGTATGATTGTGATTTGTGATAAATGCGGTAAAGAATTGAAAGGCAGTAATATCAAATACTGTTCTTGTTGTGGAAACAAAATAAGTAAACTTAATAAAGATAATTATAGCGAAAAGTATAATACTACTTTGTCAAAAAGTAGAAAAATAATGTGCCCTATATGTTGTAAATTGGTGAATCCTATTGTTAAGGAAGGTTGGTATTATTGTTCTTTATGCAGTCGTAAAATTCAAAAAGAAGCATTTGAATTTGATAAAGAAAGTATTCAATGCAGAAAAAATAAGAAAATAGAAGAGATGAAAAAAGAAATAGAAGAAAAAAAGAAGAGTGATGAATTTTATTATATATGTGATAAGTGCAATCGTGTTATTAAGTATTCATCTAAATTTTGCAAATACTGTGGTGAGATAAATAAACAAAAGAATTTTAATAGTGATGAAAACTTTACTTCTATAAAAATACAATTAACATCTACAAATAAATATATAGCCGGCAGTCCAAATGATCTTATCGGAACACCGAGAACAATTTATTTGGATGGTGAAGAAATTGGTAAGATGGGAGCAGAAGATGTAAAAATATTTGTTACTAAACTTAAAGGTAAACATATCTTAACAATATATAGAAATTCAGATATTTTTAATTGTTCACAAATAGATATACCATTAGTTATTGAATCATGTAAGGAATTTAATATAAAAGTTGTATTTGGATATAAGATTACATACGAATTTTTAAACTAAGGAATGAAAGGGGAATTAGATATGTATTGTACTCATTGTGGAAGTAGAATAGATGATGATAGCTTGGTCTGCAGTGAATGCGGAGAAAAAGTAGAAGTATTTGAAAATATACAAGTAGATCAACAGGTACAAAATAATAATGAAAAGGACAAATTTAAAATAAATAAAAGAATTATAATTGCAGCAGCATTAATTTCTTTATTCATTTTGTCATTTATGTATATAAATCAGTCAAATAAATATAGGGAATTGGAAGGTGTATGGCAGAGACAATATGAAAATTCGGAAATGACTGTTATAGGTGATGTGGTAGAAACATTTGAATTTGATGATAAAAAGGTAAAGTGGGAAATGAGCTTGACGGAAATTGATTATCAATATGGATTGATAGATAAAAGGTATAATTTTGAATCATCATATAATTGCAACGGAGCATCCGAAAATCAAGGTAATTTAGTTATTGAGCCGTTTGCACTTTATCTTGGAGACTATGTGGTTCAAAACGTAGAAAATGGGGTAGTATATGATTATAGAATATATAATGAAAATGGAGAAACTTACTTGCATCTTGAAATGAATGGAGAACAATATACATTTAAGTTAATCAAATAAAGCGTAGTTAAAAAATGGGAGGAAAAATATGAATAATAAAACCAAAGTGTATAGAATGCATTTAAATCCAGACTTTAATTGTAACCTTGGACAAGATGATGTTATAAAATTTTGTAAAGAGAAAGGCATAATAGGTGTAGGTTGGGAAGATATAAAGGTACATAAAGATTATAAAGATGAAACAATTTTGAAAGAAGTATGTGACAATTCTAAATACACAAATAAACCATTTAACTCCTTAAAAATATTAAGTAAAATCAATGCTGGAGATATGATTTGGACTAAAGACAAAGAAAATAATGTGTATTATTTATGCATCGTTACAAAAACATGGTTTGAAACTAACCCCGATATTTACTATGAAGATATGGATATAAAAAATTTTGTATGCTGTAACTGGAATAAAATTGATAAAAGAAATATTCCAGAAAATATATTAAGAAGTTTTAAAGCGCAGCAGACTATATTACAAGTATAGAAAAAAGCGGTATATAACCGCTTTTATTTTTTTATTTCTCTAATTATTTTGCATGGATTTCCACCGGCAATAACATCACTTGGGATATCTTTATTAACAACGCTTCCTGCTCCAATTATAGAATTTTCTCCAATTGTTACACCAGGAAGAATTATAACATTTCCTCCTATCCATACATTATCTTCTATGTTTACTTCCTTTGCATAGCAATATCCAGCTTCTCTTTTTTCAGGATGCTCGTTATGACCTACGGTATATATGGAAACATTTGGAGCAATTCTTACATAATTTCCTATATTTACTTTTGCCTGTGCAAGAATTGTGGAGTTATGGTTTATAAAGGAATGTTTTCCGATTTTTATGTGGTTGCCATAATCACAAGTGAAAGGAGGAAGTATATCAACGCTTTTGTCTATTTCTCCGAAAAGTTTTTTTAATATTTCTTTTCTTTTATCAATTTTAGCTATGTCGCATCTATTATATTCATCCATAATTTTTTTATTTTCAAGTAACATTTGAAAAAGAGATGAATCCTCTATATATTCTTCTCCTTTAATCATTTTTTCGTATTCACTGTAATTATTTTTCATTATTTTCCCCGTATTAAGATAAAATATCATTTGTTGTTTTAAAATGCAGTTTACATACATTCTTTAATTCATCACTGCCATATTTGTTTATAAATTTTTTTCCCTTTTGTATGACTATTTTATTAGCACCAAGAGGGAATTCAAAATTATAGTGCTTATTCATATTTTCAGTACTTTTTATTAAAGCATCTCTTGCTAAGATACTGGCAGCCGCAACGGCAATATTCTGCTCTGCTTTTGGTTTAAAAATAATTTCTTTCAAATTAAGTTCTTTTAGTCCTGCTTTTATTTGTTCTTCTCTCCCGAATTTATCAACTAAAAGTTTTTCAAAAGGATGTTTTTTATATACGTTTTTTATGTTTGTTACATGAGCCCATGCAAGTATAGCATTTATATTTCCTATTTTTGAATATAATTCGTTATATTTATTTTGTTTAATTCTTAAAATGGAATAATTACTTGTGACTTGTTTTATTTCTTTTGCCAATTTTGTTATTTGAATATCACTTAAATCTTTCGAGTCTTTTACTCCAAGTTCTTTTAAAATATTGTATTGATTTTCATTTAAGTAAATACTTCCTACAATAATTGGTGCATAGAAATCTCCTTTCCCAACTTCGTCGCTTCCTGTTAAAGGTGGAGCAAGTATTGGATATGGAGTTTTTATATTTGTCACATTAAAATTAGGGGAACTGGTATTGTTCCCCTTAAATTGCTCGTATATATTGTTAAGTGTAATATTTAGTTGTTCATCTTTGCTTTGAGATGTATCTAAAGTAATACCCTTTTTTTTACTGGAATAAATTCTTATAATATTTTCATTTATTCTAAATTGTATTCCATAAGCAATCTTTTTTTCTTCAGATACATTATCTTCTTTTAATATTTCTTTTATTAAAAGGTATAAATCTTTAGGTGTCTTGTTCATTATGCCTCCCTATATGGGTTTTACGAAAATCATTCTTCCTGCGGCTGTTTGAAGTACACTTGTTACAACAGTATGAATTTCTTCACCTATTCTGTTTCTTCCTTCTTCTACCACTATCATTGTTCCGTCTTCCAAATAAGCAATACCTTGAGAATTTTCTTTTCCTTCTTTGATTACTCTTACATAAAGTTCTTCTCCCGGTAAAACGACAGTTTTTACTGCATTTGAAAGTTCATTGGTGTTTAAAACTTCAACACCTTGGAATTCTGCGATTTTATTTAAGTTGTAATCATTTGTTACTACTTTTGCATCTATGTCAATTGCAAGTTTTAATAACTTTGTATCAACTTCGCTTATATCTGGGTAATCTTTATCAAGATTTACGACTTCTATTGGAAGCTCTTTTTGTATCTGATTAAGAATATCAAGACCTCTTCTTCCTCTGCTTCTTTTTACACTGTCTGCTGAATCGGCAATTTGCTGTAGTTCATACAATACAAAGTTTGGAAGTATTATAGGACCGTCTATAAAGCCCGTTTTTAGAATATCTAAAATTCTTCCGTCAATTATTACGCTTGTATCTAAAATTTTGGCTACTCCTATTGGAACTTTAGGATGTTTTTTACTTTGTTTTGTTCTGGCATTTTCATTCAAGAAAGGATTAAGTCCTTTAAAGAATTTTTCTACATCCGGAGCTTTGTATGTAGCTATTGAAATAAAAATATATATGCATACAGCATATATGATGATTAATATGATACTTGAAATCCAGCCCGGAAGTCCCATGTTTTGAAATGGCCAAGATAAAAGTGCGGCAAGAATAAGGGCCAAAATCAATGAACCGATTAACATACCTATTTGTGTAAGTGTAGTATTGTTAAGTTCTATGCTTACTTGGTCAAAGATACGTTTAAATAGTTTTGCAAAAAAAGGAATAAAAATAATAAATATAAAACCGAATAAAATAGCTGCAAAAACATAAATCATACCTTTCCCAAATGCTGAGGTTATGTTAATCCCAAGTTTTTGATACAAATGTCCACCGTTAATAATCCAGTTTGTAAGTTGGGTTCCTACAATTGCACCAAGAACAAAAATAATGGCATATAATGCTTTTTTCATTTGTTGTCACCTCCTTATTAAATTTTAAAATATCACAAGGTACAATACCTTAATATAATTGTATAAGAAATATATGTAAAAGTAAATATGAATTTTCTTAAAGTTATCTTAAAAATATAAAAAAAGAACATGATTTTGTAAGTAAAAGAAAGTTTATATATAAAAAAACAAATAAAAGAGTAATATTTATGTGTTTTTTATGTAATGTTTGTTTTCACAGATTTCATTCCATACGCATAAACCACATATATCTTTTCTTTTCCCGGGAAATATTATTTTATCAAGTACTTTATTTTTTAAATCTTTGTAATAAAATTCAATATCTATATTATTTATCTCACATAAGGATAGTACTTTTTTGTCGAAAATTGAAACTTTTTTGTTATCTATACAAATATTATTTTGGTTATTGGGGCATTTTTTACAAATTTTATCAGTGCAAAGTGTTAGTTTGATTTTTGTATTATCATGTAAATTATTAATTATATTTTGCATGTTTAGAGTGAACTCTTTATTGTATCCTTTTCCTTCAAAGAAAAGGATACAAAGTAAATGGTGGGGACGTAGTTTAATCATTTTTTAACCTCGGTTTTATAATTTTACTTACACCGTAAGCAAGAGCAATTTTAATAATATCAGGAATAACAAAGGGGACAACGCACATTGCAAGTATTGCAGTTATAGTTATTGCTCCTGTGTTAGCTGTGTACAAGAAATAAAACCATAATGTGCCAAGAGTGTAACATATTATTAAAGAGATAAATGAAAATAATATTAATAGCATTGTATTTTTATTATATAATTTTTCGGTTAACATCATAAAAATTGGGATAATAAGAAATCCTATTATATACCCACCTGTATTTCCCATTAGTATTCCTATTCCTGCAGTAAACCCTGAAAAAACAGGAATTCCTATAATTCCAAGCATTATGTATACTCCTACTGCAACTATGCACATTTTTGCTCCAAGAATAAAAAGTATAAAATATATAGCAAATGTCTGCATGGTAAAAGGTATAGCCGTTGGTATTGATATCCAAGCTGAAATTGCAATAAATACAGAGCATAATGCTGCTAAAACCATATCTTTTGTCTTCATAATAATATATTCTCCTTTTGGTGATAATTTTTTGTGCCTTATTTATGAAGGCAAAATTATAATAATATACAAAAAAAGAAAGTGTCAACTAATATTTACATATAGGTTGACACTTTCTTCTATTTATTGAATAAATGGAAAATGGTTTGTTTTAAACTGCTTACTTTTATTATTTCCATTCCTAAAGTATCTATTTGTTCATTTTCTGAAGTGTATTTAGGAATAATCGCCTTCGTAAAGCCCATGGATTTTGCGTCTTTTATTCTTTTATAAATATTATTTACGTTTCTTATTTCTCCACAAAGCCCAACTTCTCCGATGATTATTGTATCTTTTGGAATTTCTTTTTTTAATATTGATGATATTACTGCGCATGCAACAGCTAAGTCGCTTGCGGTTTCTTTCACTTTTATGCCTCCTACGACATTTAAGTAAACATCTGTTTGAAAAAGTTTTACGTTTGTCATTTTTTCTATTACAGCCAAAATAAGTACAAACCTGCTGTAATCAAACCCGGTTGAAACTCTTCTTGGAACTTGAAAAGAGGACTGCATTGCAAGTGCTTGTATTTCTACTAACATGCTTCTGTTTCCTTCCATTAATGCACAAATCACACTTCCGTAACTTCTGCTTTCCATCTGACTTAATAATAATTTTGAAGGGTTATTCACACACTCAAGACCTTTACTTGTCATCTCAAATACGCCTATTTCCTCACTTGAGCCAAATCTGTTTTTGCTAAGTCTTAATATTCTAAGGTCACTGTTTGCTTCATTTTCAAAATACATTACAGTATCTACCATATGTTCTATTGTCTTGGGTCCTGCTATTGTTCCTTGTTTTGTAATATGTCCTACAAGAAATATGCTTGTATTTGTGGCCTTTGCAAAATTCATTAATGTATTTGTACATTCCCTAACTTGTGTTATTGTTCCCGGTGCGCTTGGTATGTTTTCGCTTTTTACTGTCTGTATGGAATCTATTATTAGTAAGTCTATTTTGTTTTCCTTTGCGCTTTCAATTATCTGCTCTATATTCGTATTGGAAAGAACAAGAATATTCCCTCCTTTAAGTCCCAGTCTGTCAAGTCTTAATTTTAACTGTGTCAAACTTTCTTCGCTTGAAGCATAAAGAACTTTTTTGTCTTCAAGAGATACATTATATGCACTCTGCATAAGAAGAGTAGACTTTCCTATTCCCGGTTGTCCTCCTACAAGAACTATGCTTGAAGGAACTATCCCTCCTCCAAGTACTCTATCCAGTTCTGATATTTTTGTAGAAAAACGTATTTCTTCATTTGTGTCAATATCATTTAAGTTTTTGATTTTCGGTGTAAATATATTTTGTTTATGGTTTACTATTTCAAGTTCTTTTTTTGAAAATTCGCTGAATGTGTTCCATGATCCGCAGTCAGGGCATTTCCCCCAGTATTTAGCACTTTCATATCCACATTCGCTACATACAAAAATTTTTTTATCTTTAGCCAAATTTCTATCCTCTTTGTTTAAATATTTGTATAAAATTATAGCATAATGTCTCTAAGTTTTCATAAATATTTGGTTGCTAAAAATATTATATTTAAAAAATAAAATTTATAGTAAAAAAAGGGTGTTATTTATGATAAAATAAAAAAAAGATAATTTAGCTAAAAAGAGCTGTAAAAAAGGGTAAAAAATGGAAAATATTTAATAAATTTTTGTGCTTGCCCTTGACTTATATATACTCTTTTGCTAAAATATTAAATTACTGAAAATACAAAACAAGCCTAAAATTTGTGTTGATTTTATGCAGTTTAGGACGGAGGAAATAACAGCAAATTGATTAAATCTTTTATTTGAAAATAAGATAATTTTGCTGTGTTTTTCATGTTTAAAAATAAGGAGAGTGGTACAGTGATTCATCCAGAGAAAATTGGTAGAAGAGAAAGAATGAGTTTTTCTAAAATCAAAGATGTAATGGAAATGCCAAACCTTATTTCTATTCAAACCGATTCTTATAAATGGTTTATAGAAGAAGGTTTAAGAGAAGCATTTTTAGATGTCTTTCCAATTACAGACCCAAGTGAAAATTTAATACTTGAGTTTGTAGATTATATTTTAGATGACGATCCAAAATATGATGTTGAAGAATGTAAAGAAAGAAAAACAAATTACTCTGCTTCTTTGAAAGTTAAAGTAAGATTAGTTGTTAAAGAAGACGGTGAAATTAAAGACGTAAGAGAACAGCATGTATTCATGGCAGATTTCCCTCTTATGACAAAAACAGGTACATTTATTATAAATGGTGCCGAAAGAGTTATCGTAAGCCAACTTATCCGTTCCCCTGGAGCATATTTCTCAATTGAAAGAGATAAGTATGGTAAAGAATTATATAATGGTCAAATTATACCTAACAGAGGTGCTTGGTTAGAGTATGAAACAGATGCAAGTGATTGCTTATATGCAAGAGTAGACAGAACAAAGAAAGTTCCTATCACTGTTCTTATTAGAGCTCTTGGACTTGGAAGCAATGAAGAAATAATAAATTATTTCGGTGAAGAAAAAAGACTTATGACTACATTTGAAAAGGATACTTCTACAAATGTGGAAGAAGGTCTTATTGAAATATACAAAAAATTAAGACCTGGCGAACCTGAAAGTGTAGACTCAGCAAAAGGTCTGTTCATTCCGATGTTCTTTGATCAAAGAAGATACGACTTAATGATGGTTGGTAGATTTAAGCTAAATAAAAAATTAGCTCTTGCCACAAGAATTACTGGACAATATGCATTCAAAGACATAGTTAATCCTATGACAGGTGAAATACTTGTAAACAAAGATGAAATTATAGACGAACAAACTGCATGGGATATCCAAAACTGCGGTATTAACACAGTTGAAGTAAAAGTTAGCGATGATAAAGGATTTAAAATTATCGGTAACGGTACTGTTGACATAAATAAATATGGTTTACCTTTTGATGTAAGCGATTTGGGTATTGATGAAAGAGTAAACTTAAAAGTCTTAAATGAAATACTTGAACAAGATATTTCAAACGAAGAAAAGAAAGAACAAATTAAACTTAGAAAGAATGAACTTTTACCAAAACATATCACTGTTGAAGATATTTATGCTTCAATCAGTTATAACTTAGGTCTTGACCATGGAATTGGAACATTAGACGATATTGACCACTTAGGTAACAGAAGAATTCGTTCAGTAGGTGAATTATTACAAAACCAATTTAGAATTGGTTTATCGAGACTTGAAAGAACAGTTAAAGAAAGAATGATTTCTTTTGACCCTGAAGAAGTAACACCATCAAGTCTTGTTAACGTAAAACCAGTAAATGCTGCGTTAAAAGAATTCTTTGGTTCTTCTCAGCTTTCACAATTTATGGACCAAACAAATCCTCTTGGAGAACTTACTCATAAGAGAAGATATTCTGCACTTGGTCCTGGTGGTTTATCAAGAGATAGAGCCGGATTCGAAGTTAGGGACGTTCATCATTCTCACTACGGAAGAGTTTGTCCTATTGAAACTCCTGAAGGTCCAAACATCGGTCTTATCGGTTCTCTTGCAACATATTCAAGAGTTAATAAATATGGATTTATCGAAACTCCATACAGAAAAGTTATAAATGGTAGAGTTGTTGGTGATATTGAATATATTCCTGCTGATGAAGAAGGTAAATACACAATAGCTCAAGCTAACGAACCTTTACTTGAAGATGGTACTTTTGAACATAAGAAAGTAACAGGTAGAGCAGGCGTTGAAAGAGATTTCGTAACAGTAGAAAAAGAAAAAGTTGATTATATGGATATTTCTCCAAAACAAATCGTTTCTGTTGCTACAAGTATGATTCCTTTCCTTGAAAATGACGATGCCAACAGAGCCTTAATGGGTGCCAATATGCAACGTCAGGCTGTGCCTTTGTTAAAACCTCAAGCTCCAATGGTTGGAACAGGTATGGAACACAGAGCCGCAAAAGACAGCGGGGTATGTGTAGTAAGTGAAGTTAGCGGTGTTGTAAAAAGAGTTACTGCTACCGAAATCATCATTACTGATGACGAAACAAAACAAAACGTAAAATATAAATTACTTAAATATAAAAGAACTAACCAAAATACATGTATCAATCAAATCCCAATTGTAAAACTTGGGGACAGAGTTGAAAAAGGCGAAATTATTGCCGATGGTCCATCAACTGAAAATGGGGATTTAGCTCTTGGTAGAAACATTCTTATCGGATTTATGACATGGGAAGGTTATAACTACGAAGATGCTATCATAATAAATGAAAAACTTGTTAAGGAAGATGCTCTTACTTCAATCCATATTGAAGAATTTGACTGTGAAGCAAAAGAAACAAAACTTGGAAGTGAAGAAATAACAAGAGATATTCCAAATGTAGGCGAAGAAGCTCTTAAAAACCTTGATGAAAGAGGGGTTATAAGAATCGGTGCCGAAGTTAAATCAGATGATATTTTAGTTGGTAAAGTTACTCCAAAAGGAGAAAGCGACCCAACAGCAGAAGAAAAACTTCTTCGTGCAATCTTTGGTGAAAAAGCCAGAGAAGTAAGAGATACTTCACTAAAAGTTCCTCACGGGGAAAAAGGTGTTGTAATCGATGTTAAAGTTTATACAAAAGAAAACGGTGATGAACTTAAACCTAACGTAAATAAACTTGTAAGAGTTTATATTGCAATTAAGAGAAAAATCCAAGTAGGGGATAAAATGGCCGGACGTCATGGTAACAAAGGGGTAATCAGTAGGGTTGTTCCTGAAGAAGATATGCCATTCTTACCAGACGGTACACCACTTGAAATACTTCTATCTCCAATGGGGGTACCTTCTCGTATGAACATTGGACAGGTACTTGAAGTTCATCTTGGAAGAGCTTGTAAAGAGCTTGGATGGGATATTGCAACTCCTGTATTTGATGGTGCAAAAGAAGAAGACATTATGGAACTTCTTGAACAAGTTGGATGTTCTCCAGACGGAAAAGTTCAACTTTATGACGGAAGAACAGGGGAACCTTTTGACAACAAAGTAACCGTTGGTTACATGTATATGTTAAGACTACATCATATTGTTGATGAAAAGATGCACGCCAGAGCAACAGGTCCTTACTCACTTGTAACACAACAACCACTTGGCGGTAAAGCTCAAATGGGTGGACAAAGATTTGGTGAAATGGAAGTTTGGGCACTTGAAGCTTACGGTGCTGCTCATACATTACAAGAAATCTTAACTGTTAAGAGTGATGACGTTTCAGGTAGAGTTAAAACTTATGAAGCTATTATCAAGGGTGAAAACATCCCAAGAGCAGGTGTTCCTGAATCATTTAAAGTTCTTATCAAAGAGTTCCAAAGCTTGTGCTTAGATGTAAATGTTCTTGGAGAAAGAAACGAAATCATTGACATCAGAGATGATGCAAACAGTGATGTTGTTGAAGATTTAGATCAAGTAGAAGAAAATGCAGATAAACCTGTAAGCGAACTTGATGATATGGAAGTTTTAGATGATGAAATTGTATTTGATGATGACGAAGGTGATGATCTTCTTTCAGATAATTCTGATATAAGAAGTGAAGATTTGGATTTCCTTGAAAGTAATATTTTAAGTTCTGACGGTGATGATGCCGAAGATGAAGAATTTCTATAAAATTTAAGGTTACTTTAGGAAAATATAAATGGAGGTACATTCCTTGAAAGAATTTAATGATGTAAATATAGATAAAAAAGAAAATACAAATATGGGCGAAATTGATTTTAAATCAATTCAAATTGGTTTAGCATCAAAAGAAAAAATTCTTGAATGGTCATATGGTGAAGTAAAAAAACCTGAAACTATCAACTACAGAACATCAAAACCTGAAAAAGACGGACTTTTCTGCGAAAAGATTTTCGGACCTACAAAAGATTATGAATGTTATTGTGGTAAATATAAACAAATAAGATATAAAGGCGTTATTTGTGATAGATGTGGTGTTGAACTTACAAAATCAAAAGTAAGAAGAGAAAGAATGGGGCATATAGCATTAGCTGCCCCTGTAACTCACATTTGGTATTTCAAAGGTATTCCAAGTAGAATTGGTTTACTTCTTGAAATGTCACCAAAAGAACTTGAAAGAATTATTTATTTTGCTGCTTATGTAGTAACAGATCCGGGTAATACTCCTTTAGATGAAAAAACAGTTTTAACTGAAACTGAATATAAAGAATACAGAGAAATATACGGAAATGAATTTACTGCAAAAATTGGTGCAGAAGCAATTCAAGATTTACTAGGACAAGTGGATCTTGAAAAAGAAAGCAAAGAATTAAAACAAATAATCGCAACAGAAACAACAAGACAAAAAAGAAGCAAAGCAATTAAGAAATTAAAAATCGTTGAAGACTTTAAAAACTCAGACAACGATCCTAGAGATATGGTACTTGAAGTTATTCCTGTTATTCCTCCTGAACTTAGACCTATGGTTATGCTTGACGGCGGAAGATATGCTACAAGTGACTTAAATGACTTATACAGAAGAGTTATAAACAGAAATAACAGACTTAAAAGACTTCTTGAACTTAATGCTCCTGACATTATCGTTCAAAATGAAAAGAGAATGCTTCAAGAAGCTGTTGATGCATTAATCGATAACGGCAGAAGAGGTAGACCTGTAACTGGTCCTGGAAACAGACCACTTCGTTCTCTTTCTGATATGCTTAAGGGTAAACAAGGTAGATTTAGACAAAACTTACTTGGTAAGAGGGTTGACTATTCTGGACGTTCTGTTATCGTAGTAGGACCTGAACTTAAAATGTATCAATGTGGTCTTCCTAAAGAAATGGCAATTGAGTTATTCAAACCATTTATAATGAGAGAACTTGTAAAGAGAAAACATTCTTTAAATATAAAATCAGCTAAGAGAATGGTTGAAAGACAAAGTCCTGAAGTTTGGGATGTTCTTGATGATGTAATTAAAGACCATCCGGTTTTACTAAACCGTGCCCCTACACTTCATAGACTTGGTATTCAAGCATTTGAACCAATTTTAGTTGAAGGTAGAGCCATAAAACTTCATCCACTTGTTTGTACAGCTTTCAATGCTGACTTCGATGGTGACCAAATGGCTGTTCACGTTCCTTTAAGTGTTGAAGCTCAAGCTGAAGCAAGATTCTTAATGCTTGCTGCTTACAACATCTTAAAACCTCAAGATGGTTCTCCTGTTGTTTCACCTACACAGGATATGATTCTTGGTTCATATTATTTAACAATTCCTCAAGATAACCAAAAAGGTGCAGGAAAAGCTTTTGCTTCAATTGCAGAACTTGAAATGGCTTACTATAACAAGGAAGTTGAAATTCACGCTCCTGTTAAAGTAAGAATGAAAAAAGTAATTGATGGAAAAGAACATGTTAAAGTAGTTGAATCAACTGTTGGTAGATTCTTGTTTAACCAAATCATTCCTCAAGATTTAGGATTTGTTACAAGACAAACTCCAGCAGATATGTTTAAACTTGAAATTGATAAAGTAGTAGATAAAAAAGTTTTATCTGAAATAGTATATAAATGTTTCACAAGACATGGTGCAGCAAAAACATCAATGGTTCTTGATGACATTAAGAAAATAGGTTTCACTTATTCTACAAAAGCTGCCGTAACAGTAAGTATTTCTGATATGGAAGTTCCTGAAGTTAAACATGAACTTCTTGAACAAGCTGATGAAAAAGTAGAAAAAGTTCTTAAACAATATAAGAGAGGTATGATTACCGAAGCCGAAAGAAAAAGAGAAGTTATTGATATTTGGAATGAAACTACAAACCTTGTAACAAATGCGTTACTTGATAACCTTGACCCATTCAACCCAATCAACATGATGGCTGACTCAGGTGCCAGAGGTAGTAGAAACCAAATCAGACAGCTTGCCGGAATGAGAGGTCTTATGGCATCTCCTAACGGTGATATCATTGAACTTCCTATACGTTCAAACTTCCGTGAAGGTCTTGACGTACTTGAATTCTTTATCTCTTCTCACGGTGCGAGAAAAGGTCTTGCGGATACGGCTCTTAGAACTGCCGACTCTGGTTATTTGACAAGAAGACTTGTTGATGTAAGTCAAGATCAAATAATTAAAGAAGAAGACTGTGGAACAAAACATGGTTATGAAGTTACTGCTATTAAAGTAGGTAATGATATAATTGAAGAATTAGAAGAAAGAATTACAGGAAGATATGCTTTCGACGATGTTCTTAATCCAAACACAGGAGAAGTTATTGTTGCTAAGAATGAACTTATTACAGCACCAAAAGCAAAAGAAATCGTTGATTGTGGTATTGAAAAAGTAAATATCAGAGCGGTATTTAACTGTAGAAGTAAAATCGGTATTTGTGCTAAATGTTATGGGGTTGACCTAACAAGCATGAAACCTGTAAGTATAGGTGAAGCTGTTGGTACAATTGCAGCTCAATCTATCGGTGAACCTGGTACACAGCTTACAATGCGTACATTCCATACAGGTGGGGTTGCTTCAGCGGAAGATATTACTCAAGGTCTTCCAAGAATCGAAGAATTATTTGAAGCAAGAAGACCAAAAGGTCAAGCTATCATTTCTGATATTGACGGTGTTATCGAAATTACCGAAGAAGACGGACACAGCAAAGTTATCGTTATGAATAACGAAAACGGAGAAGTTTTCGAATATGATATTCCATACGGTGCAAGAATTAAAGTAAGACAAGGGGATAGAATCGAAGCCGGTGATGAAATTACTGAAGGTAGTATTTATCCTGAAGACTTATTAAGAATTAAAGGCATTGACGGAGTACAAAAATACATTTTAACAGAAGTACAAAAAGTATATAGATATCAAGGGGTTCATATTTCAGATAAGCACGTTGAAATCATAATAAGACAAATGCTTAGAAAATATGAAGTTGAAGATGCAGGAGAAACAGATTTACTTCCTGGAACAAGTGTTGACTTATTTGAATTTGACTCTGCAAATGAAAAAGCAAGAGAAGAAGGAAAACAAGAAGCAACAGGAAGAAGAAAACTTCTTGGTATTACAAAAGCGTCACTTTCTACTTCATCATTCTTATCTGCAGCATCATTCCAAGAAACAACAAAAGTTCTTACAGATGCAGCTATTCAAGGAAAAGTGGATCCATTACTTGGACTTAAAGAAAACATTATTCTTGGTAAATTAATTCCTGCAGGTACAGGTATCAAAAAATATGATCTTGAACTTGTTAAAAATAAAGATGACGATGATGATTTGTTAAAAGATATCTTAAATGAATTAGATGAAGATTCTGATAACGACTTGACTACAATAGACGGTGAAGAATTAACAATTCACAGCATTGATGAAGATGACAATTTAGATGCTTAGAGTACTTCAGGTTTTGATTTAGATAACAATGATACAATATAAAAAATAATTAAAATCTACGGCTTTTTAAGTCGTAGATTTTAGTACATATATAAAAGCAGTTAAGAAGAGGAGAAAAGTAATGTCTAAAATAGGATTGTTAGGATGCGGAACCGTTGGAACCGGGGTATATGAAATAATCAATGAAAAAAAAGGGAACTTCTTCGAACAAGACGACTATACAATTAAAAAGATTTTAGTCAGAGATACATCTAAAGAAAGAGAAGGTATTCCAAGTGAGCTTTTGACAAGTAATCCGGATGATATTTTAGAAGATGATGAAATATCGTTAATTATAGCGGTTATGGGTAGTTACGAACAAGAATACCCTGCCATTAAAAAAGCTTTAATGAAGAAAAAAGATGTTGTTACCGCAAATAAAGAAATTATATCAAAACACATGGAAGAACTTCTAAATCTTGCAAAAGAAAATGGCGTTACATTGCTTTTTGAAGCCAGTGTAGGCGGAGGAATTCCGATTATTGAATCTATAATAGATACAATTAAAATAAACAAAATAAATAAAGTTCAAGGTATATTAAACGGAACAACAAACTTTATTTTATCTAAAATGACAAAAGATGAAATGGATTTTGATGAAGTATTAAAAATTGCTCAAGATATGGGATTTGCAGAAGCTGATCCAACAGCTGATGTTGATGGTTTTGATATTTCAAGAAAACTTACTATTCTTTCATCTTTATGTTATGGTACATATATAGATAATGATGATGTATGCACAAGAAGTGTAAGAAATATAAGTTTATCAGATATAAAAACTGCAGATGAACTTGGATATGTTTTTAAATACATGGCTGAAAGTGAATTATATGATGATAATACATTTGGAGCAACCGTAACTCCTGTATTAATTGGTAAGAATTCTGTTACAAGCAATGTTAATGATGAATATAACGTTATAAATATAAATGGTAATATAATCGGACAACTTTCTTTCCTTGGAAGAGGTGCCGGTAAAGAAGCAACTGCTAATGCCGTTGTTGCTGATGTAATAAAAGTTCTTACAAAATCTGTTCATGATTATACACATCTAAAATTTGAAAATAAATATAATAGTTGTGGTATAGAAAGATATAAAAATAAATTCTATTTAAGAGTTTCAGTAGAAAATGAAACAGAATTTTCAAGAGCTATTGATATAGTTTATAGAAATATAAACAACATTAATCTATCTTATGAAGACGGAAAAATATTCTTAGTTACAGAAGAAATAACAGGAGAATTTATGAGTACGTTATGTGATAGATTATCTCATGTTACTGAAGATGTATTCTATGCTAGAATAATTGATGATATATTATAGGAGGAGATTAGATATGAGAAAAGATGATAGCATTATAAAAGCAATTACAGTTGATGAAGATATTGCAAAAATTTCTGTAATGGAAGTTCCTGATAAACCGGGTATTGCATTTAATTTATTTAGTAATATTGCAAATGAAGGAATTAAAATTGAAAGTATTACTCAAAATGTAAACAGAAGCCAAGTAAATGATATTACTTTTACTGTACCAACAGATGAATTTGAAAAAGCATTTAAAATAACAAGTGATTTCGCAATTGAAGTTGGTGCTACAAAAGTACTTTATGATAAAGGGGTTGCAAAATTATCAGTAATAGGTTCCGGTATGGTTGCAAGTACTCAAGTAGCCAGCAGAGTTTTTAAAGCTTTATATGAAAAAGGCGTAAATATTCAAATGATTTCTACAAGTGAAGTAAAAATTTCTTGTGTAATAGAAAAAGATAAAGCAAAAGAAGCTTTAAAACAAATTTATAAAGAATTTGAAGTAGAATAAAAAAAAGACCTATAAGGTCTTTTTTTTATTGAAGTATATATGCTTCCATTGTTCTTCTTCCGAAGGCTAAAGCAGCTGAATGGGAGTCGAAATAAATATCAATTCTTCCTGAACTAATTGCTCCCCCTCTGTCTTCAACTACGTATACTCCTCCGTTAGAGTTGCCGGAAAGTGCAGGGAAATATACTTTTGTTCCAAATGGTAAACCGCTCCAAGCAGCAATTGTTCTTCCTGCCGTTGCACGTGTACCGCTTGCCGTAATTCCTGTAGAAACACCACAACACTGTGCACATGAACAGTAAGCTGTAACTTCAACTGTTATTTTTTGATTGTATTTTACCGGAGCACTTCCACCGTTTTCTGATATAAGTATCATATCATCGGAATCTTTTGCAACTTCTACAATTTTATTTTGAACTTTTGTTTCAACTGTTTTAGTTAAATTTTTTGTTTTTACAACTTCTCCTTTAGCATTTGTTGTAACAACACTTATGTAATTGATTTTACCATTTTGACCTTTTTGAACAACTTTTTCATCTTCGCCGTCCAAAGTATCTACTTCTTTATATATTGTTTTATACTTAACTTTTTCTGTTTTATTTACAAGTTTTTGATTTTCATCTAAAACTGCGTATACAGAAGTGTTATCATGCTCTATACTTGATATGCTTTTGCCCTCTGTAACTTCAAATCCAGCTTGTTCAACAATTTCATTTTCATTTGTAAGTCCTGTATCGACTTTAACAATTTCACTTCCATCTGTTACGAGAACTTTTGATGCTGTTGTAATTTTAATTACATCATTGTCTTTCAAATTAGCATCAAGAGATTTAGAAATTGTATCAGTACTTGATGGTGTTATTTTTGCAATGCTTAAAGCATCTGCGGTTGTAAGAGAGCCAATTTGTTTAACAGTAACGGGATCGTCATCATCGACTATGATACTAACAGTCATTGTAGACATACTAATAAGAATTGCACTTACAACCATCATTGCTGTAATAAAGAAACATATACATAAAGGAATGAGCTTTTTATTTAAGTAGTCTTTAATTTTCCTTTTATGTTTACTTTCCTTAACAAAATCTCTTTGTTCATCAAGTTTGTCTAAATGATCTAAAGCTTCGATGACATCCATATTTTCTTCTTCAATTAATTTCTTTGCTTTTAATGTGTCATCGTCTATTTCTTGAAGAGTGTCTTGTTTTAATTTAGTTTCTTCAGAATTTATTGTAGTATCATTTTTATCGGCTTTATTACTATTTTCTTGTATTAAGTTAATTTGTTCTTTATCGCCTTTGTTACTTTCTTGTATTAAATTAAGTTCTTCTTTATCTTCATTTAATACTTCTTCAGTTTTATCTTCCTTTGTAACTTTACTAACAATATTATCATTTGATGTAATTGTACTTTTTAAATCTTGAAGATTAAATTCTTCCGTTTCAAAGTTTTCTTCTTTTGTTTGAAGATTGTCTTCTAAAATAGAGGTTTCTTCACTTAAAATATCTTCTTTTGTATTTTCCAAGTTTGAAGATGCGTTTGAAACTTCATTAATAAATTCTTCTTCGTTAAAATCTTCTAAAGCTAAATTTACATCTTTATCAAGGTCTATATTTTCTTTGTAGTTATTTTCAGAGTTTAAATCATCTAACGTTAATGTCAATTTGTCATCTAAGGAAGATTCATTTTTAATTTTATTTTTTTTCAATTTAACTTTGTTTTTTGGTTGTTTAATTTTATCAAACTTTTCCAAAAAATTATTTTTAAATTTACTCATATGTAATCAATCCTTCTAAAGATTTTTTGTATATCAAATATACATTAATTGTAGCTTTTTGTCAAATTTTAAAGAACTTTAGGGGTATGTAAAATATGCCACCACTATATTATGTGGTGTATATATTTATGGTTTTATAAATAAATATTTTTTTATTTATAAAAATTTAATTATATTTAAATGAATAAATATTGTAGCTAAACAAAAAATAAAATATAAAACCATATTTATCAATATAAGTAAAATTTTACTGATTATTTTTGATTAAAAATGATTAAAAATGATTGACAATAAACAAAAGTGGTGATATTATACGCTTATAAAAAGGAAGTGATAATATGCTGACAGAAAAAAGATATGAAAAAATTTTAGAAATTTTAGAAGAAAAAGGCATTGTTACAGTAAAAGAAATTACTGAAAGATTAAATTCTTCTGATGCAACAACAAGAAGAGATTTTAATGCTTTAGATAAAATGGGAAAACTTAAAAAAGTTCATGGTGGTGCAACAAAAATAACAAACAGCAGATTTGTTATTGAAGAAGAACCTATAAGTCAAAAGGAAAACATAAACAAGGAAGAAAAAGACACTGTTGGTAAATTTGCCGCATCTTTAATTGAAGAAAATGATTTTGTATATATTGATGCAGGAACTTCAACAGGAGAAATGATTAAGCACATAAGTGCAAAAAACGTTACGTTTGTTACAAACGGTCTTTATCATGCTTTAAATTTATCAAAGCTTGGTTACAAAGTTTTTATATTAGCAGGCGAAACAAGAGAAATGACAGGATCGGTAGTTGGGAGTGAAGCTGTAAAAAGCATACAAAAATACAACTTTACAAAAGGCTTTTTTGGAACAAATGGTATTGACTTAAATGCGGGATATACAACATATAAAGAAAGTGAAGGGCTTATAAAAGAAGCTGCTATAAAAAAATGTAAGGATGCATTTATTTTAACAGACAGTTCAAAATTTAATAAAATTGCCCCAATTACTTTTTCAAGTTTAGATAAAGCAACAATTATTACTTCTAATTCCGTTGATGAATTATTTATGGAAAAAACAAAAATAATGGAGGCAAAATAATGATATATACAGTTACATTTAATCCTGCGCTTGATTATGTAATGATTATAGACGAATTCAAAAGCGGTAATGTAAACAGATGTGAAAATGAATTTTTAAATCCTGGGGGAAAAGGAATAAATGTTTCTACCATGTTAAGTGAACTTGGTGAAGAAAATGTTGCCCTTGGTTTTATTGCAGGATTTACAGGCAGGGAACTTGTAAATAAATTAAATGAAAGAAATATTAAAACAAACTTCATAGAGTTAAAAGAAGGGTTAACAAGAATAAACGTAAAAATAAAAGGCAATATTGAAAGCGAAATAAACGCAAAAGGTCCTAATATTGACAAAGAGGATTTACAAAAACTTTTAAATCAAATAGATACGTTAAAAGATAACGATATCTTGGTTTTGGCAGGAAGTATTCCTTCATCTATAGATGATGATATATATGAACAAATTATGGAAAGATTAAGTGAAAAAAATGTTCATGTAGTTGTAGATGCAACAAAGGATTTACTTAAAAATGTACTAAAATATAAACCGTTTCTAATTAAACCTAATCATCATGAATTGGCAGAATTCTTTGATGTTAAGATAAATTCTGATGAAGAAATTGTGGAATATGCAAAGAAACTTCAAGAAATGGGTGCTGAAAACGTGCTTGTATCAATGGCTGCAGACGGCGCAATCCTTGTTACCAAGGAAAATGAAGTTATCAAAACAAATACTCCAAAAGGAAAGGTAGTAAATTCCGTAGGGGCTGGAGATTCCATGGTTGCAGGATTTATTTATGGGTATTTAAAAAATAAAGATTATAAGGAAGCTTTAAGATTCGGAAGTGCAGCAGGAAGTGCAAGTGCATTTTCAGAATCAATAGCTACAAAAGAAAAAGTAGAAGAATTATTAAAGGAGCTTTAGAGGGAAAATGAAGATTATTGATTTATTAAAAAAAGAAGGTATTGCCCTTAACCCTGAAGTTAAAGATAAACAAGAAGCAATAGATTTTCTTGTTGATTTAATGGATAAAACAGGCAATATATCAGACAAAGAAGAATACAAAAAAGGTGTTCTTGCAAGAGAAGCGCAAGGAACAACAGGAATCGGGGAAGGGGTAGCAATTCCTCACTCAAAAAATAAAGCCGTAAAACAAGCAGGCTTAAGTGCAATGGTAATAAAAGACGGCTTAAACTTTGAGTCTTTAGACGGACAAGATGCTTATTTATTCTTTATGATTGCAGCACCTGATACAGATGCTAACGTTCATTTGGAAGTATTAAGCAGACTTTCTACATTATTAATGGATGAAAATTTCAGACAAAGTTTAATTAATGCAAAAGATAAAGATGAATTCTTAGCAATGATTGATAAAGCTGAAAAAGAAAAATTCAAAGAAGAAGCTGAAGAAGAAGCTCAAAGTAACGATGGTTACTATGATGTATTAGCAGTAACGGCTTGTCCAACAGGTATTGCTCATACTTACATGGCTGCTGAAGCACTTGAAAAACAAGCCGAAAAAATGGGCATTAAAGTAAAAGTTGAAACTAACGGCTCAGGCGGAGTTAAACATAAACTTACAAGTGAAGAAATAGAACATGCAAAATGTATTATCGTTGCTGCCGACAAACAAGTTGAAATGGCAAGATTTAACGGTAAAAAAGTTATTCAAACAAAAGTTGCAAACGGAATTAATAAAGCAGAAGAACTTTTAACAAATGCTATGAACGGAAATGCTCCTGTTTATGAACATAGCGGAGAAGTAAAAGTTGAAAGTGAAGAAAAAGAAAGTATCGGTAGACAAATTTATAAACACCTTATGAATGGTGTATCTCATATGCTTCCTTTCGTTATTGGTGGTGGTATTCTAATTGCTCTTGCATTCTTATTTGATGATGCAAGTCTTGGTGCTGATACATTCGGAACAAATACTCCATTTGCAGCATTCTTAAAAACAATAGGTGATACAGCATTTGGATTTATGCTTCCTATATTAGCAGGTTTCATCGCTATGAGTATTGCAGATAGACCTGGACTTGTTACAGGTTTCGTTGGTGGTGCTCTTGCAAATGCTGGTGGTTCAGGCTTCCTTGGAGCTTTACTTGCCGGATTTATTGCAGGATATTTGATGATATTCCTTAAAAAAGTATTCTCAAAACTTCCTCATAGTTTAGAAGGAATGAAACCTGTACTTATTTATCCACTACTTGGTGTATTATTAATCGGTGCTATCATTACTTTTGTAGTAAATCCTCCTGTATCTTTACTTAATACAGCAATGACAAACGGATTAAATGCAATGGGTGAATCTTCAAAAGTAATTTTAGGTGTAATTCTTGGTGCAATGATGTCAATCGATATGGGTGGTCCTTTCAATAAGGCTGCATATGTATTCGGTACAGCATCTCTTACAACAGGAAGTTACGATATTATGGCAGCAGTTATGATTGGTGGTATGGTACCTCCTCTTGCAATAGCTCTTTGTGCAACTTTCTTTAAAAATAGATTCCCTAAAGAACAGAGAAGTTCTGCTCTTACAAACTATGTAATGGGACTTTCATTTATTACTGAAGGTGCTATACCATTTGCAGCTGCGGATCCACTTAGAGTAATTCCATCATGTGCTATTGGTGCTGGTGTTGCAGGCGGTTTATCAATGTTATTTAACTGTACACTTCGTGCTCCTCACGGAGGATTCTGGGTAATTGCCATAATTGGAAATCCTTTATATTATATACTTGCGTTAGCAATAGGGTCTTTTGTGGGAATGGCTTTACTTGCTATACTAAAAAAACCTGTTCATGATAAATAAAACCTAAATATAAAAAAGCTCGGTATATGCCGAGCTTTTTTATTATAATAAAGTTAATTATAAAATCGGTAAAATTCTTTTATATAAAGCAATGCGTTTATCATCAATATCCATATCTTCATGAAAATGACCAAAATAATGTTTTTTATATTCACAAGTTTTTTCAATTTTTTCAAGATATTTATTTAATTTGTATTCGTCTTTTAAACCTTTCTTAAAGATGTTTTTATTTATTGAGTAAGGTGCGGTGTGGCTTATTATGTAATCTATTTTATAATCATGTAACTTTAAATTCTTTAAACCTTCTTCATATTCTTTTTTATTTGGCATTTCTTCAGCCCACCAGGTTCTTCCGCTTTCTCTCATTGATTTGTCTATGGAGTTTCCTCCACCAAAAGTAAAGAATTTTTTATCTTCTATTGTATAAACTTGTCCTCTCATTAAATGGATTATACTTGGCTTTATAAATTGAACATTGCCTCCCATCCATTTTGTAACTTTATATCTTTTCAGTAAATCAAAATTTTCATGATTTCCGTCTACCCATAGTGTAGTAAAATTTTTATTTTCAAGTTTGTTAAGGTAAAAATTATCTCCTCTTCCGTTTCCCCAAGTTCCCCCAAAGTCTCCGCATATTATTAAATAATCATTTTTTGTCATATCTCTTTGTTCTGGGAAATACTTTTCTTCCAGTTTTTTTATATCAAGGGGAATATGGGTGTCTCCTGTAACGTATATCATATTTATACCTCATTTAATCGTAAATATATAAATCCTTTCAATTATTTATGGTTATCTTTTGTTATAAATGCTATAATAACAAATTGGATATAAATGTATTTAATGGAAAGGACATATTTAATGAATATATTATCAAAATTATCTAATAAAAACAAAGGAGTTATGTTTATTATTTTATCTTCCTTTTGCTTTGCGGCAATGAACGTTTTTGTAAGAATGGCAGGAGATCTTCCTTTCATTCAAAAAAGTTTTTTTAGAAATTTTATAGCGTTTTTTATAGCGTTATTTTTACTTCGCAAAAACGGAATAAAATTTGAAATGCCTAAAGGGTCTAGGTTAGATTTAGTTCTAAGAGCTACATTTGGAACCATAGGAATTTTTTGCAATTATTATGCAATAGACCATATGCTTGTAAGTGATGCTTCAATGCTTAATAAACTTTCACCTTTCTTTGTAATAATATTTTCTTATTTTATTTTAAACGAAAGAATAAAGCCATTTCAAGCATTATGTGTTTTAATTGCATTTGCGGGGGCTCTTTTTGTAATTAAACCTGGATTTACGGGAATGCCTATTTTCCCTGCTTTAATAGGTACAATGGGAGGGATGTGTGCAGGTATTGCTTATACATATGTAAGAAAGCTTGGAACTCAAGGTGTTAAAGGACCTTTTATAGTGTTCTTCTTCTCTGCTTTTTCATGCCTTGTATCTCTTCCTTATTTAATATTTGAATTTACTCCAATGAGTATGTATCAAATATTTATTTTGCTTTTAACAGGGCTTGCAGCCTCAGGAGGACAGTTTTTTATAACGGCAGCATATACTTATGCACCTGCGGGAGAAATCTCAATATATGACTACTCACAAATTATTTTCGCTACGTTCTTGTCCTTTGTTTTTTTAGGACAAATTCCGGATATGTTAAGCGTAGTTGGATATGTAATAATATGTATTGCATCAATAATAATGTTTTTATATAACAATAATAAAATAATGTTAAAGGAGAAATAAAATGGATTTACCAAAAGACCCAATAATACTTTTAAGTTTTATAAATACAAAACTAAGAGATTTTTATCCAAATTTGCATGAGCTTTGTATGGATTTATCAGTAGAAGAAACTGAAATAATAAACAAACTTTCAAGTGTAGGATTTGAATATAATAAAGAAAGAAATTGTTTTGAATAATTAAAAGCCAAACTATTTAGTTTGGCTTTTAATTATATAATTTAAGTAATAATAGAATGGAAATTACAAAAACCATTAAAATGGTAGCAAGGACTATTATTATTTTATCTGCTGTTTCTTTTTTTAATATTTTTGTAAATATATTATAAAATACTACACCAAGTAATCCTCCAAGTACATTTAGTATAATATCAGTAATATCACTTGCCCCAATTCCTAAGATATATTGTAGTATCTCAAAACTAAAGCTCGATATTAAAAATACAACAATGTTATTAAAATAAGATTTTTTTCTTTTTATATTGTATAAAATACCAAATGGGAAAAATAAAATAATGTTTCCCGTTAAGTCTAGTCTGTTTACTATTCCATTAAACAAGTCATTAAAGGGTATTAAATTAATGCTTCTTGAAAAATATCTATTATTAGAAAAAAGTTCAACAGGGTTTACATACTTAAATAAAATTTGAGAAAATAAAAAATAAACATAAAAAATTATTAATAAAAATAATAGAATATTCCATAATGATAATTTCTTCATAATATTATCCTTCCTTTTGCTAGTAATATAACAAAAAGTTTTTAGGATAATATTTAGAAAAAATTAAAATTGTATGAATTGTAAAGTTAATTTAAAGAAGGGAAGATGTTATTTAGGAAAGGTAAGTATCTATGATAAAATTTAACGATTAGTCCTACTAATACAGCTGATATTATAGTTCCAATTCCTATACCGTTCATTCCTCTAAAGAATAGAAAAGATAAAATTGTAGCACTTGACATTAATGTTACATCAAATATTACTTTAATTGTTCCAAATTCTTTTTTAGTTACGGTTGATATTGCGCTTACTATTCCTTCTCCCGGAACCATAATAACTTTAGGTAAAACTTCAAGAGTAATTCCGAAAGCAAGAATTGCACATCCTAAAATTAAAAATATTCCTTTTGTTATAAAAGTTTGTGGATTTAAAAAATAAAGCATATTCATGCTTATATCAATAAATAAACTAAATACTATATTAACCACTATTTGTAAAAGTTGTATGATTTGAAAATTTTTACGAAGAAGAATAATTTGTATGATAATAAATAACATATTCATTATAAATGTAAATTCTCCAAGAGTAGGAGTAAATTTAAGGCTTAATACACAAGGAAGACTGGAAATAGGTGATGTTCCAAGTGCTGCTTTTGTAATAAAAGCAATACCAAAGGAATTTATAATAACTCCGATAATGAAAACAAGATATCTTTTAAATAAACTTTCTTTTGCCATGTAATTATCAACTCCTTTTTTAATATATTATAAATTAATTATATCAAAATTTATGAGTTTATGGAATAAAAAGTAATAAAATATAATATAGTTTAATATATTTTCATCGTTTACAATAAATTTGCTCATATGAATAAATGAAATAAAACGTTTGATTACCATATTAATTATTTTGATTGTGGTGTATTGTTTATGGTTTTGCTTTTTAAAAACATATAAACACCTATAAAAATTATTATTCCTCCGATAATTTGATAATAGAATATTTTTTGTGAAAATATAATATAATCATAAAAGGCTGCAAAGATAGGTCCTAAAAGATTTATTACGCTTACGGTTGTTGCCGAAACATATTTAACAGCAATATTGAATATTGCATGTCCAAGCATTGTGCAGAAAATACATAAACCAAAACAGTTTAAATACATTTCTTTTGGATAACCTGTAAAAGGAGTTTTGGTAATTATGGCAATTAAACCTAATACTATGCTGCAAACACTAAACAAAATAAAGAGGAAAGTATATTCCTCTATATCTTTAAGTGCTTTCTTTGAACATAAAAGATATGCACAAAAGAACAATGCAGTAAATAAAGAGATAACAAATCCAATAAAAGAACCTCCTTCTTTTGAACTAAGTAAGGTAAATATTCCTATGAAAATAAGACCTAAAATAGCAATAATCATTGCATTTATGCCTTTTTTATTTATTTTTTCCTTAAAAAGAAAATATGATGCAACGGCTATTGTTATAGGTTGTAGTGCGCCTGTGATAGTTGATATAAACCCATTTGTATACATAAGTGAAGAAAAATAACAAAAAAAATGAAGAGCCATAAAAATACCGCCAAGCAAGCAGTATTTTAGGTTATGCCATTTTAGGTCTAAAGAATGATTTCTTTGTCTATAAAAAACAAAAGGAACCATAATAAGAGCAGAAAAGCTCAATCTATAGAACCCAATTATTATAGGCATACCTCCATAACTTAATGCATTTCTTGTAAAGATTACTGCCGTATTTGCAAAAAGAACAGAAAGAATTAATATGATATAAAATTTTTTACTATTATTCATTGCCTAAACTCTTATTAAATTTTAAGCCACACACCCACCATCGACATGATAGAATCAAGTGCTTACTCGAGTATGGACTCAAATCAGGTGATTTCGGGGCACATCATAGCACTTACTTACCACTGCTTGCTCTCGCACCTGATGGAGTTTGTAAGGTATAATTGCACGAAGCCCAATTCTCAACATCCATAAAGGAGTGCTAACCTTAATTGTATCAGCCTCAAAGCGGGAATTCAGTCTTGCTATAGCGGATTGCAAGTACAGGGCACCGCTAACTCCCCACTTAGTGTGGCTTATTAATTATAAATTTTTTAAAAGGTTAAGTCAAGGGAAAAGGGAAGAATAATATTTATATATTAAATATGGTATATAAATAAAATATTGAAATTTTATATATTTATAATTTTATGTGATTATTTGTTCTATTTGAATGAAAAAGCAGAGGGGGCTCTGCTTTTTAATTTATATCTTTTATTTCATTTTTCTTGATTTCAGGGAGTATCGTTAGAAGCATTGTTATGAAACAGGCCGCTCCTCCGATAAAATTCGATATTGGTTCAGCCCAAAATACTCCGTTTACATGGTAAGAAAAGAATTTTGGTAAAATAATAGTTAAAGGTACAACAATGATAACTTTTCTAAATATCGAAAAGAATACCGCATGTTTTGATTTTCCTAGGGATACAAAGACTTTTTGTCCTGCAAATTGAAGAGCCATCATGAAAAATCCAAAGAAGTAAATTTCAATAGCAGGTATGCTTTTTGAAATTAAATTTGGGTCATGATTGAATATTTTTATAAATATATCCGGAAATTCTATTACCACAAACCATGCTATGAAAGTATATAAAATACATGTTATACACATGAATTTTATTGCTTTTTTTAAACGGTCGTATTTTTTTGCTCCGTAGTTATAGCTTAATATAGGTCCTGCTCCGTCTGTAAGCCCCATTACGGGAAGAGTGAATATTTCTCTGATGGAATTTAATATGGTCATTACACCAACATATAAATCTCCTCCGTATACTTGTATGGTAGCATTGCATACTACTTGTACGGTGCTGTTAGTAACGGCCATAATAAATCCCGACATTCCAAGACCTATAATTTTTTTTATTCTGTTTAATTTTAATTTCATTGTTTCTTTTGTAAGTTTTATGAGAGCTTTTTTGCTTGTTAAAAAATGGAGTACCCATATGCTAGAAAGAAACTGAGATATAATAGTTGCAGTTGCGGCACCTTTTACACCCATGTTTAGATAAAATATAAAGAAAGGATCAAGTATTATATTTACTCCTGCACCAAAAAGAGATGTTAACATTCCTATTTTTGCGAAACCTTGTGCATTAATAAAACTGTTCATTCCAAGGCTGGTCATTACGAAAATATTTCCAAGCAGATATATAATTATATATGCACTTGCAAAGGGATATGTTGCGTCACTTGCTCCAAATAAATATAATATAGGTTTATGAAAAGTGATTCCTATTACTGTAAGAAATAAAGCAACGATAATCATCATTACAAAAGCATTTCCCATTATATTACCTGCTTCTTCATCGTTCCCTCTGCCTCTTTCCATAGAAAACAAAGGAGTTCCACCGATGCTGAATAAGTTTGTAAATGCCGTTACAATCATGATTATCGGAAAACAAAGCCCAAGTCCAGTAAGGGCAAGTGTTCCTGTTTGTGGTATTCTTCCTATGTAAATTCTGTCTATCATGTTGTAAAGAAGGTTTATAAGTTGTGCCATTGTCATTGGTATTGCAAGTTTTAGTATATGTTTTGACACACTTCCTTCGCCAAAGTTTGCTGTATTATTCATTGTTCCTCCTTTGGTTTATTATTTATAATTCTATTATATACCTTTACAAAATTTTTACAAAATGAGTAATGAAAATTTATTTTCTTCCTTTTATTAGTTTAAATATAAAAAACGAAAGTAAATTTTACTTCCGTTTTTTTATTGTTATGATATTTTAATTTATAAAACAAATTTATATTTTACATGAATTGTAGGTGATATTAATAATGCATTGATTTATAAAAATCAGTACCTGCCGATAATACTTTTACGTTTTTAAAACCATTTGCTTTAAGTGTTCGCATTGCATTATATGAACGTACACCTATTTTACAATAAGTTATTATAGTTTTATTTTTATCAAGTTCTGAAAATCTTTTTCTTAGCTGTCCAAGAGGTATATGATAAGAAGGATCAATTTTATACATAGCTCTTTCAAAGTCTTCTGTAACATCTAAAATGATAAAATCATCGCTACCTTCTTTAATCATTTCATCAAGTTCATCATATTCTATAAAATCTACCATATTGTTTAGAACATTTTCTGCCACATATCCAAGCATATTTACAGGATCTTTTGCTGATGAGAATGGAGGAGCATATGCAAGTTCAAGATTTTGTAAATCATAAATTGTTGCATTTAATTTCATTGCTGTAGCCATAACATCAATTCTCTTGTCTACACCTTCTTTTCCAACTATTTGTACTCCGAATATTTTACCTTTTTTATCAAAAATCATTTTTAAAGTAATAAAGTTTGCATTTGGATAATATCCTGCATGAGATTTTTGGTTAATTATTATTGTATGATAATCTTTATTTTTTTCTTTTCCCATTAATTTAAGTTGTTTTTCGTTAAGACCTGTTGCGGCTGCATTTAAACCGAATATTTGAGCAATGGAAGTTCCCATGCTGCCGCTATATTCTTTATCTTCACCTGTTAGATAATCCGCAAGGATTCTTGCTTGTTTGTTTGCAGGTCCTGCAAGAGGAATCATTGTTTTATCTTTTGTTATAAAATTAGTAACTTCAATAACATCTCCAAGAGCATAAATGTCTTCTTTTGATGTTTTCATATGTTCATCAACAACAATACCGCCTCTTTGATTAAGTTCTAATCCTGCATCTTTTGCAAGAAGACTATTAGGTTTTACTCCTATTGAAAGTATTACCATGTCACTTTGTACTCTTTTACCGCTTTGAAGTAAAATATTTAATTGTTCTTTTTCTTCCTTAAAAGCTTTTACTCCATCTTTTAAAATTAAATTTATGCCTTTTGATATTATTTCTTCATGGAGAAGATTTGCCATTTCAATATCAAGAGGTGCCATAACCTGATCCTGCATTTCTATTATTGAAACTTCAATGCCTTGTTTTGCAAGATTTTCTGCCATTTCAAGCCCAATAAAACCTCCGCCTATAACACTTGCTTTTTTAGGTTTATTGTTAGTAATAAAAGATTTTATTTTGTCAGTATCGTTTATGTTCCATAAAGTAAATATTTTTTCATTATCTATTCCCTCAATAGGAGGTTTTATAGGACTTGACCCAGTTGAAATAATTAGTTTATCGTATTTTTGATAATATTCTTCGTTTGTTATTAAGTCTTTTACTTTGACTTGTTTGTTATCTTTATCTATTTCTATTACTTCGTTTTTAATTTTTACATCTATGTTAAATTTGTTTTTCATTGCTTCTGGTGTTTCCAAAAGTAAATTTGCTCTTTGATTTATTACATCTCCTATATAGTAAGGAAGTCCACAGTTTGCAAAAGATATATAATCTCCTCTTTCAAATATGATGATATTTGCATTTTCTTCTTTTCTTCTTAATCTTGCAGCTAAAGTTGCTCCGCCCGCAACTCCTCCTATAATAACAATATTTTTCATGATAATATTTTCTCTCCTTTGATTTTATGAATTAATTATATATTAAAATAAAATTTATTTCGGTGACTTAATCACATAAGCAATTTATTATTTATAAAAAATGTAATTAATGTTTTACAATATAAAAGAAATTTATATAAAAGAATTAAAATATCTATTTAAATAAATTATGAAAGAAAAATGAAACTTTGAAATATACAAGTAAATAATTAAATATAAACTTTTTAGAACTAAAGTTTTATGCTATAATTAAGCGGATATTATTTATTAAAGGGGTAAAAATATGGAATTAAAAAATAAATCAATGCTTGCCGATTTTTCACTTTTGATTATGGCATTAATATGGGGAAGTGGATTTATATTTACAAAAAATACATTGGATTCATTAACAGGAATTCAGCTAATATTTATTAGATTTTTAATAGCATTTGTAACGCTTTTTATTTTTAATATTAAAAAACTTAATTTGATAAAAAAATCTACAATATATAAAAGTATAATTATAGGTTTTGTTCTTTTCCTTGGATTTGCATTCCAAACTTATGGACTTGTGGAAACTTCGGCTGGTAAAAGTGCATTTTTAACTGCTGTATATGTTGCAATAGTTCCGTTTATAGCTATGTTTATAGGTGATAATAAACCTGAAAAACATAATTTCTTAGCGGCTTTTCTTATGATAATAGGGATATTCTTCCTTACTATGAATCCAAAGGAAGGATTTAGTATAAACTATTATGACGGGATTACTCTTATAGGTTCTGTTTTTTGGGCTTTTCATGTGTTTTTTGTGGGGCATTTTTCAAAAGTAGAAGACCCTATAATCCTTTGTATGATGCAGATGTTTTTTGCGGGTGTGTTTGCTTTTATTTTTCTTGTTTTCAACGGTGAAATTTCAACATTTAACATAACCGGAAGCACAATGCCCACTTTGCTCTATTTGGGAGTTGTCGGTTCTGCCATTACTTTTGTTATTCAAAATGTTGCCCAGAAATATACATCACCCACTCATGCGGGAATACTTATGAGTATGGAAAGTGTATTTGGAACAATATTAGGTATTATTTTCCTTAATGAAGTTTTTACTATGCAAATGCTTGTGGGAGCTGTTATAATATTTACGGCTTTAATTTTGGCTGAAACAAAATTTGAGTTTTTAAAGAAAAAAACTTTAAAAGAGTAATGTTAAAGGAGAATTATGATAAATACAATTTTTGTTGAAGAAATAAAAAAAATAGTCGGTGAAGAAAATGTTTTGTTAAACGAGCCGATGAAAAAGCACACAACATTTAGAAGTGGTGGAGAAGCTGAATTATATATAAATGTTTTAAGCAGTGAAAATTTAGTTGAACTTATTAAATACCTTAAAGAACATAATATAGAATATATTGTTCTTGGGAGAGGAAGTAATGTTCTTGTTAAAGATGGAGGAATAGATTCAGTTGTTATAAGTACTTCTATGATGAAAAATTTATCTGTTAAAGATAATATAATAGAAGCAGATGCTGGAGTTTCTCTTGCTTTAATTGCAAACGAGGCTTTAAAAAACGAACTTGAAGGTTTTGAGTTTGCAAGCTGTATCCCCGGAAGTCTTGGGGGAGGCGTTTTTATGAATGCCGGTGCCCATGGTGGAGAATTAAAAGATGTACTAGTAGATGTTACTGTTTTTGATGGAAAAGATATAAAAGTGCTTTTACCTGATGAGCTTGATTTGAGTTATAGACACAGTAATGTTGAAGAAAAAGGATATGTTGTTCTTTCGGCAAGAATAAAACTTAGAAAAGGCGATACGGAAAAGATTAAAAATAAAATGGCAGAAAATAAAGAGTATAGAGTAAATGCTCAGCCAATGGAACCCTCAGCGGGGAGTACCTTTAAACGACCTGAAGGATATATTGCAGCAAAACTTATTGATGATGCAGGACTTAAGGGTTTTCATGTAGGTGATGCTTACGTAAGCGAAAAACACGCAGGTTTTATTGTTAATAAAAATAAAGCTAAAAGCAGAGATATTCTTGAAGTTATTGATTATGTGAAAAAGGAAGTATACAATAAATATAACGTAATGCTTGAAGAAGAAGTAAGAATCATAGGTAAAGATTCTTAGGAGGTATATTATGAATTATGCTGATTTTAAAGTTATAAAAGATAAACTGGAAAGAAGAGCCAAAATATTATCAGTTTTTCCTATATTTATATTTTTGGCTATGATATTTCAAATAGTGCTTTTAATTGTTCAGGTAAACACAAGAGCAACATGGTTTAATTTTGTACTTGTGGATCAATTGTTTTCCAATGCACGTATTTTTGCGGGGGTTGACAATATTGTTCTTTCGATTATGTTTTACGGGGCAGTTGCATTGTGCGTATTGATAATCGGATGCTGTGCGTACTTTTGTTATAAAAATATAAGAGCATCGTATTCCGTATTAATATTTTTATACTTGATAGATTCTCTTATTGCCGTATTATCTATCGATTATGTTCAAATCGGTGTGCATTTTGTATTTTTGTGCTTTCTTGTGTACGGAAGAAGAACTTTAACACACCTTAACAGTATTCCCAAAGAAGTATGGGGATATGGTAAATAAAAAAGAGCTTTTTGCTCTTTTTTTATTTGAATTTTACGGCAGTTCCATAGGCCAATATTTCAGCTTTTTCCTTTATTCTAGGTGATGAGGCATATCTTATGCTGATTATTGCATCTGCCTGTTTGTTTTGTGCAACTTTGACCATGTTTTTTGTTGCGTCTGCTCTTGCTTTGCTAAAACTGTTTGTTTGAATTCCTTCGCCTCTTACCATTCCCAATATTTCCAATTCTTTACCCGGAATTGTCTCTGTGGTTGTCAACATAATATCGTTCTTCATGGGTTACTCCTTTTTGTTTTTTATATTTTAAACTATACACTATATTTGCTTGTTAAGGAAGAGGATATATTATTTTATTTTTAATTAAATGATAAAATAATAAATAAAATAATAAATAAAAAAGAGCCTATTGTTTAGCTCTTTTATTTGAATTTTACAGCTGTTCCATAAGCGAATACTTCTGCAGCTCCTTGCATTATCGCAGATGAAGCATATTTTACGGCAACTATTGCATCTGCTCCCATATTTGTTGCTTCCATAATCATTCTTTTTGTTGCCATAGCTCTTGATTCGTCCATCATTTGGGTATAAGACTTAAGTTCTCCTCCAACAAGATTTTTAAATGTTTGAGAAATGTCTTTACCTAAGTTTTTTGTTTGAATACATGAACCTTTTACAAGCCCAAGTGTTTCAAATTCTCTGCCTTCGATTTTTTCAGTAGTTACTAAGATCATCTTCTTCTCCTTCCTCTATTTCCTTTAATCTTTCAATTACAACATTAATCATTGTTTTTATTAAAAATATCAATATTAAAGTTATAATTACTTTAAAAATTAAAGAAATATTTAAAAATATGATTGATAATATATATATTATAAGAAGAATACAAATAAGTATTCCAATTATAATAGGTGCTATTTTTTCTTTGTTTTTATCTTTCACTTTTTCACCTAAAAAATTATATCTTCAAGAAATCTGTTTCTTATATCGTTTATTTGTTTATTTGTAACGTCACATGATAATAAATAATTTTCAAAAGAAGAATATTCATCCATTATATATTCTATTGTTGCATCTATAAATTCGGGTTTTGATAGAAATACTCTTGATTTTGTTATGTTATATTCTCTTACAAAATCAGGATCTTCTCCCATATATGTATGTGAAACTTGATAGTTTGCAACTATGTCTTTTAAGCTTACGTTTGCAATGCCAAGAAGCAGCATTGAAACAATTCCAGTTCTGTCTTTTCCTGCGGTACAGTTAAATATAAGTCCTCCATTTAGGTTATTTGATATTATATCAAATATGTCTTTGATTGCTTTTTTATTAGACAGTCTTTTTATATATCCTTGTATCATATCAAAGTAGCCGTCTTCTTTTGTTATGTCTGCCTGCATATCTTTTACGCTTAGTGGCACATTATAATATTTTATGCCGTCTATATTTTTTAGTTTACTTGGTTTTTCTTTAACTTCTTCTTCACTTCTTAAATCCAGCACTGTTTTTATACCGTATTTAATCAGAAAATCAATATCTTCGTTTGTTATAATGCTTAAAGATGAAGAACGTATAAATTCTTTATATTTTGTTATTTTTTTATCTTTTGTAATATAACCACCAAGGTCTCTTGTGTTTTGGGTTCCTTTTAAAGGAAGTGTTCCGGAAATATTTAAATCTTTAATATTCATTTTAATTTTTCCTTTTTGTTTTATTGTATCATAAAAATTTTGTTTATTATGTCTTTTGTTAATTCTTTAGATTATTTTAGAAAAATTTAATATGTATTTTACTGTTTCATTATAAAAGTTTAAAAAATATGGTTATTTAATTTGTAAAAAATATTAATTATGATTTTGGGTTTTAGTGTTATAATTATTATAACCAGTTATATTAACAGTTATATTTTTTATCAAAGAGAGGTAGTAAAATGGGCGATATTATATTTAAAAATGAAGATATTAACTTAAAGGAACACAGACGTGTAAGCAAAAATACGGGAAATGTTACTTATGAAATGCATCTTGTGGATGATGAAGATACAAAAATGATGGTAAAAATAATGATATACCCAAAAGGAGTTTTTACACCTTGGCATACTCATGACTGCGCTCATGGCATGTATGTAATAAAAGGAACATTATACACGAACTTAGGGGATTTTGAAGCGGGAAGTTTTGTTTGGTTTAAAGAAGGAAGTAAGGCTTTTCACGGAAGTAAAGATGAAGATGTTGAAGTGTTGTTTATAACAAATAAAGAATTCAATATAAATTACTTATAAAAAAGAGCATTTTAAATGCTCTTTTTTCTCATGTCTATTATTTGTATATTGTAGTTTTTTAATTTTTCTAAAAATATATTGTAGCCTATATCATCATTTTCTATTTTTAATACAGGATTATTGTCAATAAATAAAATTGTTGCCATGTTGATAATTCTGCATGAAGTGAATTGATAAAAATAAAAAGTGTTTCCCTTTGAATCCGTTATTCTTTCGTCTTCTACTATTACTTTTCTGTTTATGGCTTTTTGAACTGAAAAAAGATTCATTATTATTACAAATATAAACAGTACATCCCATATTATAGAATCATGAAATATAAGACCTTGTTTGTATAATGCAAATCCGGCTACAACCAAAATTAATATTACTGTGTGAAATACTACTTTTGATTTTGGTTTTTTCATTATGAAATAGTCTTTATTATTTATTGTTTCTGTCTTTTTATTTACTGTTTTATTCATATATTTTGTCCATAAAGAAAAACAAAACATTCCTAAAAATATTCCTATTATTGTTGCGATAATACTCATTTTTTACTCCTTAAGTGTTATATCTATTTTAACCGGATTGTGGTCTGCAAAATTAAACTTTGTATCTATTGTTTCTATGTTGTTAAGTTTTATGTTTGGAGAAAGTATAAAACCGTCAATTACATGATACTGCGTGTTTGGGCTTTTTTCATCAAATTCTTCATTTAATAATCTTGATGTAGGCGTCTTGTCATCGGTAACTATGTTCCATCCTTTTAAAAATTCCTCTATATCAAGTTTTCCCGGTTTAAAGTGTTCATCTTTTATAAGAGGATATTTATTTATGTTAGTGTTTGGAAAAATTTGATTAAAATCTCCGCCTGCTATACAGTAATTCCCTTTTTCGTATTCTGTTTTTAAAATATCCGTAAGTATCTTTGTTTGTTTTACTTTCCCTTCTCCCTTGTCATATGCTTCCAAATGTAGATTTACTAAAATAAGTTCTTTTTTAGAGTTTTCTATCTTAACTCTTTCAACAAGAAGACATCGTTTTAATTGGCATAATCTTATTGGATATTTAAAAGAAACAGGAAGAGAATATCTTTTTGCCGAAATTGTTTCATAAGGGTTTAGAGTTAATATTCCGCTTTCAACTTTTCCAATGGTGTCTTTTATTGGGTATGGGATATATTTACATGAAAAATTTTTAGCAAAATAAGATGTCTTTTTAAATACTTTTGATAAGTATCTTACTTGGTTTGTATTATATCCTCTTTTTGACTTTGTGTCTATTTCTTGTATAAAAATTATGTCAGAACCTGTTTTCCTTATATTTTCTTCAATCCCTTTAAGGTTTCTTATTACCATTTTTTTTGATTCGATTCTGGTTCTTTTCCCTCCGTCCATGAAAAAATCACTGTCGGCACTGTCGTTACAGTATCCTATATTATATGTAAGAACACTTAAAGAATCGTTAATATGAAGTTCTTGTTCTTCGTCTTTTCTTATAAGAAGTGCATCTTCTCTTTCTTCAGGTTTATATTCATTTATTGTTAAGTATAATAGTAATATCAAAAAAATTATTATAAGTACGCTCATTAAAGCTGTTATTATTATGAATATCATTTTAACTCTCCCTTTTTATAAATTATATCACAAAAAAATAAAAGAAGAATATATCCTCTTTTATTTGTATGAATTGATATTTTTTAATTTTTTGCTTTTGATCTTTTCCATGTAATGTTCTTTTGATTCAATTATTGCACACCACTTATCAACCAAACATATTATAATTGCTTCTTTACTTTTGGGAATAGCTCTAAAGGTTAGTGGCCACATGTGAGAATGTATAATATTTTCTTCCTTTTTTGTTAAATCAAAATGTTTTTTTGCATTTTCAAGTGCTGCTTTAGGATGATTAAATCCATGCATTCCTTTTCTTTCTACTGTTTTATTATGCCAGTCATAAAGATAGAAATCATGTAGCATTGCACCTCTTAAAAGTTGTTTTTCCTGTATTTTTAAATTGAATTTTTTTGATAAAATATAACTGTATAAAGCAACATTTAGAGAGTGCGCATATGTTGTTGTTCCTCCATGCTGTCTATATCCTTGCATTTTTTGTACTTCTTTATGGGAAATTATTTCTTTTATTTCATTAAAGAAAATTCTTTTTTCTTCTCTTGTCATTTCTTTAAACCACCTTAAAAGTATTATATTATATTTTTTATATTAATACATATATATTATGAACTTCTTAAGAAAAAATTATAAATTTTTTAAATTTTAAATAAAAAAAATTTCAAAAAGATATTGACAGATTTTATTTTTTTATATATAATAATAAAGCTTTATGAATCTGCGGATGTGGCGGAATTGGCAGACGCGCTAGACTTAGGATCTAGTACTTCGGTGTGGGGGTTCGACTCCCTTCATCCGCACCATTTAACAAAACGTTGAAAACCTTAGTATAAAGGGATTTCAACTTTTTTATTTTATGCAATAACACATTTTATAACACACTTTAATAATTTAATGATTTAAGGTGTGTTATTTATTTGTTTTTAAGATGTCATAAAATCGACTATTTATGCTTTTACTTGCTTCAAGTGTTTCATTGTCTATTGCATGGCCATAAATATCTAAGGTTTTCATATTAGGGCTATGACCGACAAAGTCTTTAAGAATTGATATAGATAAATTATCTTTATTTAAACTTATAAACGTATGACGGAGTTCATGCAATGTGTGTCTTGATAGTTTATTGTATAATGCATATTGTTTAAACCTGCTTGATAAAAGTTTAGGGTTTGTTCTTTCTCCATATTGATTACAAAATATATAATCACTATTAATATTAAATTGTTGTTTTTGTTCTTTTAAAATATCAACGGCAATATTTGGAAGAATAAATGAACGTTGAGCATTGTCAGTCTTTCCTTGTGTTTCCTCTTCATACTCATTTACAGCTCTATTTACATATAAAATATTATTACCGTTTATATCTCTTACAATATCCGACCATTTAAGCCCAATTATTTCACCTCTACGTAGCCCTGTAACAACTGCAAATCTATAAGCATATATAAAGATATCCTTTTGCTTTTTCCCGTAGTAGAGGGTATAAGAAGAGTTAAAAAGCTTATATATATCATTAGGCTGCAAAGTTCCTTTTTGTGTTTTCTTTTTTGCTTTCTTGTTTACCTCTAAAAACTCCGGATTTAATGTTGTAAGTTTATTTCTTCTTAAATACTTCATGAATGGTAAGATTGTTTTCCTTGTTTCGTCTATGTAATTATAGCCTTTACCTAACTTATACATATAATCTAATACGTTTTGTAAGTCCTGTTCCGTCAGTTTAGATATTTTCTTTTTGCCTATCTTTTTATTTATGTACAGTTTAAAGTGACTTTTAATATTTGTTAGTCTGCTTGTACCAACTCTTAAGGCTTGATATTCTATAAACTCTTTGCTTAATTGTTCAACTGTTTGGTTGTTGTTTGCTATATTGTTTTCTAACCACTCATCAGCCTTATTATTTGCTTCTATTTGACCTCTACGTCCTTTTGTTGAACTATAAAAGCTTTTACGTATGCCCTCCTTTTGAACGTTAATTTGCCAACGTTTGTACTTTTGTGACCATGTAGCCGTATTAATTCTTTTTGCCATTTTTTTACTCCTTAATTTAATTTTATAGAGTGCTTATATTCATGGTATAAAAATAACACTCCTTTCATGTTCGAAGTTTGTTCGCTTGATTTTAGAGTGCCATTGACTTATAATATATTTGTTTCATTATTGTGTCAATGACACTTATTTTAAACTCTTTTACCTTTGCCGAGGTAGAGGAGTTTTTTATTTAATATATTTCTCTATGCTATTAACTGGTATTCTAACAGTCATATCACCATAGCCTTCTTCTATTTCTGCTTTAACTTGTATTTTTTGATTGATGTTGATGTGTTTAGCGGCATCCTTTGGTAAATGTCCGATTTTACCACTTCTATCAACCTTTGCATCTTTAGGTGATTCGTATGTAACTAATATTGCATTAGGATCATATGGATTATCAGGTTCAGCTTGGAGTGTTAGTATTAAATTATGATATTGATAACCTCCAACATTCCATATGCCACCATTATCTCGTATAGTATTACTTAAAATATAATATGCATCTGTATAATTTGTTCCTACAACGGGTAAATATTTAGCATTTATTTTACGTTGTTTCTTTTGCTGTTCAATCTCATGTTTAATTTTTATAGGGGTTTCCTCCTCAGGTTCTTGTTGTTCTGCTTTTATTTTTTTGTTCTTTAGCATATCTAAGTGTTGATATTTATCTATTAGTTCAAGTTTGTTTTTAACAAGATTTTCATCATTAGGAGAGAGTTCAAGTTCGCTTTCATTTTCTTGTAACAAAATCATTGTATTGTTAATTTCTTCTTCAATTTCTTCAATAGAAAAGTTTTTATAGACTTGTAAATCTGAATATCTGAATAATGGTTTTCTTGGTAGCTTGGGGATATCTATAATATCTTCTACTTTAACATCATTTTCTAATTCTGTTTTATTTGTTTGGATATTATTTGAAGAAAAAGTAGCTTTTTGATTATGCAGTTGCTTGTCCAAATCTTTTATTTTGTTTATATTCTTAAATAGTTTTTTAATAAGAAAATAAATAATATAAACCATTAAACATAAAAATGCTATTAAAGTTAAATTTGCTGCAAGGTCTGTATTTATAAACGAAGTTATCGCAAGAATAACAAAAACAGCTAAAACTATAATTAAAATTGATTTTCCTTTTTTCATAATTCCTCTCCTCCATGTTTTATAACTTTAATAAAATAGTTTTGTTAATTATTTAATTTTTATAACTTGCTGCAGAATCCGACCGCCTTACCAATAATTCTTATATCTTTCATGTCCTCTTCCTTTAATTCAATAGGTTTAAAAGTTGGGTTTTCTGCTCTTAATATAATTCTTCCCGGTACTTTGTAAACTCTTTTAAGAGTTGCTTCGTTATCGATAAGTACTGCAGCAATTTCTCCGTCTTCAACATCAGGTTGTTTTTTTATAAAGACCAAGTCACTGTCATATATCCTTGCATTAATCATGCTGTCTCCTTTACACCTTAAACAAAAATCAGCTTTAAGGCTCTTTTCTACATTAAAATATCCGTCAATATTCTCATTTGCAAGGATTGGTTCTCCGCAAGCAATGGTACCAATAATAGGTAGAGGCTCCATTTTAGGTACTGGTATGATATTATCAATTTTAAGATAATCTTCTTCATCAGACCATCCCATTAATTCTGATGGTGTAGTTTTTAAAGCCTTTGCAAATTCTAATATTTTAGATTGTGACAAATCTACATTGCCTTTTTCTATTTTTGCAATTGAACTTCTATCTGTATAGCCAACAAGTTTAGCTAATTGTTCTTGGGACATACCTAATTTTTTTCTTTTTTCTTTTATATTCAAATATAATGGTAACATTTTTTACTCCTTTTTACCTAATATATCATAAGTGTGAATTAAATTCAATAAATTTGTTAAAAAATATTGACATTGTAAAAATAACATGATATATTATGGTTGTGAATTAAATTCAACAAAAGGAGGTGCGAAAAATGACAAACACAAAAGCTTTTATTAAAAAAAAATTTGAATCTGGATTATCTTACTCTTACTTAGCAAAAAAAATAGGCATATCAAGAGAAGCTTTATATAAAAAAAGAGATAATGTAACTGAATTTAAAGCATCTGAAATAGCTATTTTAACAAAAGAAATGAAATTATCTAAAGAAGAAAGAGATAATATTTTTTTATCTATATAAGTGAATATAATTCACTATAAAAATATAAAAAAGATAGGAGTTGAAAAAATGGATTGGTTTTTTGTAGCTATAACATTATTTTGTATTATAGCAATAATAATAAATGCAACTTTGTTACAAAAATATGAGGGTGCATTAAATCCTATTTTATGTGCAGTTATTGTATTTATTATGTGGGGAATATGGGCATTATTTTATATCTATAAATTTAGATAATCCAATTGATAAATTTTCTAATAAAGGTTTAGCTTTTTCATATTCTTTATTAATTATTAGTTTGTTTAACTTAATTATTTGAGATTGTAAACTTTTATCAGAGACATACATAAGAACACGTTCTTTGTATAGTTTAAAATCATCATCTTTATAATAATCTTCATAAATTTTTGAAGTTGCATTTTCAATATATTTATCAATGACGTCCATTTTTCTAAGTTGAAATAATTCAATTTTTTTGATTTTTAATTGATATCTTGAATTAATTAATGGACCAAGTATTGTCGATGTAACAGAAATAATTAAAGCTATGCCGGAAATAATTGCTGTAATGCTTAGTGTCATAGTAGTTAACTCCTTTTTATAAATTAATAAGATAAAAACTGTTAATTATAAGTATAGGAGAAAAGAAAATAAAAATCAATATTAGAAAGAGAGGAGTAGGAGTTAATTATGGATAAAGATATTAAAAAGAAATTTGAAGAATTGGAGAAAAGAGTAACCGTTCTTGAAGAAAAAGAAATGAAACGGTCACTCGCAATGAAAAATTTTTCTAAAGATTTTGAAGATGTTATAACTAGTCGTCTTCAAGAAGATTAAGGAAGAGGTAAAAGAATGTATCCTGGAACATTAATATACTTAATTATAGTTGTTGTTGCTGTTATATGCCTGTTTATAATGAAAAAAATAGATCCTGATGCGTTTTGGGTTTATTTTGGATGGGTAATATTCAATTTGATTTTAGGTTTGTTTTTACTTAACCCGTGGAGGATTTTTTCTTAAATCGTTACATATTGAATTGAATATATCTACTGCTTTTTTACCGTCATATGAGTATGGGTTTAAAATAGAATGTAATTCAAGCATTTTGTCAGCAGTTTCTTTGTTTACATATATTAATGCTTCGCCATAATGTTGACCATACTCGGGAGCATAATCACTGTCTGCAGATAAGATACGTTTACCTGTTGAAGAAATATATTTTTCTATTACTTCTGCTTTATGTTCAATATAAAAACGTCGCTTATACATTCTTGTTTCATGAACAACATTAATAATTGATGTGAGTATAGGAGTTAGAATGGAAATAAGCAGAGATATGCCCATGATTATAATTTCTGGATTTTGTTTTACATAATTTATCATGTTTTGTTTTCCTTTCTATATTTGTAATTTAAGTATAGGAAAAAACAAAATAAAAATCAATATTAGAAAGAGAGGAGTAGGAGTTAATTATGGATAATGACATACAAAATCTATTTTTGAATTTAAAGGTGAAAGATGAAAGCAACAGAGATGTTCTATATCTAAATGATATGGAATTAAAAGGTGTTGAAAGTTTCTTAATAAAAAAGAGTTCCGACACACCTTACAGAATGGCAGAACTTGAACTTAAACTTATGGTTATATTTGATTAGAAAAATATGTTGTTGCAATTTGAGATGCTAAAGAAATTATTGTCGGTAAAGATTCACAACCTATCTGTTTAATTTTTCTCCAAATTTTTTTGTTCCTTGTATTGGCAACAAATTCATGTCCAAGTGGAGATAAATCATGACAATAAAGAGTATTATATGAATCTGCTTGACGAAATCCATCAATTAATTTAGCTTTTGAACATTGTATGAAATGATAAATTATAGTTTCTTTATCATATTTATTATTCATGCTTTCTGACAATGTGTTAGAGTTAATTACAATTATATTTGTACCTTTTGAACGTTCTTCAACATATAAAAGGACATCTCTAATACAGTCTATATTTAGTTTCATGATTAATATTTTCCTTTCTTAAATACTTGCTGTATTTCAGCTGTAATTTAAGTATAGGAGAAAAGAAAATAAAAATCAATATTAGAAAGATAGGAGGTACAAAAGCTTGGGAAATATAGAAAAAAAAATTATTGTTGAAAGCAATATAAAAGAAATAGAAAGTAAGCTAGAAAAATTTAGTGATTTACTCATAGAGACTAATAAAATGTTGGAGGAATTAGCCTCTATGAAAGTTAAGGTATTTTTTTACACAACTAACGAATAGTAACATTGGTTATTGTGCCACATCTTGGGCATGTTACTATTCCTGGAGTAGCTTTGAATGTACATCCACATAAAAACGATGTCAATAAAATAATTTGTAATATCAAAAAAGGAGCAAATAAATGTCAATAGGAAAGAAAATAAGAGAACTTCGAGAAAAAAACGGTGTTTCAACCTTAACTTTGGCAAAGGAAATAGGTGTAAGTCAAAGGGCTATAGAGTACTGGGAGAGGGAAAAGAGGGTGCCTAGAATAGAAAGCATTAAAGCTATTGCCGACTATTTCAATATAAGTTT
>NZ_JAYFFH010000011.1:0-46985 GCF_036289385.1 Anaerofustis butyriciformans
TCCCTTTTTATCTGCAATATTTTTTATAATATTGTTTAATCTTCTATCAGGTCTAAATGTCATTAGATATCTTTCCATATTAAATCTCCTGTAAGTTAAAATAAAGTATACTTTTTTTTCATTGCTAATTATACTATATCTTTTTTTATTTATCAAAAAAAAAGTATATAATCTTCTATTTTTTTTACTTTTTTTTATGTTTTTTAGTGTTTTTTCGTGATATTTTCCAAAAATTATTGATTAAAAAAAAGTATACATTTTTTTAGGAGGAATACATGAAAAGAAAAATAAAAAATATTTTAAAATTTACTTTTTTAACAACTTTAACTTTACCTAATGTTGTTTTTGGTAAAACAAATACAACACAAATTACAGGAATGGTAGAAGAAGCAGGAAATGACTTTGTACTACTACTAATAAAACTTGCATGGGCATTATTGGGATTTGTTCTTGCAATATTTCTATTTAGACTTTTTTTCGCAAGCTCTCAAGAGAGAGAGACAATATTTAGGGAAGGTAAAGTTAAAATTATAGCTTTTGTTTGTTTAGTTGGTGTGAATTTAATTGCTTCTTATGTTAAAGGTTTATTTTCATCTTGGTTTTAATTTAAAAGAAAGTTGTAATTAGAAAATGATAAAGAAAATTATTGATGAATTTAAACAAGATTTAGAGTATGCGTTAGATAAAAATAATATTAATAGAATTAATAGATTATTAGGGAATACATTAGTTATTTTAACGTATATTGCATTTATAGATTTATTAATTATAATGCTTGTTAATTTTATTGTTAATTTTGTTGTTAATTTTAAAATAGATTATTTAATTAAAGGTGACTTTTTTTATAACAAAATTATTAAAATTAGTAATTTTTTTAGATTTAGTCTTATTTTTCAATATCCTTTAATATATATCATTCTATTTTTATTTTTAATAATTTTCTCTATTCATAGATTTATTAAACACAAAGATAGTTATGGTGATTTTAATATTGAACAACAGGGAAATACAAGATGGGCAACAGATGAAGAATTAGACATACAGTACTTATCTGTATTAGAAGATCCATTAGATAAATATGGAAATATAAATTGGATTAATTTTAGAACTGGTTATCCAGTAGCAACACGAATAATTAATAATCAGTATATATGTTATATTGATAATAGACCTGCACACTCTTTAAATTTAGGTTCTACACGTGGAGGAAAATCTCAAATAGTTATATTGCGTTTTATAGATATTTTGAGTAGATGTTTAAATATTAAGGACAGAGCTTCAATTGTTGTAAATGACCCAAAATTAGAATTATATAGTATGACAGGACGTGAGTTAAGGGAAAACAGAGGTTATGATGTTCATGTAATTAATTTTCAAGATACAAATTATTCAATACATGTAAATTTACTGCAACAAGTAACATTATATTGGCAACAAGGTTTGTATGATGAAGCAATTAAAGAAGCAAGATATTTATCTGAATATATGTTTTCTGATGCAACTACAAATGTTAATGGTGATAATAAATTTTTCGATGAAGCTGCAATAGGTTATTTAAATGCATTAATAATTGCACACACAGAAGATTGTATCAAATATGGAATGCCAGAAAAGAATAATATGCCATCCATCTATCAAACTCATGTTCAACTAAAAGGACATACTTATCAATTAAAAGTGTCTAATAACATGGTTAAAACAAAAACATATTTAGATGACTATTTTAATAATCGCTCTGATGACTCAAGAGCTAAACAATTATATATATCTAAATTAGTTACGGATGCAACAAAAACAAGAGATAATATATTTATGACTGTATTAAATCAATTAGAATTATTTGGATATGAAGATATGGAAAATATTTCTATAAAGTCTGATTTAGATTTTTTAAAAATTGGATTTGGAAAAAAACCAGTAGCATTATTTATTGGTTCTGATGAAATTGACCATTCAAAAGATAAACTTATAGTTATGTTAATAACATCAATGTACAGAATATTATCTAGACAAGCTGTTTTTACTGGTAAGTGTAAAAGATGTGTACATTATATTTGGGATGAGTTTGGACAATCCCCTGTAGTAAAAGATATGCAAACTATGGTTAGTATGGGAGCAGGTAAAAATTTATTTTTCCATTTATTTTTACAATCATTTCAACAAATGGTAGCTGTATATGGTGAAACAACTGCAATGTCTATAAAAGAAAATTTAGATATTCAAGTTTTTATAAAAGGTAATACTACTGAAAATACAGAAGAAATTGCAAATTTAATTGGTACAGAAACATATTTAAATAAGACAAGGCATGGTGCAACTTTTAGTAATGATAAAACTATTACTGAGCAACAAGATGGTAGAACATTAGTAACAGCTGATGAACTTAGGCGTATGCCAAAAGGAAGTACTTTAGTTGCAAGGACAGATGTTAGAGAAGATAAGTATGGAAATTCTGATAATTATGATTTAGAACCATTCCCCATTGATAATAGAGCAAAGAATAAACGTTTTAGATTTGCAAAAGATTATTTAAATGATGTATTTGATACTAATGCAACATTTAATGATATGAAAAAATATACTGCAAAATTAAATAAAGAAGAAACTAAAAATAAAAAATTTATATTTAATGCTTTAGATTATACAAGAGCATTAAATAAAATAAAATATGAATTATTAAATACTCTATATGTAAAACTTTGTAGCTATTTTTCTTATTATGTAAAAGTATCTAGTGTAAACAAAGTTAAAATAGATGATATAAATAAAAAAATTAGAATATTAAAAAATGGTAATGAGTTTTTTGAATATCCACTTGATGATATTTTTAAAGATTTATTAACTATTACGGATTTATCTTTTAATGAATTAATATCAGAAATTTTGCATGATGAAATGACATTCTTAAATAGAATAACAGTAGAGAATGAAGAAGAATTCATTAATAAAAAAGAACAAGAATTAGAAAAAATTAATGATGTTATTAATGAAATTAATAATATTATTACTGTCAATACTAACGATGTTGATTTAACAACAATTGATAATATTATAAGCTATTTAACAGCATTAATTGTAAATAATTTAAATAAGGATGAATATTCACAGGAACAAAAACAAGCTTTATTATCATTAAAAAATAAATTAATAGAAGAGAAAAAAAGAAAGGATTATTAAACTTAATTGTTTTAAAAATTAATGATGGAAATAAAAAATTTAACAATTTTACTTGAAGAAAATATCTTAGAGTTATACATAAACAAAATAAAAAACATTATAAACAATAATAATATCAATATAAAAAGCATTAATGATTTAATTAAAACTATTAATATATTTATTTCGTCTAATGAATACTCAGAAGAACAAAAAGAAAAATTAAAGTATATTTTACAAGAACTATAACAGGATACAACACATTCGTTGTATTCTGTTATGTTAATTAAAAAAAAGGAAAGGAGGAAAATACAACCTAGTTGTATTTTTTAAATATGTTATTTAAAAGAAAAGAAAAAGAGGAAGTATCATTAAAAGATTTAGTAAATAAAGAATTTGTTGAAAAAATACAACCAAAAGGAGGAATATCTTTTAAAGATGAAAAACATATTAAATATGGTAATGGCTATTCCCAATGTGTAAGTATTGTAGAATATCCTAATGACTTTGCATATCTTTGGAGAAGTACTTTAACTAATATAGACAAAGCTATTATTGTGTCATCTTTTAATAAAGAAGAACAACATATTGCTGAAGAAAATATAAACAGAAGTATTGAAAATACCCAAAGTATTGCACTTACAGAAAAAAAACAAGGATACAAAGATAAATTTAACAGTAATTCTGAATTATTAAGAAATGTTCGCTCAGCTATTGATGATAATCAAGCACTTATTAAAATGAATACAAAAGTGTACTTATCAGAGAAAAGTATTAATGAATTAGATAACGTAACTGCTGATTTAATTCAATACTTTGAAAAAAATAATTTTAAAGCTACTGTTTTACTAAATGAAAATAAAAATGATTATCTGAGTATGTTTTTAACTGATGAAGAACAAAAAAGACTAATTAACTATAGAGAAGGTCAAGTTTTCTTATCTGGACAAATAGCAGCTGGATATAATTATAACTATTCTAATCTAAATGATAAGTATGGTAGATTATATGGATATACAAGCTGTGGTGGTTCTGTAAGGCTTGATATTGGACAAATTGATAACATAAATAGATTTAATTATAATTTTGCTATTTTGGGTAATTCTGGGTCTGGTAAGTCTACTATGAGTAAAGATTTATTAGAAGATAGATTTGCACGTGGTGATAATTTTCGTATCATCGACCCTTTAGGTGAATATACAACTCTTGTAAATGAATTAGGTGGTAAAGTTATAAAATTTACTGCTTCTTATGACCCAGATAGTGATGTGGATAGTGGAATTATCAATCCATTAGAAATATTAAATTCTGTTGATAATAATATTGAAAATTACAAAATACACTTAAACAATTTTGCAACTTTTATGAAATTTATAAGACCTAGCATGCACGAAGATGATATATCAATATTAAATATTTATTTAGATAAATTTTATAAACATTATGGTTTGAATTATGAAGATGATATAGTAACAGGTTTATCTCCTGAAAAGTATCCTATATTATCAGATTTTATTGAATTTATACAAGATATTCTTTATACGGATAAAAAACATTCTGAATTTAACAATAATATATCAGATAAAGTTCAAAAATCATTAGAATCACTTGAATTAACATTATCAAGTTTAATACAAACATATGGTTCTATATTTAATGGACATTCAACTTTTAAAGATTTGGTTAATTATCCTATTATTTCTTTCGATATATCGGCATTAAAAAAAGTAGATTCAAATATATTTGATGCAAGATTTTATAATATATTAACATTAGTTTGGGATAATGCATTAAAAGAAGGTGCAAAAATGAAAGAAAAATATGAAAATCATGAGATTAAAGAATATCAAATTAAACGTAATTTTATTGTTATAGATGAAGCACATTTATTCTTAAATGCAAAAAAATCTTATGCTGTTGATTTTTTATTAAGGTGTGAAAAAGAAGGAAGAAAATTTTTTACTGGTATTGGTATTATAACCCAATCACTAAGAGATATGATACCTGCCAAAACAACATCAGAAGAACAAGCAGGAATTGTTGGTATGTTAGAAGAAACAACTCTAAGATTTATTTATAAGCAAGATGCAAATATAACATCATTACTTGAACAAACATTTGAAGGGCAATTAAGTCAAAGTGAATTGTCAAGAATACCATTTTTTCAAAAAGGAGATTTGTTATTGTCAATTAAAGGTGGTAATAATATAGAATTTCATCATTATGTATCTGATAAAAAATTAAAATATTTCAAAGGTGGTATGTAAAATACAACCTAGTTGCATTTTTGTAAAAAAAGAAAGGAGGAAAATACAACCTAGTTGTATTTTAAAATATGTACATAAAAAAATATAAATATACATTTTTATTTTTAACTATTGTTTCTATTTATTTATTCTTTTTATTTTCAAATTTTATTTTAGGTTCTATTAAACTCAGTACTTTAAATTTTAGTGAAATTGGTACAAATTATGAAGTGTTAGAGAATGGAAATATAACATTAGAAAACTGGATTTATGATAAAGAAAAAAAGATGATGGAAATTGAAATATCATGTGACTATGAGTCATATTTAGATGAAAATATGTTAGTACAAGCCAAAAGTGAAAGTAAATTCTTATCAAAACAAAATCCATTACAAATTGAAATATATATTGATAAGCCGAATTATAAAATATTTAGAATATTAAATGTTCCTAATAATTTTAGGCAAATTGCTTTTGGTATTTCTTATAATAACGATTTACAAAATCGAGAACTAGATAAAAATGATTTAAGTCTAATTTTATATTCCAATTACAAAGAAGTTAAATCTGGAGTAATAAAAAATTTAAAATATGAAGATTATCTTATTGCTAAAATTGATAGAGATATTATAAAGAAAAATGAAGAGATAAAAGAAATTAATAAAAATATTGATATTTTAAATAATGAAATAAATGACTTAGAAAATATTAATGCAGAATTAAATAAAGATTTAGAATTTCAAGTTGGAGAAGAAAAGGAAAATACAATAAATAGTATATTAAATAACAATCAAGAAATATTAAATAATAATGACATTATTAATGAAAATAAAATAAAAATAGAACAAATAGAAGCAGAGATAGAAGAACAAAGAAATCAACAAGCAAATTATAAAAACAACTAAGTTGTATTTTATAAAATGATTAGAAAGGAGAGTTAAATATGGGAGTAAATAAGCAAATGTGTATTGATTTACTTTCTAATTATGACTATGTGTTTAGTTTAAAAACTTCTATGATATTTGACTTTTGCCGAAGTTTGATGGAAGGTTTTATTGATATTTTATCTACCTGTTTGTCAGCAATGTCAGTTATGTTAGATGGTATTTATAATCTTCTAAAGCCATTTACAATGGACTCGGTTATTAAAGAATTTATATTATCATATAAGTTTATTATATTTCCTGTCCTTATTATTGCTATTGCATTAATATTTTGGAATATGTATATACATTCAGATCAACATCATAATTTTAATAAATATGTTTACAATATACTTTTGGCTATGATAATTTTTATATCTATATTTTCATTTGTAGATGTATTAAATAATTTATCCTTAGGCTTAATTGATTATACTGGTGTTACATCTTATAACGAAACAGCTGGTAATATTATAGCAAATAATACGTATGATATGTATTATATAGAAAAAGGAATAACACAAAAAAATGGTCATTATATTATATCTAATGATTATTTAAAAAATAAAAATTTATTATATGAAACAAAGAATGGGAAAAAAGATTATTCTATTGCAACTAAAATTGACCATCAAGAAAAAGTTGATACAGATAAACTAACAAATACTATAGTCAAAGATGGTAAGTTGTTTGAAAGTAAAGTTTATTTAGATGTGGCAGATTACAATATTGAAAAAAGTGTAGTAGAATTATCAGACTCATTTATTGATATAGCAAATGAAAGTTACTATAGATATAAAATAAATTATATTCCTATTGTAGTAACTATTGTATGTGTTATTGTTGTTTATTTTTTTACAGGTTTAACAGCAATAAAAAAAATATATTCAATACCTGTATCAATGTTTTTATCAGTATATTATTCTTTTGCTGATATAAAAACTGGTGAAAGATTAAGAAAAATTATAGAATTTCTTTTAAGCACTTATATTATTCTAGTGATGACAGCAATATTATTAAAGTTATTTTTACATTGTATGAATATTGTTAGTAATATTGAATTTAGTTCAAATTTTATTTTAGATGGAATTATTAAGGCTTTAATTTATATTATGCTAACTTTGGCAACTATTGATGGACCTGACCTTATAGAAAAATTAACTGGTATTGATGCAGGAGTATCTGATGGTTCTCGTGGAGTCATTGCAACATATCATGTAGGACAAGCTATAGGAAAAGCAGGTAGCTCAATTAAATCTACATTTTCTAAAGGAAAATCTTCAGTTTTATCAATGATTAATAGTATAAATACTATGGATAATGAAGATAAGATGAGCAATAACAATGACAGTACATTCGATAGTAGTCAAAATCAAGGAAATAATTCCTATTCTAATTCTGATATAAATAACAATGATAGCACATTCGATAGTAATCAAAGTCAAGGAAATAATGGTTTTTCAAATCAATCTAACAATACACAAAGTGACTTTGGTGAAGCAGAACAAAATAATAGTTCAATGAACAATCAATATAATGATAATAATTCTATTAATAGTCAATATGATAGTAGTAGCAATTTTGATAATAATCAAAATAATACAACTGTTTCTATGAATAATGATAATTATAAAGGTAATTCTCGCAATAATGTTGGTACATATAAAAATTCAAAAATAAATAAGATGTTTAATAATTCTAATAACGGATTCAAAAGAAAGTAAGGAGATGATTTTATGAATTATTTTGATAATCTTTTATCTAAACGAATAGATGGATATTCTAGTTCTATACATATTTCAAAAAAAGTAACAGTAAAGTTATTTTTATCTTGTTTAGCATACTACATAATTTTACTTAGTATTTTCCCAATTGTTAGTGCTTTACCATTAGTAAAATTATTATTTCTAATTTTTCATACTATAACAACATTTATGTTATTTGCAAGGAAGCCTAAAAGTAATTACAATAAAAGACTTTACGAATGTATATTAATAGAAATTTCAAAAGTTTTGTCTGAAAAAATATACACACCTGTTTTTATTCCATATAAAATGCGACAAGTAAAAAATGGAATAGTTTTTAATAAGGAAGAATTTGAAGAAATAATAATATTAAAAAATAAGGAGTAATAATATATGAAGAAAAGAAAAAAAAAGAAAAGATTAGACTCTAACTTTTCTATGATTTCCCCTGTAGTTGATTTTAATGATGAACATAATTGTTATGTTAAATCAAATGGAGAAGTTATAGATTTTATAAAAATCATTCCTATAAATGTTTCTGTAGACCCTGCTTCAGAAATAGTATTGGATAATATGATTTTATATGATAGATTTTTAAAAACATTTCCATATCCTTTTAATGAAATAGTAATGAATTTTCCTACTGATGTAAGTTCACAAGTTGATTACTATAAGAAAAAGATTAAAGAATGTAATAATCCGTTAAGAAAAGATATGTTATTAAGGGATATGCAACAATTAGAAAATTTAGGAACTAATGACAGTGAAAAAAATTATATATATATGTTTCATGGAAAAGATTTTGATGAATTAAAAAAAATTGAAGAAACTTTTATGAGTTATTATCCAAGAACGAAATATCAATTTTTATCTAGAAAAGAAAGAGATATTATTATTGAAAAAATGTTAGATATAACATCTGTTTTATCTGATTATTAGTAATTTTTTTTAAAAAAAATCTTGTAATACAAATGTATTACAAGATTAAAAAAATGATAGCGTTTTTTTGAGATTCAACTAATCTCAGAATCCTTTTATAGAACACGAATGGCACTGCCATTCCTATCACTTTTTATAAAGTGATAGCAGTGTTCCTTATGCCCATTCCTATCTAAAAGATAGGAATGCTTGCAACTCTGCTAATTCTCAGAAAGGAAAATATATTATCATGGCTGATATTTTCGTAAGAAGTATTAACGATAAAACTTTAGCGTTACTAAAAATACAAGCTCAGCAATTAGGATACAAAAGTGTCAATAAATATATTAATTTTATTTTAGAACAATCCATTATATTAAACGAAACAAAAACAATTGTTTCAGAAATGGAAAGTTTAACATTAAATTGTTTAAATACAATAAAAGCAAATACAATTGTTTTAAATGAATTTATTGACAAAATTGACAAAATGAATTTTACAACTGAAAAGGAATAAAAAAATGAGCAAAATAACATCATTTAGATTTGAAGAAACTTATAATGAAAAAATCCAATATATAAAAAAAGAAAATAAACTTTCAAACAACTCTGATGTATTAAAATTTGTTATTGACTTTTATATAAAAAATCATGAAATAAAAACTGATACTGAAAAAATAAAAAAAGAAGTAAATAATATAAAAAAGATTTGTAGAAATATTGAAAAGAATTCTTATATCTCTACAGAAATGATTAATAATATTATTTTAAATAATTCGTATAATGATGTAATTCTAACAAAAAATTTAAAAAGCTCTATTTATTCTAGAGCAGAAGATGAATATAAAAATAATGTTAAGAAAAATGTTATTATTACAATTAATAAAAATAAAAAAAATAGAAATGCAACCTAGTTGTATTTCTATTTAATATTTAATAGTGAAGGAGGAAAATACAACATAGTTGTAAAATAAGATGAGTGGTTTAAATATGATGTGTGAGTTTTATACATCAAATGATATGCAAAAAGGTAAAGCTATAATAGATGATAAAACAGTAAAAAGTTTTAAAAGATATATTGAATATATTGATAGAAAAGAAGCAAGAAATCCGTCTTATACAGCTTCTAAAGAATCAAATTATTCTAATGAAAGATATATACAGTATATGGATAATCCTAATAAAACATCTGGATTATTTGATATTAATGGTTATGTTACAAAAGAAAAGAAAAAATATTATAAAAATATTTTTGATATGGCTGAAAAGAACAGTTCTTTGATGTGGTCTACTATAATATCTTTCGATAATAAATTTTTAGAAGAACATAAAATATTAAGTAATGGTATTTTACAAGAAGAATTGTTAGAACAATACACAAGAGAAATGATGAATATTTTACTTAAGAGTGAAAAGATAGAAAATGAACAAAATACTAAATGGGTTGCTGCAATTCATCATAATACAGATAATATTCATATTCATATAGGCATTACAGAAATAAATAATACACGTCCGATTATAGATAAAGGAAAGTATAAAGGACAATATAAAGGTAAATTTAAACAAGAAACAATAAAGAAATGTAAAAGCAATTTTGTTAATAATATTATCAAAGAATATACAAAAGAAAGAAATATTATTATCAACGATATTATAAGAAATTCAATAACCAAAAATACTAAAGATTATTTAAGAGATGATAAAATAGCATATCAAAAAATTATGTCTTTATATGAGAATCTTGTTAATGAAAATTTACAATTTGAATTTTATAAAACTAATAAAATGGCAAAATTCCATGATGAAATAGATAGTATTACAGACTATTTTTTAGATAAATATTTTCAAGAAGAATTTAAAAGTTTAATGCAGAATTTAGAAGAAAATTCAATCAAATACAAAGAAGTCTATGGCGAAAATAGTTCCCAATATAAAGAATATAAGATAAATAAAATTAATGAATTATATGTAAAAATGGGAAATCAAATTTTAAGAGAAATTAGAGAAATTTATAAAGGCAATAATACTGTCAATATTAATAATAATTTTCAAAATATTAATGATATGAAATTTAATTTAAAAGAAATAAATTTTGAAAGAACTAATAAATCATTAAATAATCATTTTAATAATATATATATAGGATATGAATTAAGAAAAATTAAATATAATTTAAAAAACACGTTAAAACAATATAAAAATCAGTGGGAGCATGAAGAATTAGAATATAATATAAAAATGAAAGAACGAGTAGAAGAACTTGGATATGGCAACTAAGTTGTAATTTTTTTTTGATAAATAAAACTTGAGTTTTTAAGTTTTATATAATATAATTTAAAAAAAGGAATGTAGAAATGTATAAATCTATTAATACTATATTAGATGAACTTCAAATAATACTTTTTAATAAAAAACTAAATTTTAGTTATAAATTAGTGAATACAAATAAAAAAAGACTAGGAACTATATACGATTATTGTTCTCATACAGGGAATGAAATTAGTATACCATATAAATTATTTACATTATCCAACGAAGATATAATCAAGGTTTTTATATTTGAATTGTTATATATATATTGCAATAATAATAATATTCAAGCTTTTAATATGAAAAACGGATACTATAAGAAGCAATTTAAAGAAGTAGGGGAGTATCACAAAATACAATTAAATTATTTAAAAAATAAAGGATATATAGATGTTAAAATAGATAAAAGATTTAATGAATTAATATTAAAATGTAATTTTGAAGATATAAAAAGTTCAAAAGAATATAATAAAGTAGCTAATAGCCAAAATGATTTAACTCAATGGAGATATTTTTGTCCTTGCTGTAATGGTATATTACGTGGAACAAAAAATATGAAAATAAAATGTTTAAATTGTAATGTAGAAATGATACATACGGATAATTTCAAAATAGAATACCAATTAAATAATGAAATAATTGGAACATATGATGATAAATTAATAATAGAAGATGAAAATGGAAATTTGTTTTATATATATGGTAATTTAAAAATGTACGATATTGGAGATTGTATTAATATAACAGATATTATATCTATATATACACTTGAAAATGACGATGTGATGAACATTTTAAGAAAGTTCAAGGAGAATATTTCATGAGTATTAAAGAAAAAATCCAAGATTTAGAAAATAAGATAAAAATAGAAATAGACAACATATTTAATAATCAAGAAAATTATTTAGAATTTTTAAAAATAAGAAGTTTCTTAACAATAGATAATATTGAAAATGCAGTGTTGCTTTATGGACAAAATAAAGACATAAATTTAATTAATACTAGTCAATCTTTTTTTAAAAGTAATATTCCTGTAAGAGTTAATGAAAAAGGATATAATCAATTAATAAATGTTGAAAGAAAATATATTAACAGAGATGGAATAGAAATCCCATTAAAACAAGCAAGTAAAGATGAGTGGAATAAAATAAGACAAGGTGATTTAGAAGTAATTACTAAAAAAGAAAAAAGTATAACAAAAGTTTTTGATATAAAACAAACTATTTGCAGTGAAAAGATGACTGACACTATATTAAATAAAACAAAAGTATGCTATGATAAAAATTTATTAAAAGATGCATTGTATAGTTTTATGCAGACAAAACAATATAATTTAGATTTTAAATTAAATTCATGTGATATGATTAATCAACTAGTGAATGGAGAAAATGAAAATTTAAAGATAGTACAAAATACGACAGTTGTTTTAATTTGCAACTATTATGGAATAGAAGTAAATGAAGATATAAAAAAAAATATCATTGTTGAGTTAGAGCAATTAAAAGAAAATACTAATAGAAGTGAGACTTTGGAAATACTAAAGCAATCAGATAAGGATTATATGATGTTAAAAAAAGAAATTGATAATAGTATTATTCCATTTATAAATACTATTGAAAAATCAAGGAAAGAAATAAATAGAGAAGAATATGAAAGATAATATTTAACATATAATATTATAATTGTATTACTAGGTTGTATTTTATAAAAGGAGATAATTATGATTACAGAAAAAAAGAAAGAAAAAAAAGTTGATATTCAAGATATAAAATTTTCGTATTTAATTGAAAATATAAACGATTTGTCAATAAAAGAAATAAATGAAATACAGGAAGATTTTTGTATTGATGAAAATGTTGTTGAAAATATTATTGAAGAAGAACGAGAAAGATAAAAATATTTTAAACATCAATATTAGAAATATATTATAAAAATACAACCTAGTTGTAATTTTAAGAGGTAAATATGAATAAGAGTAATATAGAAATTATTAATGATTTAAAAAGAAATATTTCAATAGTAGATTATGCAAGATATTTAGGATTTCATGTGGTAAAAAAAGGAAATAAATATTATTCACTAGAAGAGCATGATAGTGTTATGATTGATGTAACTTCTAATACATATAGACGTTTTAGTGTTGACGGATATAAAAAAGATATTATTAATTTTGTTGAAGAGTTTGAACATTTAAGAACTTCTGAAGCTATTGAAAAATTAAAAAAATTTAATAATAATACGTTAAATTATTCAAATAAAAAAAGAGTAGATAAACATACTCAATTTAATAAATGGTTTGATACATTTATACAAGAAAAAGACAATATAAAAGAATTTATTATTTTAAATAAAGATGATAATATTCATATGTTTAGTACTGAAGATTTATGTAAACATATAAAAAAATTTTCTATTGAAGAAAAAGAAAAAATAAAAGATACATTAGTCAAGTTAGATTATGTAAATGCAGATATTATGGATTTTTTTAATTACATAGCAGAAAAGTTATATATAGAAAATGATAAAACAATAACTTTACCTGAAAAAAGTTCATCATATAAAAATATATTTGCATATTTGAATAAAACAAGAAATATTGATAATGATATTATAAATGATGCAATTTCAAATAAATTATTATTTCAAGATGTAAATAATAACTGTTGCTTTGTTGGATATAATGAAGAAGGTGATGTGAATTATTTAATTAAAAGAGGAACAAATACATATAAAGCTTTTCGTGCAGAAGATAAAAATAATGACTATCAAAAAGGTATGTTATGGCAATATACAGATAATTCAGATAAATTAATTATTACAGAAAGTCCGATTGATACATTATCATTACAGAATATATTAAAAAAGAATAATGTTAATTATAAGGATTTTAATTATTTAATATTAGGTGGTGTTAGTAAATTAGGTTCAATAGAATACCGACTTAAAGAAAAAAAATATAAAAATATTATTATTGCTGTTGATAATGATATTGCAGGTTTTCATTGTATTCAAAAAATACAAAATATTTTAATTTCAAATGAATATGAAGGTAGTGTATCTTTATGTATACCTAATCAGAAAGATTTTAATGAAGATATTGTAAATAATAATTTTTCTTTTAAAAGTATTTCAAGTGGGAAGCTAAGAAATAAAACATATCAAGCATTTAATCAAATTATTAGTGATAACAAATATTTTAATAGATACATTGAAAATTGTGCTAATAATTACGGCTATAATACTAATATTCAAATGCTGATTTTAGAACAAAATTTTAATACATCATTTATTGCAAATAATAACATTTGGGATAAGTTAAATAGAACTATAAAAGAGCAAGCTAAACCAATTTTTAATATAAAAAAAGGTAAGTATATAGATATATTGTTTGATATTAGTGATACTGTATTAAAAACAAATAAAGAAGATATTTTTAAGAATAATATTGAAATAATTCCAAAAGAATCAAAAGATGAATTTTTTATATATTTGAAAGAACTAGTAGGTGATGAACAATCAAAAACATTACCAGAAATGATAGCTAAAATCGTTGATATTAATTTTATGTTAAATTATCCCACAAATATTAAAGATACTAATATATTAAATAACATTAAAGAAATAAGTAGTGCTGCAATTAATAAACGATTAGGTTCTGCAAATTTTGTCAATACAGACATCGAAGTTTTTAAACATGTAAATAATCAGTTAGCTTGGGAAATATTACAATCTATAAATAAAAATATAAAATTTAATTTACAATTTTATAAAAAAAATTTTGAAATATTCAAAGGGAAAAGGAGAGAATATAATGTTAAACGACAGATATCAAAAACTAATGAAATCGGACAATCTAATGGAAGAAATGAACTTGAGCCTATTCGGAAAGAAAGTATTAAAAATAATGATGCAAGACGAAGAAATCTTGTTTTATCACTTAATCAAGCAAGATTTGGAAGAATTATTAATGAACCTAGACTCAGAAGCATTGAGTTACTACAAGGATTGTCAACAAGCGAAAATCAAAGAAAGACAAAAAGAATTAGAAAGGGCAACCAAAATAGGAGATATGTCATTGTTCAAGAACATTCAAGATACAATAAAATTGGAAGCCGAAGCAGAAACGAACAGGGAGGTAGTAAATCCGTTTCTAAAGGGAATGAATCTAATTTAGAACAGACTTCTTTGTTTAATAGTGCAAATAAAGAAGATAAATATAATGTACCCAATAATGAAAAAATACAATCAAAAAGTAAGAAAGATACAAGAATAGAAGATAATATTAAAGCAATAAATTTAATTAAACATGGTACATATAATAATACAGAAAAAACAGTATTAGAAAATTATCATGGTTGGGGTGGTTTATCAGAAGTATTTGAAAAGGAAAATAAATATAATAACCTAATAAGAAATTTACTAAGTGAAAAAGAATATAAACAAGCAAGAAGTTCAACATTAACAGCCTTTTATACTTCAGATAAAATTGTAAATCCATTATTAGACCATATTTTTAGTAAAATAAATTTTGAAAATAATAAAAATATAAATATTCTTGACCCATCTATGGGTATTGGTAATTTTTTTCACTACTTAAAAGATAAAGATAGCATTAAAGAAAACTGTAAACTATATGGAGTAGAAATTGATGATATTTCATATCAAATTGCAAATTATTTATATCCAAATGCACAAATAATGCATAGTGGTTTTGAAGATATAGAATTCAAAGATAATTCATTTGATTTGATTATGTCTAATATTCCCTTTGGTGATATATCAATATATGATAAAAAATATAAAAAAAGTTATTTAATACATGATTATTTCATTAAAAAGTCAATTGATATTGTTAAACCAAATGGTATCGTTGCATTTATAACATCAGCAGGTACATTGGATAAAAAAAATAATGAATTTCGTAAAGAGATTTATAGAAAAGCTGAATTAAAAGGTGCAATCCGATTAAATAATAAAGCATTTAAAGAAGAAGGAACAAGTATAGTATCAGATATATTAGTTTTTCAGAAAAGAGAGCAAGAAATTACTGAAGAAGAAATAAATTATCCTTCATGGATTTTTTCTGAAGAATATCAGCATACAGGTATTCTATTAAATAAGTATTTTATAGAAAATCCACATATGATTTTAGGTTACATAAGTGAAAGTACAGCTCAATTTGGTAGAAAAATATTAGATGTAACATATGAAAAAAAGCTAGATGATTTATCAGTTGATATTGCTAATACAATTGAAACTATTGATATTGACAATTACAATGTGGAAAATCAAGAAGATTATATTATAGAAAATTTAGATAATCATTTAAAAGAGTTAGATGAGAATAATATTTATGTTTATCAAAATAATGAATTATTTTATATTGAAAATAATAATAAAATAATTCCTAAAATATCAAAAAAACAAAAAGATGTTATTATTAAACTTTTAGAACTAAAGCAAAGTATATACAATATTATGGATATTCAGTCTAAAGAATATTCAAAAGAAGACTTTTATAAATTACTTGAAAAGTTAAATAATCAATATGATAAATTTGTTCTTAAATATGGATATGTAACACCTAATATAAAATATATTGAAGAAGATGTTACATCATCAATTTTTTATTCTTTAGAAGTAAGTCATATTGATGATGCCGAAAATATTGTTTATGAAAAATCAGATTTATTTTTTGAACCAACTATTTCTGACCAAACTTTAAATATTAACAATATTCAAGATGCATTAGCTGTCTGTTTAAGTGATAAAGGTGAAGTTGATATTGAATATATTTCCGAAATTTATAATAAAGAAACAGAAGTTGTTTTAAAAGAATTAGATGATTATGTTGTAATTGACCACAATAGTTTATTTAATGTAGATAATCAATATAATTATATTCTTAAAACTGAGTATTTGTCTGGAGATGTAAAAACAAAGAAAGAAGAATTAGAATATTTATTAATACAAGATATAAATGACGAATTTAAAAAAATAATAGAAAAAAATTTAAGTTTAGTAAATGAAGTCATTCCAAAAGATATACCATTTTCAGATATTGGTTTTAATTTAGGAACAACATGGATAGATACAGAAATATATAATCAATTTATGCAAGAAGTTTTAAAAGTACGTAGCTATGCGAATAGTCTTGTTTTTGATTATATGACAAATACATATAATATTTCCAATAAATCTCATTTTTATCGTCAAGAAATAAATAATGAATTTGGTACGAGTAGAATAAATCCGTTACATATTCTAGAACGTACTATGAATATGATTGATGTTAAAATATATGATAATATTGATGATAAACGTATTTTAAATAAGAAAGAAACAACATTAGCACGTTTGAAGCAAGATAAAATTAAAAATGCATTTAATGAATGGGTAAGTAGTAATGTTGAAGTAAGTACTAGAATTGAAAAATTATATAATGAAAAAATGAACAGATATGTTCATAGAAGTTTTGATGAAAAATTATTTGTTGCACCTAAAAATATTACAAATAAAATTGAATTAACAAAAGAACAAAAAAAAGGTGTTGTAAGAGTTTTATTAGGTGGAAATACTTTGCTACCATATAAAGTTGGACATGGGAAAACTTTTACAATGATTGCATCAGCAATGACATTGAAGCAAGCAGGTATTTGTAAAAAACCATTATTTATCGTCCCTAATCATTTAGTTGGACAATGGGCAAATGAGTTCTATATGTTAAATCCCAATGCTAAAATTTTAGTACCTACTAAAAAAGATTTGACAGCAAAACATAGAAAAAGCTTTTTATCAAAAATAATGGGTAGCTCTTTCGATGCTGTTATTATGCCTTATACTCAATTTGAAAAGATTAAAATGAGTAATGAATATGTTTTATCTTTTTATAGTAAGGAAATAGAAAGGTATGAACAATTTATTTCTGAATATAAATATGATAATGAACGTAATTTTTCTATTAAACAATGTGAAAAACAGTTAAAACAACTTAGAGAAAAGTATAAAAAAACACAAACACAAATTGATGAAAGAAAAGATGATAATGTTCTTTCATTTGAAGATTTAGGAATTGATTATTTGTTTGTGGATGAAGCACACTATTATAAAAATTGCCCATTCACAACAAGGTTAAAAAATATTAGTGGAATTAATCCAACTGGAAGTTTAAAATCTATGGATTTTATGATGAAAACGCAGTATATAACGAGTTTACATAATCAAAAACGTGGACTTGTTTTTGCTACTGCTACACCGATAAGTAATTCTATTTCAGAATTATTTATTATGCAAAAATATTTACAAAATGATATCTTAGAAAAATTACATATAGATAATTTTGATAGTTGGGTTTCTACGTATGCACAAATAGAAACAAAAATAGAACTAAACGTATCGGCTCAAAATTATAAAACAAGGACACGTTTTACAGGATTTAGAAATTTACCTGAGTTAATAAGTATATTTAATTTAGTAGCTGATTATCAAGAAGATATTCCTGAAATTCAAGGTATACCTAATTTAAAAACTGGTAAAATACAAACAATTGCTGTTGAAAGTAGCCCTTTAGCAAAAAAAATCATGCAAGAATTTGATAAACGTAATTCTTTCATTGAAGCAGGTGTAGTAGATAGTAAAGAAGATAATATGTTGAAATTAACCAATGATGGTAGAAAGCTATCTATTGATGTTTCACTTTTGAATACAGACTTTACGCAAGAAAGACAGTTTTCAAAAGTGTATGTAGCTTGTGATTATATTTATAAAGAATATATTAATTCTGAAGAATATAAAGGGTTTCAAATGGTATTTCTTGACTATGGTGTTGCTCTTTATGACAAAATAAAAGAAGAATTAGTTAGATTAGGTATTCAAGAAAATGAAATAGCATTTATATCTGATGCCAAAACTGATAAAGCAAAAATAGAATTATTTCAAAAATGTAGAAATGGAGATGTTCGAGTTTTATTAGGTTCTACAGAGAAAATGGGGCAAGGTACGAATGTTCAAAAACGTATGATATCATTACATCACATAGACTGTCCTTGGCGACCTTCAGACATTGAACAACGAAATGGCAGAATTTTAAGACGTGGTAATATGTTTAAGGAAGTAAATGTATACAGATATGTTACAAAGGGAACATTTGATTCATATATGTGGCAGACACAAGAAAATAAATTATTATTTATAAATCCGATAGGAATAGTAAAAGGTAATGTTAGATTTGTACAAGATGTAGATGAAATGGTACTTGATTGTGCTGAAGTTAAAGCTATTTGCTGTTCTAATCCAATAATTAAGGAAAAATTAGAAATTGATAATAAAATAAAAACGTTAAAACTAGAAAAAAGTGAATTTTTAAAGAGCCAAGAAAATGCAAGACATCTTATTAAAAATATTCCTAAAGAAATTAAATTAAATAGTTCTACATTAGAAAAATATAAATTAGATATAGACTTTGTAAAAAATTATAATGAAAAAAATTATAATGAAAAAACAGATAATATTCAATTTAATATGGAAATAAATGGTGTGAATTTTACTGAAAGGAAAAAAGCTATTGAACATTTAAATAATGTTATTAAAAATATTAATATTAATGCAGATAATTATGGTAAAAATATTAAAATTGGTAATTTAAAAGGATTTGATTTATATATTAATATTAAAAGTGATGTGAAAAAAATCATATTACAAAATAATATTATGAAGTCGATCGAATATAAAGATAATTCAGATTATGGTTTTATAATTAAATTAGAAAATTTAATTAATATTGATAAATTAATATTATCAAAACGTTCATTAGAAGAATCAATTAACGAATTAAATAATAGTTTGGAATATCAAAATAAAATTATAAATAGTGAATTTCCTAAAAAACAAGAACTTGCAGATTTAACTGAGCGACAAGGACAAATACAATTTCAACTTGAGATGGGAGAGCAAGAACAAGATATAACATATGAAGAAATATAGGAGGAATATAATACAATGTTATTAGCTGTTATGTCATTTGATAAAGAATATATATTAAAAGATATTGCAGAGCAATTTAATATAGATTATAGATTGGAAAATGTTCATGGAAAAATATCGAATAAAATATCTATTTTTTCTCTGGAGAAAATAAGTCATATTTTAATTGATATCAATGAAATATATTTTGATGAAGTAGATGATAGAATTGAAGCTGTAAAAACAATAAGACAAATATCACCGAAAGTGAAAATCGGATTTATTGCAAATGATTATGATTTAAAATCAGAAATGATTATTAAATTAAAAGAACTAGGTTTTAATGATATAGTTTTTTCCTCAAAAGAACAATTTTTAAAACCATTTATCATTGATTTTTTAAATGATAATTTAGATTCAAAATTAAATGTTGTGAAAAAACAAGAAAATGATAATCGTAAGGAAATTGATACAATAATTAATAATAATATAAACTTAGATAACCATAAAAAAAAATCTATATATACAATTGGAATATTAGGAAGTCAATCACGTATCGGTAATAGTACTGTGTGTATGCAATGTTGTCAATTTTTTAAATCATTAAATACTGATAATAATGTTATATATATTGAACGTAATGATTCCAAATTTATAGATGATATTAAAAATACATATGAAGATTATATAGAAATTAATAAAGAAGTTATTCAATATAATAATATTTATTTGGCAAAATCTATAAATGGCATTGCTAGTTTATATGATAAAAGTAACTTTATTGTATATGATTATGGTGCATTTAATAATAATATGGATTTATCAAGTTTTTTTGAAAAAGATATGAGTATTATAGTTCTTGGTAGCTCTCCAAGTGAAATGAAGTTTTCTAATCAACTATTACTTCATACATATAAATTTAAAAATGTTCATTATATATTTAACTTTGTTCATGAAAATGAAAAAGCTGATATTTTGTTTTATATGGGTGAACAGAGATATAATGTATCTTTTTTAGAATATACACCAGATATGTTTACATTTAATTTGAATAACATTAATATTTTTAATTATATTTTTAATAACATCATAACAAAATATGATAAAGGAAAAGAGAAAAAAGAAATTAAAAAGAATGAAAAAATAAGTAAATTTAATAATATTTTAAGGAAGAAACGAAAATGAGCAAATTTAAAAATACATTTATGATAAAAATTGAAGATGATATAAAAGAAGAGCAAGAACAAGCTAATTTACATAAAAAATACAAACATATTGATGAAAATGTTAAAATTGTTGAAAAGAATAATAATTATAAATTTACTATAAAAACAATAGCAAGTATTATTAGAATACTTAGTAATATTATTTTATATGTATTTGCAACAATAGGATTGACATCATTAATTATTATTGATACTCGAGTTTATTTGATTGATTTATTTTTTAATATTATCAATACTTATTTTTAAAAGAACAATATTTATTGTTCTTTTTTATTACAAACTTATTACAAACTTATTACAATATTATTGCAAATTTATTGCATATATTGTATAATATATTTATGAAAATAAGAATAGTATTATAGTGAGGTATAGAGATGAAAATTAGCAAAACTATAAGTTTTATAAACCATAAAGGTGGTGTAGGAAAAACCACTTCCTCTGTAATGGTAGCAAAAATATTAGGTGAATATTATAATAAAAAAGTATTATTTCTTGATTTAGACCCACAAGGGAACGCATCTTCAATTATGAATAATCCGTTAGATAATATTTATCAATTGTTTGTTAAATTAATTATCAATGAAGATACTAAAATTCTAAAATCTGATTATACGATTGAAGATATTTTAAAAGGTGACATAGAACCTAGTAAGGCAATTAAACATTCTGAATTTAAAAATGTAGATTTTATACCTAGTTATATTACATTAACAAATGTGGAAAATCTATTGAGTATTACTCATAGTGTTCCACAACAGTTCCGTTTAGACAACGAATTAAAGAAGATTAAAAGCGATTATGATTACATAATAATAGATTGTTCACCTAGTATAAATTTATTAAATACAAATGCTTTGGTTGCTTCTGATACTGTTTATATTCCGATGAACGTATCTTTATGGGCTATTGCAGGAATGATAAATGTAAAAGAAATAATAAAGCAGGTTCAAACATACTCAAATCTAAAATTAGGAGGAACATTTTTCACTATGTTTGAACCACGTAAGAAATTACATAAAGAAGTATTTAATACAGAATTAAAATATCGAAAAGAGGAATTTATTCCTGTTACGATAAGAAAAAATAAATTAATAGAAGATATATCTATTGAACAAAAATTAGAAATAAATTTTGATAAAGTTCAAGAAGAAATAAAATTAGAACAAGAATTAAAAACTTTAACTCAAAACTTACTGCATATAAATAATATTACAGAAAAAGAAAAAAAAGAAATTGAAGAAAAGTATAATTATTTACAAAGGAAAATAGATAATTCAAAATACAAGGCTGTCATTGATTATATAAAACTTACAAATTATATTATAAATAATTAATTAGGAAAGGAAAAATTAAATATGGCAAGAAAAAAGAAAACATTTGAAGAAATGATGAATGAAGCATTTACTCAAGTGAAAAAAGAAGAAATCAAACCTGAAGAAAAAGTATTTTCTATTGATAATTTATTAAATAAAGAAAGTCAAGATATTACAAATAATGCAATGAAAATTGAGTTCATTCAATTTGATAAGTTAGTGAATTCAAAGCTTGATGATTTTTCAAAAGATTTAGTAGAAGATTTACGTATTTCTATTGAGGAAAGTGGCTTAAAAACACCTTTAACAGTATATAAAAATACTGAAGATAATTATGTTGTAGTAAGTGGTAATACACGTTTAATGGCACTTAAAGAAATTAGAAAAGAAGATAATACTTTATTTGCATATGTTCCTGTTATTATTATTGATAAACCTAAAAATGATACTGAAGAAAGATATTATATTTCTATCTATAATCAACAAAGAGAGAAAAGTGTTAAAGATAAATTTATAGATTTTAAAGCATATTCAGATTACTTTGATTTATATAATCAAGATAATAATTTTACTAAAAAAGAAAAAACTGATTTTCTATGTTCAAAAATGGGTGTATCTAGAGAAATAATAAGAAGATATAAAATTATTTTAGAAAAGGGGACTGATACGTTACAAAATTTATGCAAACAAGAAGTTATTTCTATAAAAGACGCATCCGATATTGCAAAATTGTTACCTGTTGAACAAGAAAAAATATTAATAAATATAAATGATAACAATATAACAAATGAAATAAATAAATATTCACCAAATAATGCAATAAAAAATGAAGTAAAGAACGAAATTAAAAAAGTTATTACTAAAAAAGAAAAAAAGAAAGAAAAGAAATTAAATATAATAAAAATAAAAATGAAAGATATAAAAAATTATATTCCATTAGATGTTATTGAAAAAGGAGAAAAAGATATAATTAATTATTTAATCAATGCATTAATAAAGGAAGATAAGCAACATGAATAATAAGTTAATATATTCAGTACGTGTATCAGTTGATGTAAATAAAATTATAGAAGATTTAAAACTAACAAATATGATAAATAAATCAGTTCTGTTCTCTAATGCAATTGAAAATATAACTGATGATGAAATTAGAGATAACATATATAAAAAAGTTTTTAATGAAAAAAAACAAAATATGTCATTTTCTATTGATACACATACAAAAAATTTATTAAAATCAAAAGCAAAATCAAACAATATTAGTATCGCACGATTAGTTGAAATTGCTTTATTCGTTGAAATAAACAAAATAAAGGAATAGAATATCTATTCCTTTTTTTGATTCTTGTTATATTTTATCCATTTTAATAATGTTGGATATGAAATATTTAATGCTGCAGCTACTTCTTTTTTACTTATTTCTCCATTTATTATTTTATTGAAATAAATATTAAAATCTTTTGGTATTTCTAATGGCGGACGTCCAAATGTTACTCCTCGTTTCTTTGCCGATATAATACCTTCCTTTTGTCTTTCTTTTATTTTTTTTCTTTCCAGTTCTGCTACATAACTTAAAAGTTGAAGTACAATATCAACAATAAATATATTTGTTAAATCATGGTTATTTTCAAATGAGCTTAGTAGTGGCATATCAATAACAATGATATTTATCTTTTTTTCCTTCGTAAGTAATCTCCATTGTTGTAAAATTTCATCATAATTTCGACCTAGCCTATCAATACTTTGTATAATTAATGTATCATTTTCTTTTAGTATTTTTATTAATTGAATGTATTTTGGACGATTAAAATTTTTTCCACTTGCAACATCTATAAAAATATTTCTCTTTTCAATATTATATTTTTCCATTATATCAATTTGTCTATTAATATTTTGATTTTTTGATGATACCCTCACATATCCATATCTCATTTCAAATTTTTCACCTCAAGTACTATTATATATTATTTTAAAAAAAATAAAAAAAAACTTGAATATGTCGCTTTATCGTGCTATAATAATATTAAGAAAGGAGGATAATATAAAGAAAAATTAAGAAAGGAGAAAAAAATGAACAAAAAAAAAGAATTTGTCCCTGCTGTTATACAAAGAACAAACTCTAATATCACACACTTAATTATAACAAAAAAAAGAAGAAAATACAATATTATTTTATTAAAGAAAGTAATTGTTCCTTTAATATTAGACTTAATTCTTTTTTTTATCGGATATGTATTATTTGAACAATGTATAAGAGCATTTGCTAAATTGATAATTTTATTAAGTAATATTATTTATTAGGAGTATAAAAAATGGAAGAAATAAGAAAGAAAGTTTTTAATAAAGCATTAAATGAATATAAAAAAATGGAAAAGCAAAGTAAAGAAGGAGAAATAGATATTTCTTTATATGAAATGATAAATAAAACAGATTTTCTTCTTTATATACAAAAGTATTTTGATATTAAAGTAATTGAAAAATTAGATGAAATGGAAAATCCACTATCCTATTTATATGATTTTTGGTTTTGGTTATATATGGAAAAAAATAATTTTTTTGAAGAAAAATATAAATTGATAGAAAGTAAACTATTAAACAACTAATATATACTTCACTATCACAGTGAAGTATATAAAGTTTTTTATTAAAGGAGTATAAAAATGGAAGAAATAAGAAAACAAGTTTTAAAAAAAGCATTAAATGAATATAGAGAATTAAACAATTCAACAATAGTAATGAATATGTTTGATGCTCATGAATTAAGTAATAAAAAAGATTTTATTTTTTATATAAAAGATAAATTTAATATTCAAACATTAGAAATATTAAATATGTTTGAATATCCGTTATCATTTTTATACGATACATGGATTGATATAGATGATTGCTTTTTTGAAGAAAAATATAAGTTAATAGAAAATAAAATTTTATCATAAATGTTATATACTCCACTTTATTAGTGGAGTATGTAATAAAACTTTTTTTCTTATTAGTAGGAGTAAAATATATGGAAATAAAAGAAAAAATAACATTTAAAGATTTTTTACATAGAAAAAATATAACTGTGTATTCATTATCAAAAGCAACAGGAATACCAAGAACAACTATCATTGATTGGAAAAATAATAAAAGAAATTTACTGCAGACAAGTTTATTAAATTTAATTAAACTATCTAATTATTTTAATTGTAGTGTAGAAGAATTATTAGAAGAATTGTATTATGTTTAAGGTTTTTCAAAAATTTTATATTTTTGAATTACCCTTGAGGGTGACAACTCAGATAGAGTTGTCGGGTGGTAAGGATTTATATAAATAATAAAAGGAGTAAAAAAATGAAAAAAAATATTAACTATAAAAAATTGACCAAATGGAGAAATAATATATCTTTATTTAAAGATTTAGAAAAAGGATTGATACCATTATTATATGCTTTAATTTTTCTTATCTGTGTGATAAAATTTGGTAGATTTGCTTTCGTTATTGTACTAACATTACTTATTTTACATATATGCCTTAAAATATTATTCATAAATAAAATTACCATTTTTAATTGTTTATCCCAAGAAGTTAGAAATTTTGAGGGAAGAGAATTTTTAGAAAATATCATAGATAATAATATAGAAAGTATTGTTATTACTGACCATTATGATATTATTCCATTAATTAAACATGAAAGTTATAATAACCCTTATAAAAAGATAATACATGATAAAGACCACATTAAGCATATTGTATGCTGTTTAGATAATAAATCATTTAATAAATTTATTAACTCAAAAGAGTTTAATATTATTCAAGAAATTTATAAAAAAAATATTATAAATACTGAAGAAGAAAGTCGTATTAATAATATTAAACGCTTAATTTAATTTCTTAATGTTAAGATAAATATTAATTTTTTCTTATTAGTAGGAGTTGAATATATGGAAATAAAAGAAAAAATAACATTTAAAGATTTTTTACATAAAAGAAGTATATCAGGATATAAATTGTCTAAAATTACAGGTATTCCTAAAAGTACAGTAGACAGTTGGTTACAAGGAATGCCTATATATAAGGCAAGAGTATCAAATATACTCAAAATATCAAAAGCATTAAATATATCATTATCTGAATTAATTAATGAATTATATGCAATAAAATAAAAAATGACGTCGTGAGAAGCTCTTAAATCCATTTTTTATTAATGAAACATACTCATATCTATATAAACTATTTATAAAGATAATAAGATTATAATAATTATAATATTAATAGGTGAAAATAATGTTATTAAAAGAAGAATGCAATTTAGAAAAAAAGTATAATGGTGTATATTATACACCTTTAACAATAGCTACGTGTATGGTTAAATTCTTTAAACATGATAAATATATAAAAACAGTATTAGAACCAAGTTGTGGGAATGGTATATTTCTTAAGGCATTAGTTAACGAACAATTAATTGAACAATATAATAAAATAACTGCTGTTGAAATTCAAAAAAGTGAAGCAGCAACGTTAAGTAAAACATTTAAAAATAATTCAAATATATCTATATACAATGAAGATTTTTTTGAATTTTATAAAAAAAATAAAAACAAATATGACTTAATATTAGGTAATCCACCTTATATACGTTATCAATATATTGCAAAAAAACAACAAAATAATATGATAGATGTTTTAACAAGTAACGGAATGAAAAGCAATAAACTAATTAATATATGGGTTGCTTTTATAGTTGCTTGCGTAAACATGTTAAGTAATAATGGTAAAATTGCTTTTATAATTCCTTCAGAAATATTATATAATGCATATGCAGAAGATCTACGATTATTTTTATACGAAAAATTATCAAAAATAACATTAATAACATGTCAAGAACGAATTTTTTCAGATATTGAACAAGAAGTACTTATTTTTATTGGAGAAAAAGGTGATTTAAGGAAAAAAATAAGAATTATCGAATTAAATAGCCTTAAAGAATTAGAAAATATTAATATAGATAAAGATAATTTTCAAACACTTAATAACGGACATGAAAAATGGACAAAATATTTTATTTCAAAACAAGAAAATCAATTACTTACGGAATTAAAAAAAGATAAAAGATTTCAAACTTTAGGTGAAACAGGAATTATTAATGTAGGAATTACCACAGGAAATAATAAATATTTTTCAATAAATAAAGATATTGTTGATACATACGATTTAACTAATGTTGTAAAGCCATTAATAGGAAAAAATGCACATACACATAGTATATATTTTAATATTGATGATTGGGAAAAAAATGTAAAGAAAAATAAAGATGCTTATTTAGTTGATTTTTCTAATATACCTTTTGAAAATTATTCGTTAGGACAGAAAAAATATATTCAACAAGGAGAACGACAAGGAGTAAATAATAGATATAAATGTAAAATTAGAGAAAAATGGTATCAAATACCATATATATGGATACCTGATGCTTTTTTTCTTCGTAAAAGTTATTTATATCCTAAATTTATATTAAATTGTTGTAAAGCTGTTTCTACAAGTACTATGAATAGAGTTAAATTCAATAATGGTATTGAACCTGAAAGAATTATTTTATCGTATTATAATAGTATTTCCTTCGCTTTTACTGAAATAAATGGGCGATGTTATGGTAGGGGATTATTAGAGATACTACCAAAAGAAGCAGGAAACATTTTAGTTCCTATTTTAGATTGTGTTCCAATAGATAAAATTAGAGAAGTACTATATCAAGTAGATACAATTATACGAAATAAAGAAAATATTGAAAAGGCTTTAATTCTTGTAGATAAAAAAATTCTAGAAGATTACTTAGGTATCAATAACGAAATATGTTATCAAGTGAGATATATATGGAAAAAATTACAACATAAAAGATTAAAAAAGAAAAAAAAAAAGGAGAGATAAACTAATCTCTTCTTTTTATATTAATACTTCAACTTTCCACTAAAGACAAGTTTAAAATAAAGTTATAACTTTATTTTATTAAGTCCGGGTATAAATTTAATAAAGTATTTTTAATATTTACTTTTTTTTATTAGGTATTGTTTTAACGGCCATTCTAATTTAATTTATTAAATTAGGTGCTGTTAAAACATACAATACTATTTTAATAAAACATTGTAAAACATTGTAAAAAAAAGTAACAACAAGTAAAAAATGATTAAAAATATTGACAAATATATATTATTATCATAAAATGTATATACAAATATATATACAAATATATATACAAAAGCCATAACATATAGAGTGGCACTTTATTGTTAATAGTTTTAAAAATAACTATCCTTATAATTTTGGTCGATTTGTTGGATAGTTATTTTTTTATTGTTTCTACCAATTTGGTTAAAGAAATAATGATTGATAAAATCATTATGTAATATAATATGGTCATGACATCACCTCCTGTCAATATATTTAAAACCTCCTTTACTTTGAATTAATAATATCATTACTAATCCTCCTTTCAGGTAAATTCCAAATATATAACAAGAAGTGCCACCCTCATACTATAATTCTATGGCAAAACATATTATAGCATATGATTTTATAAAAAGCATAATTTTATATACAAAAAATTCTAAATTTTTTAATAAAATAAAAAAAATGACTCAATGAGAGCCATTTTAAGCGATTTTTTAAATATTATATGTATATTTATATCATAAATTCCTTATATTTCAATTAGTAAAATATTCAGGATATAAATTATATAAACCAATATAAAATAATAAATTAAATAATTGTGTTTTTGTAATACCAATATTTACAGCAATTTTTGTTAATAATTCATATAGTTGATGTGGCATTAATATCGATGTTTGTTCTTTATTTGCACTTAAAAATAACTTTTTATTATTTAATATTTTCATTAACATCATTCTTTCTTCAATTATTATATTCATATTATCTGAAATATATACATATTTGTGCAAAGTAAAATAAATTAATTCTAAATATATATTAGTTTTATTTATGTTTTTTTTATTAGCAATATTTGTAATAATTCTTTTAATATCTGTGTTTATATTTAACAATACGATTTTTTTATCTCACTATTAAAATTTTTACTTAATAAAAGTTTCAATTAATTACTCCTAAAATGTACAATATATTATCAAAATATGTTATATATAATTTATTATACTATAAAACTACAATATTGTACATATTATTCTATCTCATATTCTTCATCTATTTCATAATATTTTTCAGCTTCTTTTTTAAATTCTTCTACTTGCAAATTATGTCGTATCGGGTACATATCTTCAGCAGTTAACTCAGGTTTTGCATACTGAAATACATCTAACTCTGCTCCTAAGCCATAAATAATTTGAGTTAATTGTGCTGTATTAAAATATTTTTTTAACACAGCATTTGACTCCACTAAAGAACGATAATTGATATCCTCTGTTTTATTCTCGATTATGTTATTTATTGCATTTTTAATTTCATATGTTATATTTTTTTCTCGTTCGTTTGTACAATTTTTCATTATTTTCTTCTCCTTTTTCTATCTATCTATAACAACAATACCATTAATACCAGTATTAACTACTTGTTCTCCTATTTCTTGATTTACTTTATACTCATCTTTATCTTTTTTTATCTCTAGTTTTGTAATTAATGCACTTTCGGTCAATACATCATCCGTTTTATCTATAACACGTGAAAAAACTACAACATCGAAAGTTGTATTAGTTTTTTTTAATAAATAAACTTCCTTTACAAATACATCTGTTGATGTTCCTCCAGTAGTCATAGTATCATCACCTTTATTATTATCAATTACCCCCAATTGTTCTTTTTTTTGTAAGTATAAACTTTCCGTAGATAAAGGCTTTATTTTTGATAATATTTTCTGACTTGAATAGTTATCTTTTTCCATTGTTATAGTTGCTTCGACATAATTTTTTGCTACAACACTAATTTTATTTTCATCTATATCATTATTATCATCAAATTGATTTATATTTTGTTCTGTTGTATAACTTTCTATTAATTGTGATTGTAAATTATTAATTTCATTTTTTTGTTTAAAAAAGATTATCAGTAAAATAAATATAATGATTAAAAATAATAAAAATACTGATAAAAGAAAAAATTTATTATTTATATATTTCATGTTATTCTCCTTTTTATTTCCTATTATATGTACAATATCCAGTAACACCACGTACAGATTGGTCAGAATATGAGCCAACAAATGAAGTGGAATTAGAGTATGTTCCTCCAAATGAACGGTTACCTTCAATTGTGTATAAGGTATTTCCTTTTCTTCCTGCAACAATACCGATATGCCCTTGTCCGAATAAAATAACAAAATCCCCTGCTTTAGGAGTATATCCACTACTTGCTGAGTGATATTGTCCTTTTGCTTGAAAATTGTCTACTACGGTAGGAACGTATGGATGAAGTGGTGCAACTTCTCTGCTTAAACCAACTTTGTCTGCACAATACATACAGAATAAAGTACACCATGCAGCATCTCTTCCATATCCGTATTTTGATTGAAATATTGCTCCATTTTGTTTTTTATCAGCATAATATTTTGCAACTTGAACAATATCACTTCCATTTATATCTGAAATTCCTGCTTGAGAAATAGAAATATAATAGTTATAAACTAAAGTTGCATATTGTTTTGATGAAATGTGAATTGCATTAGGTTCTATATCATCAAAATACATTGCTAAAGACTCTTTTATCTTATCTTCGTCTTTAATTGACTTAACATTTAATTTTTTAAAGTTAGTTGAAACAAATTTTATTCCACTTTGAATAGAATGCTGTTTATTCGTACATCTATTATTAACACAATAAGTACAATGTTTATCATGCTTTTTATGATAAAAAATATTCATTGGGTCAGTACCAATTTTTATATTATAATCAGCATGAACCTGTATCATTGATAAAAATAAATCTACAAAACCATCTTGTTTTGATTTGCTTATTCCATTTTCTTCTAAAATAGGAATACTATATTGTTCTACTAATGTTCTACATGCTTCTACTTCTTTGTTAAATTCAAAATCTTTAATAATATTACCTGTTGACATAAAAATTGCTGATAATATTGAAGTAATTATCATAAATACAATAAAAAATGGTATGAAAATTTTTAATAAAATTTTTATTAATTTAAACATAATTTTTACCTCAATATTATTTTAGTTGTTGTAAAAAGTCTTTTTTCCATTGTTCATATTTTTCTTGTTCTGTATTTTTCATATATAATACAGATATCCATATACCTATTAGAAAATTGATATTTTTATCTTTTATGTGTAAATAATAATCTTCGTTATCGTTAATAATATCTAAATCATATACAGAATCTATTTTAAATAAACATTCAAATAGTTCATGTTTATTTAAAGTTTCAACTTGGGAAAAATCATAATCAAATATATTACTTAATTTTCGCATCGTTGATATTCTAGGTTTTATTTTGTTTTGTTCAATATTAGATAAACTGGCTTGAGTTATATTTAATAATTCTGCCAACTGTATTTGTGTATATCCCCTTTCAATTCTTTTCATTCTTATAATATTTCCTATTTCTTTTGTCATTCTTATAATGCTCCTTATTTTTTATCATGTATCAGTCCTAAAGTAAACAAACACAATACCAAACCTAAAACAGCAATAGTTAGGATAACATCAAATAATGTATTAAAAGTATTATTATCTGATGTTATAGGTGATTTTACATCACCATATACTTTAACTGTTAGATTCTTTGATACTTTCATGTCATCTTCAGCAGTAATACTGATATTACTTACTCCTATTTCTTTTGCTTTGATTTCTCCACTACTATTTATTGTCGCTATTTTATTATTGTTATTATCAAAAATTAAAGTTTTGTTTGTTGCGTCTTTTGGAAGAATATCTAAAGGTAAAACAATTGATGTTCCCTTTTTCATCAATAAAATATTATTTTCTGTATCATAATTAATATCATCATTTCCATTGATAGATATTAATAAATTTGCCATATTAATTTTTATATCCGTAACATATTGATTTACTGTTAAATGACAACTGTCTGATAAATTAGTTCCATCAGTTGTCGCTACAACAATATCGCACTCCCCTGCTTTTACAGGTGTGATAATACCAGTATTTTCATCAATTGTCGCTACTTCAGAATTACTACTTGTCCATTTTACAGTTTTGTTTGTAGTATCTTCTGGCAATACTTCATACTCTAAAGAAAAAGGGCTATTGTTTGTGTATACAGTTTTTTCATCTTCAACATCAATAGATTTTGCGTACTGTTTTACTGTAACATCACATATCGCTGATATATCAGTTCCGTCAGCTGTTTTTACAATAATCTGACATTTGCCAGCTTTTTTACCTGTTACAGTTCCGTTTTCATCTACTGTTGCTATACTTTCATCTGTCGATTTCCATATAACACTTTTATTGACCGTATCTTCAGGTAGTACAGTTGCTTGTAGTTGATATGTTTCATCTACATATAATTCGATATTATCAGTATCTAATTTAATGTCATTTGCTAATCTTATTACTTCGATATCACATGTATCACTTAAATTTGTTCCGTCAGTTGTTTTTACTGTGATAGTTGCTTTTCCGTTTTCTTTAGCAACGATATTTCCGTTTTCATCTACTGACACAACATCAGGATTACTACTTTCCCAAAATACAGTCTTGTTAGAAGTATCCTCAGGTAAAACAGTAGCATTCAATTTTTCTGTTTTATCTTTTTCGATAATTAAATTATTTCTATCTAATTTAATAGATTTAGCATACTGTTTTATAACTACATGACATTCAGCTGTTATATTATTATCTTCAGTAATAGCTGTTATTGTACACTCCCCTGCTTTATTAGGTATAACTGTTCCATTACTTAAAACTGTTGCAACTGTTATATCATTTGATATAAATGATACATTCTTGTTTGTAGTATCTTCAGGAATAACCTTGTATATTAACTGATGTGGTAAATCATCAGTATACATAGTTAGTTCTTTTTCCATTTCTATGGCTTCAGGGTGTTGTTTTACTGTTATATGTGCTTTAGATGTTAGATTTGTTCCATCATTAGTCGTTGCAGTAATGTCGCACTCCCCTGACTTAATTCCTGTTACAGTTCCGTTTTTATCTACTGTTGCTATATTTTCATCTGTCGATTTCCATATAACATCTTTGTTAAACGTATCTTCAGGTGTTATTGTTGGAATAAGTTTATAGCTTTCTTTTGTATACAGTGTCACATTATCTGTATCTAAGGTAATTCCTTCAGCTTTTACTTCTTCCCAGTTGGCAGTAACAGTTGTATTCGCAGTTCCTAATGTCAATACATTATCTTGAATACTACTTCCAGTGCCAGAAACAAACCAACCTTTGAAAATATAACCTTTTCGTACAGGTGTGTTTAATTGAATAGTACTTCCCCACCTTTGTCCTTCAATGACATCATTATTTTTATATGTAATACTATCTATGTTCATTGTTGCATTACTACCCAAATTTAAGGTAGTATCGTATTTTTTTCTTGTAATTTTTAAAGTAGTAGTTTTAGGCTCTAACGTATTTGAAGTTCCGGAATAAGAATTACTATTCCATTGTATTGTATCTGGTTGCGACCATGAATATGATGTACCATGATTAGAATATGCATTGTATTTAGCAGTGGCAGTTCCAAAAGTTCCGTCTGTATTTTCGTACTGTGCATTAATAATATTTTTTGTTTGTAATGTAATTTTGGCAATACCATTTACACAAGTATCACTGTTTCCTAAATGTGCATTGTAAAATAAATTTATTCGTATTAAAAAATGACCATCTGCTACTCCCATTGTTGTTGGTTCTCCAACATCAGAATTATAGGCAAAACTTGCGTCTGCTTTTACTTCAAATTCACCAACTTCATTCCAATTATTCCAGTTGTTATCTTCATTTGGTTTTTTATATGTAAAATCCATTGTTGTCCAGGTATAATTATCAGCTGTACTTGTTTTTGTAACTACTTGATTTTTAGATAATGCAATTCCATGATTATTCGTTCCACTCAGTGATAGTGTTATCATTTGTGATGTATCATATGATAAACTTGATGTTTTTATTGAAACTTTAACTTGACTTGAAATATTGCTTTGCATTTTTATAGTATAGTATCCAGATGAATATGCAAAATTACCAAACATAACAGGCTTATCATATTCTTTTTCTGCATATTTATAATATGGCATAGATGTTTCATCTATTACATTCCCATTTTCATCAAATTGATATTCTACATTCGGCTCATTTAGATAAATAGATTTATCTAATATATATTTATAATCTTCATCAGATAAATTTGATAAGAACTCACCAATATCTTTTGCTTCATTTTTGTAAAAAACATCATCAATTTCTTTCACTGACATTTCTTTGTAATTTTTATTATCGAACATTTCACATTTAAAATATTCATCATTTGTTTCTGTTTTCGCTAAAACATTGTTGCCTATAAAGAAACAAAAAAGTAAACATATTAATAATGTAGTTATTTTTTTCATATGTGTTTTGTTCCTTTCTTCTAAATTTCATATTCATATAAAAGAGCAATATACTTATATTGCTCTTTTTTAGGGATTAAATATTGACAAATGACAAATGCTTTCCCACCTCTTTACTTTCCCTCCCTTAAAAGCATTTTAAATTTTATGTATTCGTAAAATAAGGTTAAATTTATCATTAAAATAAATTTCATATTTTAAATGATTTTTTCTAACAGAAATATGTCCTTTGCTACATAATTCTTTTACCATCTTATTATTTATATATTTGCCACATATTTCTTTTTGTATTTTCATACCACAATATTCACAAACATAATTTGATTGATGTTCTAATATATTACTTTTACATTTAGGACAGCTACAAACATGTTTGCCATACTTAATATTTAAAATATTTTCTATTATATTTCCATAATCATTTTGTAATATATTTTGATAAACTTTTTCTTTCATCTTTGTTTTTTCATAGTAATTCATAATTATAATTGTTTCCTTGTTTTCATTTGATGAACTGGATAAAAATCCAGTTCATCTCAATCATCTCAAATATTAAAGGAGAAATTATTTATTTTGTAGGGTATAAATAAACGTGTAATGGAACAAATGTTTAAAAGTACTAAAAATTTATACCCTACGTATATATCAAACACTATGCGTGTTTTGACCTTTAGGTTGTGATAGATTTATATAAAATATAAATCTATCACGACATGTACGTATTCGATAGAAAATACGTATTTGATAGAAAATATATATAACAAAACTAATATTTTTATTAGTTTTATTAGCTAATTAGTTAATCATTTCTTGTTCTTCATCATCTTCATCTTGATTTTTATTTTTCTTTTTTTTAAGGAGCATAATTATTATTGCAATTAATCCTGCTAATAATACAGCTCCAGCAATAACTGCCATAACAACATGACTTTTATTTATTTCAATTCCTCGCCACGTATACACAGCTGTTAATTTAACTGCTTTTGCGTCTGGTAATTCAATTTCTTGCTCATATATTGCTTTATATTTTGCTTGATATCTTTGACCATTAGCAATAGCATTCCTGTATGTTACTCCACCTTTAGTAAATTCTTTACCTACCCATTTAATAGAGTTAATTCTATATTTATCAGTAGGTAAATCTAAATAATTTACCAGTGCTTCTTCTTTTCCTGTAATATCAGGAACAGAACCGTCTAAATTATGTTTTAGATAATGTGTTTCATCAATTTGATACAATGCACTTCCGTACCCTTTAAACTGCATTGTCGGATTAAATCCATTTCGCCAACTCCAATCATCAACGACTTGAAGTTCTTTTACTTTTATTGCTACTTTTACAGCTTTATCTCCGTTCTTCTTTTGCTGTTTATCGACATTAATAACATCTTTTGAAGGTTCTAACCCATTATCATAATAAGTAATTATTTTTGTCTTATCTGCATTTGGAACATTTACATCATATGTGAAATTTGTTTCCGATGTAACTTTAACTTTCCTATCAGTGATTTTATCTTCACTTTCTTTAATTTCCGTTAATTCCATTACAATATTTGCATTTTGATTATTTTGTGATATAAATGTTTCATCAAATGTTTTCTTTGTTTTTGCAACTTCATTTGGATATACAGTTTTAGATACTGTATATCTTTTAACTACTTCTTGTGTAAAAAAACCAGTATCTTCTGTTGATGATTTTATTGGTGTAGTATTCATGGTTTCATTATTACCACAACCTACCAATGAAACTACTAATAAAGAAGAAAATAATATTGATATAACTTTTTTATTTAATTTATTCATTATCATTTTCCCCCTTTTCATCACTATTTTCTATATGTTCTTTTTTTTCATAAATTTTTATATCTTCATCATTATCAGGGTCATCAGGATTATTTTTATTTTTTATATCAAAAAACATATATATTAATCCAATTAAACATAGAGCTGAACATAAGAATAAACTTATCATTTCATATAACGATAAACTATCACCTGTCTTAACTGATACTCCATATTCATTTACATCTTCATTGTGATTTAACCAAACACTTCCTATTTTAGCTTTGTTTTTTATTTTAATATATACATCTTTTTCAATTAGTTTTTCTTCAGTATCGTTTGTTTCATTTTGTATATTATCTTCGTTGCTTCCTAAATCTAAATCATTCATTAAAGATAGTGAAGTTAGATTATTTTCTAAAGTTAAACTTCTACCTTTATGGATATTATTAATATTATCTTTTAAATCTTGATTATTTTCTTCTTTGTTTTCTGTCTGTTCTTTTCTAATATTAAAATAATATTTATTAGTGTCTAAAACAAATCCACTTGGTGGTGTTTTTTCGATAATATAGTATTCTCCATACCATAAATCATTAAAACTTGCTTTTCCATTTTTATCTGTGGTAATTGTTGTTACCAACATATCTTGTCCCAATTTAATATTTTCTAATGGAATATTTAATTGCAAATCTTCATTCATTTTGATTGATATAATTAAATCTTCATTAGTTTTATTAATACGATATATTTCAAATTCAGCATTTGCTAATGCCTCATCTTGAATTGTTGGGTCAATCAAATTACCATTTTCATCTTTTGGGTAATCAGTTGTTTTTTCGATATGTACATTACCTTTTTTTATATTGTTTTCAAAAGTTACATACGTAGTATTTTCTATTCCTCCATATTTTGGTAAATCAACAATTTGTACTTCATTTTCTTCGTATCTGTCAGGTGTTAACTCGGTTATTTGATACTTTCCTGCCTTTTCCAATTCTAAATGCCATTTACCAACATCATCTGTTTCAACTATTTCAAGAAAATCAGTATTACCTGTTTCTTCATCTATTCCTTTTACTTCAAACTTTAAGCCTGCAATTACATCATCTTCCGAACGTTTTTCTAATTCTAAATGATGTTTTAATTCATTATAGAATTTAACAGTTACCGTATATGATTCTGTATTATCAGTTGGTAATTCAACTATTTGTTCTTTCGGTTGAATATAACGGTCAGGCGTTTCTACTTCTGAAATTTTATATTTTCCACCTTTTGTTAAATCTTCTACTTTAAATTTACCATTTTCATCTAATGATACAGTTCTGTCATAATCCATATTGTTTGTTGTTTCATCTATTCCCTGTATCCTAAATTTCATGCCTTCAACGAATCCATCTTCAGATTCTTTTTCTAAATAGAATCGGTATTTCAAATTATTAATAAACTTCGTTGTTACACTTCGTCCTCCGTCTAATACTTTTACTTGCCTTGGTTTATTGTCGGAATTTTGCACGTATCTATCTGCAATATTCAACTCTGTTACAGTATATGTACCTTTTGGTAATGTTGCTGTGACAGTTCCTTTACTATTAGTTGTGACAGTTTTATTTATACTTGTTCCGTTATCTGCTGTACCTTTTATGGTATATTTCATGCCTTCAACGAATCCATCTTCTGCTTCTTTATCTATAATCAAATCTCCGTCTGATATATCCAATTTGAAATACATAATAATAGGGTCTTCCAATAAAATATCATACGTAATCATTTTTTGATAACTTCCTGATGTCATATAAACTAATTTCGCTTTATTTTTATATTTTTCTGTAGTATTAGAAGATTTAATTGTTACTCCACCATTTTTCATAGAATATGAAGCAGGTGCAGTAATTTTTAAAGAACTTGCAGTCTTTGAAAAAGTCAATCCAGTTGCAGAATAACTAAAGTTATTTGTAACACCTTTTGTATCTTTTAAAGTGACTTCATATTTATTAGTCGAACTATTCCACTTCATTTCGTAAGTTTTTGAAGAAGAACTTGACATACTAGCAAAACTTGGAATTTCATAAAATTCTACAATATCACTCCATAACTGCTTAGCATAATTGCTAGCACTATCATTTGCAATAAAACCATTTAAAATAGCATTACGTGTTGTACTATTATTATATGCATTTTCCATTATCATCCATATAACAGCTTGGGTTGCTGTTTGATGTGCTTGGTTGTTACCTGATGTATGTCCAAGTGCAATTGCAGCAGATAAATACCATTGCTGTTCAATGCTAATAGAAATTGGAGGTGTAGATGATGTATTATAGTTGCCACCTCCATTTATACTATGATTATCAATTTCAATACAATATACAGCTTTGCCACCTTGTTCATTTGCCCAATATAACGAAGTACTTGCTGTATGCTGTCTAAATGCAGCAGGCAGATTACCTGCGTTAGGGTTGTAGTTATATGCAGAGTCTGCTACTCTTGCACTTAACATAGTAGTAGCTCCTTTAACTACATTCATATTCATTGGTACTAAAAACGAAAACATGAATACTGCCATTAGTATTATTGTTATTTTTTTTCTAATATTTTTTAAAATGTACATATTTCCTCCTTTGTAATATATTTATAATATTATTATAGTATGTTTATAATATAATTATAATATATATTTATTATAATATTTTCAAGATAATTTCATATTTTTTTACTAAAAATTCCATTTTTTTTTATTAAGACATTTCTTATAAAAAAAATAGGAAGTAAAAATACTTCCTATTTTTTTATTCCCACTAATTTGGTTATGTATGTAAAATTTATTTTTTTAATTTATCTAATATTAAAGGAATATTTACTTGTGTTGGCATAAACTTTATTCCTCTTTTTAACATTCCAATAACTTTTTTTGCTTTATGTTCGATTGTTTTAATATCATGTTCACTTGTTAATAATAAATGCTTTCCGTTAATAGTATATTCTCTTTTAACATATTTTTTTGTTATTGGAAAGATATCTTGAATTAAAAATACACTTAAATAACCATTATCTAATTTAGTTATATGAATAATATCACATGGTTTATTATTATTTATTTTTTTTTCCATTATCTTTTTATACTTATCAATTTTACTTGATAAAGGAATCATCCAATAAACTCCCAATTTATCATCTTTAAAACAATAATAATGAGGTCTATTTTCACCTTTATTTCCTTTTAAGTAAGGTTCTTTCATATCTAAAAAAAATTGCTCATCTATTATATAAAAACCTGTTTTTTTTATTTCTTCCATTTATACCTCTTATAATGAAAAATCCCCTATATTGCATATAGAGGATCTAAAACTTTCAACCCGACCATTTATATACCACATATCGGTCAGTGGTAAACTTTCAACCCGACCATTTATATACCACATATCGGTCAGTGGTAAACTTTCTTTTTTCAATTATATTATATGCAAAAATTCTCTAAAATACAATAGAAAAATGAATATTTTTACTATAACTAATTACCACAACTTGGACAATGACTTCCATAGTATCTTATACCACAATTATGACATACTGTTCCAAAATCAATTGTTCCTCCATTTATAGGAGTACTCCAACTACCACCTGAAGAACCGCCTGAGCTACCACCTGATGAAGAACCACCTGAGCTACCACCTGATGAAGAACCACCTGAATATCCACCTGAATATCCACCTGAGTATCCACCACCACTATATGTAGGAGCAGGTTCTTCTCTATTACAGCTTACTTTTTTACCTTCAGAATTTGTATAAGTGTATTTACCGTATTTTCCTGCATCTTCCATTTTCTTTAATGCTTTTTCTTTAGCCTCTTTATCATATGCTTTTCTTAATGAACTTTCTTTTGAAGTTGCTGTTTTAGTAGAAGAATTGGAAGTTTCTAAAATCATAATGCTTTGTTGTTTTGTTGTTTGTATATCTTTTGCAAGAACTTCTTGAGCTTTAGAATAATCACTATATAAAAATCCTGCAACAACTAAAATTGCTACTGCTACTATTCCAACTATCTTTTTGTTTTTTAGTAAATTTTTCATTTTTTCTTTCATTTTTTTATCTCCTTTTAAAATATTTTATCGACTTTAAAGAATAACTCTTTTATTTATGTTTTACCCATTTAGTTAAATTTTGTTCCATATTAATTTTCCCCTATTATGATAATATATTATCAATACAACATTGGTTTATTTTTCTTTGCATAGATTCCATATCTCCTTTATATATCGAATAAATATTACTATCTTTTAACTTATATACAAATTTATAAAATAAATCATCATTTAAACTACAAATAAAATGTTTCATTTCATTTTCATCGTATATTATCTTTTTATAATGATTATTATATTCTTGACCTTTTCTTAATGGAATAATATCATAATTGTCAGTAATAACAATCCTATTAATATATTTTTCGATTATTTCTTCTAACTCAAAACCAACAAAATAATATAATGATGGATGTTCTTTATAATATAGTTTTTTATAATATAATGAACGATATGTTTTAAAACTTCTATTTTCCTTAAAAGCTTCTTTATATGTATTACTATTAGATACAAAAATACATAATAATACCATTATAACTATTGTTAATAATATAAACATTAAAAAATAAATAATTAGCGATTTAGTTAATAAACCTAAGATTATAGATACAAATAATATCAAGATGATTAAATTTTTTTCTAATATATCTTTCACATTGATATTTCTAATTTTAGTTATTTTTCCATAATCAATATTATTTTGTTTCTTCATTATATTCACCTCTAATATCTTTATTATAATGATTATTTTTTTGTAACATATCCATTATAAATGCAATTATACTTGCAAATGTGCAAATCAAAAATAGAACTGTTAATACTTTTTGAAATATAGCATATACTTGAAAATATTGAAGATCCATTTTTACAAATATACCAATTACATTTATTGCAATAATATTAATACAGCTCATAATAAAGTAAATAAAAAATTTATATTTATTATTTACTTTATTTACTATTCTTAATATTCCTAAAGATATAAATAAAATAACCATTAATAGTATCATTCCTTTGCCGATAGGTGTATCTATAAAATCTTTAAAATACACATTACCAACAATCAAAACAAGCATTACTAAAAAAAAATAAATTTTGAATTCATCTACTTTCATCTTTATCTCCTATTCAATGATATTTAATGAAGATATTTTAAATCAATCCTATGGCAAAACTATGTAAAGTTGTTAAACAAAATAAACATAGTACAATGAAAAAATACCTTTTTATATTATCTCTTTCTTCTTTTGAATGATTTTTATAATCATAAACCATATAAAACATTACTGCAATTTCAAGACAGGTCATTATCAAACCATATATATGTACAATATTTAACATCATATTACTTTCGCCTCTTAATCTTTTATATATTTACCTACATCATCACTAAATTTTTAATATTTAATAAAATGTTTTTATTAAATATCCCATTGTAAACATTAAAACAATACAAATAGTTGAACGTAACATTATTTTATCATATTCTTTATTTCTTTTTTCTTCTGATTCATTTTTAACATTATAATGTAATGATATTGTCTTAATAAAATCAAAAATCAAACAAAACGTAAGACAAGCATTTAATAATATACATATAGTTTTCATTTTATTTTTCCTTTACACTTTTTTGTAAATTTTGAAGTTTTGTGATAACTTCATCTCTCTTTTGAGATATTTCTTTTATATCTTCCATATAATTAATTTTCTTTAATTTATCTTTTTCTGCTACATACTTTTTATATGTTTCAGCCATTTGTTTTGAATATGTAGCAATATCTACATAATAATTCTGAACATTTACATATGCTTCAGGAGTATCTATATTTATAATATCTTCAGATTCCTTTATAAGTGTATCTGCAATTGTATTTGCATTTTTTGTTTGTTTTGATATTTCATTACTGAACTTTTCACTTGCTGTTTCATATTCAGCAACTTCTTTTTTTAAATTATTATAATATTCTTGTCCTGCTCTATCTTCTCTTGAAAAAACTTGACATCCACAAGTACCTAAAACTAACATTCCTGCAACTACTAAACTAAAAATTTTTTTTAACTTTTTCATAATTTTTCTCCTTTTAATAATTATTTATATTTAAAATACAACTAGGTTGTATTTATATGTAATACATTTATAATATATATATTTAAAATATTATTATCGTTCTATTTCTTCTTCATATTGATATTCATAATATATATATTCTTTATTTTCAATTATTTGTTTATCGTGATATTTATATTGTTCTAAATTTTCATATTGATATGAAACATCAATACCTTTCATATATACTTCTCTATCATTAATTTTATCTGTTAGAGCATTTTTTAATAGTATTTCAATTTCTAAATCATTTATTGGAGAACGTTCCATTGCTTGCAAATACAATGTTTTATCTACCTTACTCCAATCTATACACTTATTTATTTCTTTTTTTAAAATACAATCAAGCCAAATTCTAGTAGCACGTCCATTTCCCTCTCTAAAAGGATGTGCAATATTCATTTCAACATATTTGTCTATAATTTCTTCAAATGTATTTTGAGGCATCTTATCAATAATTTCTAAATTACTACTAAGAAATAAAACAGGTGCAAATCTAAAATTACCTTTACTTAAATTTACTGTTCTAATCTCTCCTGCAAATTCAAACACATCTTGAAATAAATACTTATGTATTTCTTGTAGCCCTTTTATAGTACCAATTTCAATATTATCAATAAAATTATTTTCAAATAACTCTAATGCTCTTTTTTTTGATAAAAATTCTTCTTTTTTTATATTCATAAGTATCCTTTCTTTAAAAATACAACTAGGTTGTATTTTTAATTATTTAGTTTAGAATTAATCATTATACTTTCCTTTATTTCACTATATTTTAAGTAATTAATTAAAGTTACATGTAAATATTTTTTTTATTTTATTATTAAATCATAAATTTCATTTATATTTTTACATTTATTAAATTCTATTTTAAATTTTAACATTTCTAAATCTTTTTCTTGAATAAAATCCTTTAACTTATTAAATTTACTCATTTTATCTAAATATAAATTAATAAATTCATCAGAAAACAAATTATTATTTTTTATAAATTTATCTTCTATTTCATAAATATTAGTAACATTTTCATCTTCAGAAAACATTCTTATATTTAAATCTATTCTTATAAATTCATCAGCTTCTTTTAAATTATTAAATATTAATTTCCTAAAATCTAAATACAATTCTTCTATGTCATCATTTATATTAAATATTTTATATTTATCAAAAAACTCTATATATTTAAAATCATTAAAAGTTGACGATGAAACATTTTCTTTTATATATTCAAAATCATCAAAATACTCTTTACTCAATAATTCAAAAAATATATTTTTTGAATTATTGATTGGATATGTTTTTAATGATGTATCTATGTAACTAAATATATTTTTAGTAGCAAATTTTTTTGCTTTTTCCCCTACAAAAAATATTAGATATAAGCTATATTTATTTTGCCAAATTTCAAATAATTCAATTCTATTTTGAATCATATTATCATCATCAATATTATAATTAATAAAATCACAGAAATTATTAAAATACTCATTTGATACAACATATTTAATATTTTCAATTTGTTTTTTATCAGTAATAATAAATTCTAATTTTTCTATTTTTCGTCCTATTTTTATTGGTTCCATTTTAACATTTAAATTCGTTTTTTCATTTATTTCTTGAAGTGCGGGATTTAAAACTCTTTCTTTTAATCTTTTAAATTCTTTATATTTATTTTTTTCGATAGCATAAAATTCTTTTATATAATCAGTAGAATATGTTACCTTATGTTTCCAAAGATTTGATTGACAAAGAAGATATAACTTCATTGTATATTTACATTTGAACTGAGAAATATATTCTTTTATAAATTTAAAATAATTACCCTTTGAATAAATATCCAATAAATAAGGCTTCATATCTTCATTAAATTTAAAAGTAAAAATTCCATTATGATACTCAGCTTGTCCAAAAATATTTTTTTGTTTATAGCTATCAGAATTGAGATCTTTAATTAAAATTTGAGCAGTCAATGCTTTTGAAGTGATAAATTCTTTTTTATTATAAACATAATTTTTACTTACATTGTTTTTATCAGCAAATTCAACTAAGCCTATATCAATATAATCAAAATTTTTTTTATTTATATCAACTTGTGCTAAAGCCGTTATAAATAATTTTTGTGAAACAAGTGGCATATCATATTGAGCTTCTGCCATTACATTTAACATACCTATTTGAGTTTGCGTTCTTTTCTCTAATAAATCGTATTCATATTGTTCTTTATCCATATTATTAACCTTGTTATATCTTTTATTAATCTTTTAATATATTTTTAGCATATAAATAAAATTATGTCAATAAAAATATTAATCTTTTGTAGCCCTATTATTAACTTTTTGTAGACCTAACGTTAACCTTTTGTAGTCCTGATTAATCTTTTGTAGTCCTAACGTTAACTTTTTGTAGTCCTGATTAACCTTTTGTAGTCCTAACGTTAACTTTTTGTAGTCCTGATTAACCTTTTGTAGTCCTAACGTTAACTTTTTGTAGTCCTGATTAACCTTTTGTAGTCCTAACGTTAACTTTTTGTAGCCCTGATTAACCTTTTATAAACCTAATATTAACCTTTTTTATAAAATTAAGGACTACAAAAAGTTAATTTTTTTATCATTAATTAATCTTTTGTAGTCCTTAATTTAATTTTTACAGTTCTCATTTTAATTTTTTGTAGTCTTTAACCTTTTGTAGACCTAATGTTAACTTTTTGTAGTCCTAATGTTAACTTTTTGTAGTCCTAACGTTAACTTTTTGTAGTCCTTTAAATTATATTTCTTTAAATTTTATTAACCTTTTGTAGACCTGACGTTAACCTTTTGTAGACCTGACGTTAACTTTTTGTAGCCCTTTAATTTCTAAAACCCTTTATTCATACAGGTTTCATAACTTCCTAATAAATAAATATAGATGATGATATACTATAATAAATAAATAAAAGATAGATATTAATATACTTTAGCTTTGTTCTAATAAATAAATAGACAGACTGAAAGACTAATTAAATAAATCTTTCTATCTATCTGAAAAAAAGATAATATATAAATTTTAAATTTAACTTTAACTTAAACTTAAATTTATATTTATTTTAATACAAGTTAAAGTTTATATAAATAACTAAAAGCAATTTAAAGAATTTTTTCTTGTAAAGCTATAATTACTATAAAAAAGAAAAAAAATGTCTTATATTACAAATGAGAGCCTCTGAGGGGTATATATTATATTATAATATATTCATAATATTTTCTATTTATAAATATTATCTAAATTATACTCTGGATATAAAGTTTTTAATGGTAATAAACATAATAAATTTGTTATATCAGAAACATTGCATGTAAGTAACTTTGTTAGGTCTAATATTGTTTTATATGTATGCATAGGTATTCGCATTGTTGTAGGATTTTCTTTATATTTTTTTGAAAATAAATTTATAATTGATAAAATATATTTTTTATTTGTTAAAACGTTATTATAGTTGTCAATATCATTAATGGAATCTAAAGAATAATAAATTAGTTCTAATCTAATATCTGTACATGTTCTTCCCTTTTTATCTGCAATATTTTTTATAATATTGTTTAATCTTCTATCAGGTCTAAATGTCATTAGATATCTTTCCATATTAAATCTCCTGTAAGTTAAAATAAAGTATACTTTTTTTT
>NZ_JAYFFH010000012.1:0-21729 GCF_036289385.1 Anaerofustis butyriciformans
TATGTTACTTTACATTAAAAAAAGAGACCTCTCGATCTCTTTTTTCTTTAAAATTTTTACTACTTTAACTTTGCTAATATTTCTGTTATTGCTTCTATCTCTTCTTCTTTTAACCTTTGGGATTTGTTTCTATCATGTCTAATTAGTGATAGTAAATCTTGAACTAAATATCTAAATCCATTACCTTCTAAATTAAAAGTATATCTTTTATAGTTATTATCGTTTATATTTTTAATTTTAAAGTAACCTATCTTCCACCATTCATGCGGAACAATTATACTTCCGTTTGTCCCTATAATTTCCATTACGCCTTTTAAATCTGTATTATAGCCTATTTCCGCATATGCTACAGATTGATTATATGAAAACATAACAGTTCCATATTCAACTTTATCATTATTTTTTATTAATTTAAAATGAATATCTTCATAGTTTGTACCAAGAATTTTAATTATTGCGCAAATAGGATATACTGCGAGATCAGTAAAAGACATCTCTCTATTTATATCAAATTCTTTTTTACAAATACTACATCTTATACTTACTAAATCTCCTATTAAATTTCCTCTTGCATTCCATAATAGTTGTCCAAAAGCTTGTAGATATATTAAAGTTATATTGTTATATAGTACCACTTCATTTTCTTCGGCAATTTTATATAATTCTTTTAACTGGTTTTTATTAAGTGTCGAAGGTGCATCCGTTATAACATGTTTTTTAGATATTAATGCTTGTTTTATATAATTATATCGACTTTCATATTTTGTTTTAATATAAACAATATCAATACTTTCTAAAAATTTATTATAATCAGAATACCCAGAATCTAATTCGTAAATATTACAAAATTCTTGTGCGATTTTTTCATCATGAGAATATACACTTTCCAAGTGTATTCCACTTACTAATTTAGGTTCTATTACAGCTTCGTTATCATACAAATCATCTGTAACTATACCGAAACGATAAGTAGACATAGCTTCTTCTCTAATTTGTGTACTAGAGATATTTTTTGTTCTTTCTAAGTATACAACTTTGCAATATTTTGAAAGGTGATCAAATTTTCCTTTCCAGTCTGAACCAACAACTAAAATATCAACATCATAATTAATAATGTCTTGAATTTTTTGACCAAGATATTCTTCTACTATTATTAAATCTGCAAATCCTGTTTTTTGAACATTTTCGATTCTTTTTGCAAGACTATCTTGAACAGATAATTTTCCTCTTTCTCTGTCATAATTCTCTCCAGTAACTCCAACAATTAGGTAGTCTCCTAATTCTTTTGCTCTTTTTAATATATTATAATGTCCCTTATGAAACAAATCAAAAGTCCCATAAGTAATTACCTTTTTCATTTCTTTTCTCCTTAATATGTTTATTTTTACTAAAATTTTATAAAACATTTACATATATTATAATACATTATTATGATTTAATAAAGTGATTTATTATATAAAAATAAGACCTCCTATTAAGAAGGTCCTAATATTATCTTTTAAAAGAAATCATAGCCACCATGTATTTCTAATACGGTTCCATTAATATAATCATTATTTAATGTATCAACACATAATTTTGCAACCTCTTCAGCTTCACCAAATCGATGACAAGCGATTTTTTTATTTATTCTATCATAACTGTCTTTACTTCTATTTTTTTGCCATGGAGTCTCAATAAAGCCTGGAGCGATAGCATTAATACATACATTTTTGTCATCAAAAAATTTTAATAAAGATTTAGCTAAATGTATTAATCCTGCTTTTGAAACACTATATACTAATGATCCAGAATAGGATGTTACACCTGCATAAGATGCCATAAATATAATTTTGCCACATTCGTTAAAATTTGGTTTTAAATCTTGAACAATAAAAGCAGGAATGGATAGATTTGTTCTTAAAACTTTTTCCCAAGTTTCTATATCATATTCTCCAAACATTTGTCGTTGTCCATTTTTTTTTGCATCTATTCCTGTATTTAAAATCAACCAGTCTATATTTTGAAATGTATCAATAACAAACGATGTAAATTTTTTTGCTTCTTCATAATTGGAAAGATCAGCTTTTTTTAAAATTACTCGTTTTTGGTCAGCAGCAGGTAATGATTTATAAATTTCATTTGCAGCATCTGTATTATGTCCATAGTTTACTATTATTTGATTATTTTCATTATCAGAAAGTAATTTATAAAGTATTGATTTTCCAATTCCACTTGTTCCTGATGTAAGTACTATTTTTTTCATTTTATACTCCTTCTATTTATTTTATATTAAGAAAGGACTTTTTTCATTATTTCTTCTGGTATATAAGGTTTTTGATTATACATTTCTTCACCAAAGTATGTTTTAGGGTATGCTTCAGAATTAATATCAGAAAATACCTCAAATAAACAAGGTTTTTTAGGATCAGCTTTTTTAATGGATGTTATTAACTCTTCTTCATTATTTATTTCAAAAGCATCTAAGCCATAAGCTTTTGCTATAGCATAAAAAGATGGTACGGTATATCCATTGTTTTCACTTGCTCCAAAATGAAGTTTATCAAAAAAGTCATTTTGTTGTTGTCTAATAAGTCCAAGAGATTTATTATTAAATACAAAAATGAATACTGGAATTTGTTCTCTGTAAATCCATTGTAATTCTTGTATATTCATTTGGAATGATCCATCGCCACATAAAACAATACATCTATTTTGGGTAGAATAATAACCACCTATTGAAGCTGGTAGAGAAAATCCCATTGCTCCATGTCCACCAGAAAATAACATTTGTTGATTATCTTTAGTTTCATAAGATTGTGCAGCCCAAATTTGATGTTGACCTACATCTACAAATACTGATAAATCATCGTTAAAACAATGACTTATTTTTTTTACTATTTTATTTATATTTCTTTCTTTTAATGTATCATCAAAATCTCTCATTGTTTGTTTTATATTAAGGCAGTTATTTAGCCATTCTTTTGAAACAGTAAAGTCTATTTTAGGAATCATGCTATTTATTACACCTTGATAATCAATACAATAAGAAATTTCATCTTTATGAACCGTTCTTTTTAATTCTTCTTTATCAATATCTATTCTTATAATTTTAGCGTCTTTAGCAAATTTTTCACTGTTTGCTCCAGTTTGTCTTCTGCAAAAACTGCAACCTATAGAAACAATTAAATCAGATTTCTTGTAAGCAATAATATTAGCTTCTCTAAAACCATATGCAGCTCCAAGGTAACCAAAATATAAGTTATCATTTATATCAAATAAATGTCTTGCTGGAAGGCTTGTTATTGTTGGAATATTTAATTTTGTAATTAATTTTTTAATTAAAATATGATCTTTGCTATTCTTTTTTATTGCGTTTCCAATTAAAATGATTGGTTTTTTTGCATTTCTTATTTCATTTAATATTCTGTTTGCAATATCATCATATTTATTTTCATTAGTATGAATTTCTTCAGGCTTAAAGGATCTTAACTGATCTATATTTATGTCTTCTCTTTGAATGTTCATAGGAATATCTAATACTACCGGTCCTTTTCTTCCTTCTTGTGCAATATAAAAGGCTTTTTCAAGTTCATACTTTATATCATTTTTATCTGTTATTTGAGTGCAGTATTTTGTATAACTTTTAACAGATGAAATAACATCCATTTGTTGGAATCCTTGTTGTCTTAATGTTGGAATATTTGTATATTCATATGTGTTTAGTTGTCCTGTTATAAAGACTGTTGGAACGCTATCAAAAAATGCATCTGCTATTGCTGACATCATGTTCATTGCACCGGGACCACTTGTTGCATAAGCAACGCCTGTTTTTTCTGATGCTTTTGCATATCCAACAGCTGCAAAAGCTGCACCTTGTTCATTATAGCAAGAATGATTTTGCAAGTTTTTACTTTTACAAATTGAATCTACAAAATGTGCAATCATTGTTCCTTGATAACCAAATATATCATTGATTCCTTGATTTGTGATAAATTCTACAATAAAGTCACTAACTTTCATTGTTTATCTTCTCCTTATAATTTTATTCTTCAATGATAGGTGTAAAAAACTCTTCTGTTGTATTTTTTTGTAAAATATCAGCATATTTTTTATATCCTTCAAATTTTAATAAATCTATAGTAATATCAAAAAGTTCTTTATTGATTGCAAATCCTAAATTTTTCTTTGCATAAAATATTGCTCTCTTTTTTAACTTATTTAAGCATATTCCAAGCATTATAAAATCTTTATTATTATAAAGTTTTCTAATATAATCCATTTTAGGCATATAAAAATATAATAGTTCTGATCTATCGCCTGATCTATTAACAATTGCCCAAGCTTTATTTCTTGGTCCGTGATAAATATTTTTAAATTTTAACATTTAATTCTCCTAATATGTTTAATTATTTCCATCATAAACTAAATCTAAATCATATATAAATTTAACCATATTTTCTATTTTTGAATTTAAATTATTGTTTAGAATTAATTTATTTATTTTATTAAAGAAAGAATAGTTAAATTCATTTTTATCTGACATATTTTTTATAAAGTCATCTTTTTTAAATCCATTGATTTTTAATATGTTTAACTTATCATACATATCTATTGTTTGAATATAATTTCCATATATATCATTCCATTCTCCAATACATTTTGTCTGAAGGATTGAATAATCTTTTTGATCTATATTTTCAGGTTTATTACAAATTAAATTTTCAAACATTAATAAATCTAATGTAAATATCAAACTTAAAAATTGTAGAATAAACGGATTATTTGTTTTGTTAAATAGCTGTAAGCTATTTTTTATTGATTCTTTACGGTATCCACTTTTATATAGAAGAACAGATTTAACAAATAATTTCCATTCTTCTTTCGCAGTTGTTTTTTCAATGTCTAAACTTAGATTATCAAAATGATTTACTGTATCTTTAAGTGTAATTTTTAAGTATATATCTGAAAGTTCGTTTGATTCAAATAAAGAAGAATAAATGTTTTTTAACTCTTCAATTGATTTTGTATCTTCTTTATCTTTATCATAAATAACATTTTTTATTTCATTTATTACTATTAAAATGTCTTCTGGCTTATTTGAAAACTTAAATATACATTTTGCCCATAATGCTAAGCTTTGATCATCCGAAATAATGTTTTTCAATATAGAAGCATATTCTACACAAGAGGAATCATTGCTATTAAATAATTCGTTTATGTGTTTTATTAAATAATCTATATTTTCGTTAATTATATCTTTAATTTCAAGATGTGTAATTCCATTTTCAGTATTTTTAAATGCTTCAAAATACATTAATAAAGCCTTGTTAATATCCTCTTTTAAAAGAATGTCAGCTTTAAACTTAATAAATTCACCATCTTGTTTTTTTGAATGGAAATCAATATTGTCATATATTTTTTGTTCCATTAAAATTCCTTTGTTATAGATTTCGTTTGAATTTAAAATATATTTTAGATTACAAGGAATTTCTTTATCTATTATTGTTGGTACAGAAATTGGATCATTGTTATATATTTTTTCAAAAAGTTCTTCACCCTTATTTATATAACTCATTATTTCATTATTGTCAGCACTTTCTTTCTTTAGTAAATATATTTTTAGTTTTATTGTGCTTATTGATTCTATACTTTCATTTAATAAACTATCCACAATTTCTGATGATTTTTTATAATCTTTATTAGCATAAAGAGAAATTGCTTTTTGTAAATTTAATATATATGTTTTATAATATTCTTCTTTTTTAGATAGTTTATTTTTATTTTCTTTAACTTCCATAAATCTTAAAGCTTTTGATGTTTGTCCATTTTTTATAAGAAGGTCAATTGCAATATCAAAATACTTTTCATTGATATCAATAGATATAGGGAATCTGAATCTATTGATTCCTAAGTAATCTTCTCTACCAATTAATTTCCTTTGATTTTGACTTGATATATAAGGATTGAAAATTTCATAGAGTTTGAAATAATCATTTTGTTCAATAGCTTTATTTATTGTTGTATCTAAAGAATTAAATGTTTGATTAAACTCCTTGCTAAGATTTTTACCTAACTTCTTTTTTGAAAAATCTTTAAAAGCATGCCATGGATGCATTAATAAGAATAATAATATTTTTCTACTTAAAAATTTCTTATAAGTTTTATCCGGATCATAATATTTATAGGCTTCACCTTCTATGACAGTATAAGGTGTTTTAAAACTATATACAGCTGGATGGCTGTCTCTTCCATTATGTGGAGGTATAAACATCCAATCATCACCGTAGTGCCATGATAAATAATCTGCAGATCTATCTGGGCATAATAAATTTAAGTCTTCAAATTGATATCTTACACCGTTTCCATACATGTCTTTATCAAATAGGAAAGGGATTCCTCCCCATCTAAAGATATATTTGTTACAACCTTCTTCTTTGTAACAAAACATTTTGCTTTCAAGTTCTTCTAATACTTTGTTTTTCCCAACAAATTTCATTTTTAATCTATATTTAAAATATCTTAAAAGATTCATTCTCCATCTAAAACTATATAAACTTGCTGGGTTGATTATATCGGCATAAAGCATAAAGTCTTTAATATATTGTTTTTGTATTTTTTCATCATCAGGAATAGGATCTAAAATTAAAATATCTAATACTATTCCTGCAGAGTCTTTTTTGTGAATTAACTGATTTATATGAATAGCAGATGTTGTTGTATCCATATATCTTGCGAAGTTGTTGTGATAGTTTCTATCCAATTCTTGACAAGCTAATTTTCTATTTGGAGGCATTTGAGTTTTACAAGCTTCAATGAACTTGTGAAAATTATCTCTTGTCATTTCAATATCCATATCATCATCCCATGGGATGAAGCCTCTATGACGAAGTGCACCTATTGCAGAGCCTCCTACCAAATAATATACAATATCATTTTTTGTACATATTTCATCTATTTCTTTAATTAATTTATACAATTCTTTTTGTATATCAGTCATTTTTCCTCCTAAAATTAGATAAATATTGTTAATAAAATTATTAACAATATTTAAATCTATAAATAATTTTACGCATGCAAATAAAACGTAAAAAATCTCCCTATATATTAACATATAGCTCTTTTTAATGCAAATTTTATATAAAAAGATAATAAATATAAAACAAAACTTTTTATATTTATTATTAATAAACAATATAAAAATAGTTATTCATTTATAAAGTTCTTTATTTTATGATATAATTAAAATAATTATTTAAGTGAGGTGCAAAATGAAAATTATAGCAGATTTACATACACATACAAATATAAGCGAACATGCTTTTTCAACTCTTGAAGAAAATTGTATCGCGGCAAATAAAGCAGGGCTACAGGCCGTTGGTATTACGAACCATGGACCTGCATTGGAAGATGGCGCAAGTCATTGGCATTTTAGAAGTCTTGGAAAGAATAATCCAGGTAAAATGCATGGGGTTTATTTAATAAGTGGTATAGAACTTAACATAATGCCTGATGGGAATGTGGATTTAGAAGAAGAGTATATGCAAAATCTTGATTTAAAAATAGCATCTTTTCATCAAGAAATATTTTATCCAAAAGATAAAAATCATGTTAATGATATGCTTAGTGAGGCTTTGCTTAATAAAAACATAAATGTATTTGGTCATCTTGGAAATGAAATTTTTAAATTTGATTACGAAATGATTATTTCAAAATGTAATAAATATAATAAGATAGTTGAAGTAAACAATCACTCTTTTGCACAACGTCCGGGAAGTGATGTTAATTGTTTTGAAATTGTTAAACTATGTAAAAAATATGAAGTACCTATTATTGTAAATTCAGATGCACATATTTCTTCTGTAATAGGACATTTTGATGAATCAATAAAGTTATTAAATGAAGTAGGTTATCCTGAGGAATTAGTTGTTAATTCTTCTATTGAAAGATTAAGAGATTATTTCAAACAAATTAGATGTATTGATATTTGTAATAGATAGTTTTGTAAAGTCAATTTATTGAAGAAAAAAATGTATTATGTTATAATATTTAATCGGAAAAAATTAAAATAGGGAATTTATGTATGGATTATATAACCATTAATGATAATTTTAACAGTACAATAGAAATAAAAAAATCTACTTTTATTTCAAATTTATTTTCGGTTAAAAATGTTGAAGAGGCTGAAAAATATCTTGAAGAAATTAGAAAAGAACATTATAAAGCTACTCATAATTGTTATGCATATATAATAGGTAAGAAAATGGAAATAAAAAAATCCAGTGATGATGGAGAACCTGCTATGACTGCAGGCAGACCTATATTAAACGCTATGGAAAAAAACAATCTTACAAATGCATTAATAGTGGTTACAAGATATTTTGGAGGGATAAAACTTGGTGCCAGCGGGCTAATAAGAGCTTATTCTTCTTCTGCAAGTAAAGTTATAAAAGAAGCAAAACTTGTAAAAAAGGTAATGACAGCTTTAACAAAAATTTCTTATGATTATTCTCTTCATGGAAAAATTGAAACATATTTAAGAAAGACAGGATACAAACTTGAAGATGCAGTTTTTACCGATAAAGTTACTTACGAAGTATATGTTCCGATAAATTTACAGGAAGAATTTAAAAATGAACTTATTGCAATTACAAATGCAAAAATAAATATAGAACATATAGATGATGTTTATATAGATAAATATTTATAAGGTGGTATCATTATGGATTTTAACATGGTTTTTAAGGATATTGTTGATAATGAAAAAAATCCGGTTTGTTTTGTGGATACAAACCATATTATAACGTATATGAATAAAAGTGCCTTAAAACGTTATGCCCACAGGGGTGGAGCTAATTTGATAGGAAAGTCCTTGTTTGATTGTCATAATGAGAATTCAAAAAAGCTAACTCTTAAATATATTGATAGATTTTTAGAAGATGATAATTTAACGGAAATTTATATGGGATATAACGAAAAACATAAAGAAAATAATTATATAGTTGCGGTAAGAGATGAAAACAGGAAGCTTATCGGTTATTATGAAAGACATGAAGAGGACAAGTAGAGGGTATTAATGTTTGATTATATAAAAGGAAATGTTACTAATATAACTGATGGATATTTAACAATAGAAAATAAAAGTGGAATAGGTTTTTTGCTAAATGTTTCACAAAATACTATAACGGATTTGGCAAACGATAAAGATGAAGTACAAATATTTACATATATGGCTGTAAGGGAAAACGATATAAGTTTATTTGGGTTTTCTACATCTTTTGAAAGGGAAGTATTCTTTAAACTTCTTACAGTTCCTAAAATAGGTCCTAAAATTGCTCTTAGTGTACTTAGTGCATTGTCGCCTAACATGATTATAAGTGCAGTAATTAATAAGGACTATAAAGCATTGTGTGCTGCAAACGGAGTTGGGAAAAAAGCAGCTGAACAAATAGTTGTTACTCTTCAAGATAAATTTTCAGACTTACCTGAAATGGATGAAATATCTTTTGAAGATAATATTGATGTAAACGGTGATTTGAAAGCTGAGGCTGTTTTAGCTCTTACGTCTTTAGGTTTTGATAGAGCTTATGCAAATAAAATCGTTAGTGGAATTTCTACTAATGACGACCTTACTATAGAAGATATAATTACTATTGCATTACAAAGGGTTAATGAATAAGGAGAAATATGGCTACAAGAATAGTAACAAGTAAAAAAACAGAACTTGATATAGAAAAAGATAAGTCTCTTCGTCCTTTGACATTAGATGAATACATCGGTCAGGAAACAGTCAAAGAAAGGATGAGAGTCTTTATTTCTGCTGCAAAAGAAAGAGGAGAGGCTCTTGATCATGTTCTTTTATATGGACCTCCGGGGCTTGGAAAAACGACTCTTTCCAATATAATAGCAAACGAGCTTGGAGTATCTATAAAAGTTACTTCCGGTCCAGCAATAGAAAAACCGGGAGATCTTGCAGCGATACTTACCGGACTTAAGAAAAATGATGTTTTATTTATTGATGAAATTCATAGATTAAACAGAACCATAGAAGAAGTTTTATATCCAGCAATGGAAGATTTTGCTTTTGATATTGTAATGGGAAAAGGACCAAATGCAAAATCCGTAAGGATACCTGTTGCACCTTTTACATTAGTTGGTGCTACGACGAGAACAGGACTTCTTTCTTCTCCTCTTCGTGATAGATTTGGAGTATTAAATAAGCTTGAGATGTATAAAATAGAAGAGCTTATGGAAATTATTAAAAGAAGTGCGGGAATACTTGAAATAAAAATAGATGATGATGGTGCAAGGGAAATCGCAATTCGTTCAAGACAGACTCCAAGAATTGCAAATAGATTTTTAAAACGTGTAAGAGACTATGCACAAGTAAAAAAATCTGATATTATAAATAAAGAAATTGCAATGGAAGCATTGAAGCTTTTAGGTGTAGACGAAAACGGACTTGATAGCAGTGATATTGCTATTTTAGATACAATTATAAATAAGTTTGATGGAGGCCCTGTTGGTCTTAATACTCTTTCTGCTGTTATTGGTGAAGAAGAGGATACAATCCTTGATGTTTATGAACCGTATTTATTACAGCTTGGATTTATAAACAGAACTCCAAGGGGAAGAGTTGCAACAAAACTTGCTTATGATTACTTAAATGTTCCTTATACGAACAGTGAAATCATGACTAAATCAATATTTGAAATGGAAGAAGAATAATATATGAGAACTAGTGATTTTGATTATAATCTACCTGAAGAACTTATAGCACAAACGCCTATTGAAAAACGTGATTTTTCGAGGCTTATGGTAGTTAATAGAAATACAAAAGAAATAGAACACAAACATTTTTACGATTTAATAGATTACTTAAATGAAGGTGATACTCTTGTGCTTAATAATTCAAGAGTATTTCATGCAAGGCTTTTTGGAATAAAGGAAGAAACAGGAGCAAAAATTGAAACTTTTGTTTTAAAACCTTTAAGTAACAATATGTTTGAAGTAATGATAAAACCTGCCAAAAGATTAAAAAATGGAACAATTGTAAAATTTGACGATAATTTATCAATGCAGGTTGTTGAAAAATACGATGAAGGATTAGCTAAGGTTGAATTTTTTGGCTGTGATGATGTTTTTTCTTATATAGATAAAATAGGAACGGTACCTTTGCCGCCATATATAAAAGAAAAACTTGACGATGACGATAGATATCAGACTGTTTATTCAAAAGATAAAGGTTCTGCAGCCGCACCTACAGCAGGTCTTCATTTTACAAAAGAACTGCTTGAAAAAATAAAGGATAAAGGCATTAATATTTGCTATGTAACTTTGCATGTAGGTCTTGGAACATTCAGACCTGTTAAAGAAGATGATATAAGCAATCATAAAATGCATAGTGAATTTTTTATTATAAGTGAGGAAACGGCAAAAATAATAAATGATACAAAAAAACGTGGAAAAGATATATTTGCTGTTGGAACAACGACAGTAAGAACACTTGAAAGTTGTTATCAAAAGTATGGGGATATAAGACCTGTTAGTATGAATACGGATATATTTATTTATCCAGGATTTGAATTTAAGGTAATAGACCATCTTATAACAAATTTTCACTTGCCAAAATCAACTTTGCTCATGTTAATTAGTGCATTTTACAATAAAGATGATATACTAAAAGCATATGAAGAAGCTATAAAAGAAAGATACAGATTTTTTAGTTTTGGAGATGCAATGTTAATAATATAGGAGGAACTTATGAAAAAACCATTATCAAACAAATTAGATAAAATATCACCGTCAATGACACTTGCCATTACATCAAAGGCAAACAAACTTAAAAGAGAAGGAGTAAAAGTTTATTCTTTCGGTACAGGAGAACCTGATTTTGATACTCCTCAAGTAATTATTGATGCAGCTAACGAAGCAATGAAAAAAGGTATAACAAGATATACTGATGTAAAAGGTCTTATAGATTTAAGAATTGCAGTAAGCGAAAAATATAAAAAAGAATTTAATCTTGATTATGATCCTGAAAGTGAAATTATTGTTTCATCAGGTGCAAAACATTCTTTATTTACTGCTTTGCAAGCATTAATAAGTGAAGGAGACGAAGTAATTATCCCTGTTCCTTACTGGGTAAGTTATTCTGAAATGGTTAAAGTTGCAGGAGGAAAACCTGTATTTGTATATCCAAAGAAAGAAAATAACTTTATTTTGACAAAAGAAGAACTTGAAGCCGTAATAACACCTAAATCAAAGGTTATTATGCTTAATAATCCTTCAAATCCAACAGGTGTTGTGTATACAAAAGAACAACTTAAGGAAGTTGCTGATGTATGTGTTAAAGAAGGTATATACATTTTAAGTGATGAAATTTATGAAATGTTAATTTACAACGATAAAGAGTTTACTCCTGTTGCATCTTTATCAGATGAAATAAAAGATATTACAATAACAATCAACGGAGCTTCAAAGTCGTATGCTATGACAGGATGGAGAATAGGTTATGCTCTTGCAAATAAAGATATTGTAAAAGCGATGAATACAATTCAAGGACAATGCGTTTCTCATCCAAGCAGTATATCTCAATATGCTACTATTACAGCTTTAAAGACAGATCAAAAAATCGTGTATGATATGGTAAAAGAATATGACAGCAGAAGAAAATATATGCTTAGTGTATTAAAAGAAGTAGATGGTGTTGAACCTATTGAACCAGATGGAGCATTTTATGTTTTTGCCGATGTTTCTAAATATTATGGTAAAGAATATAACGGAAAACAAATAAATGGTTCAATAGATTTTGCAGATGCACTTCTTAGCAGCAAAAATGTTGCGGTAATTCCTGGTATTGGATTTGGTGCAGATGACTTTATAAGATTTTCTTATGCGACAAGTATGGAAGATATTGAAAGTGGTTTAAAATTATTCAAAGAATTTATAAATGAAATAAAATAGGAGAATTAAAATGAGTAGAGATGTTTATACTAATCCATTAATCGAAAGATATTCAAGTAAGGAAATGCTTTATATTTTCTCAGCTGACAAGAAATTTTCAACATGGAGAAAATTATGGGTTGCTCTTGCAAAAGGTGAAAAAGAATTAGGTCTTGATATTACTGATGAACAAGTAAAAGCATTAGAAGATAATATATATGATATAGATTATGATTTAGCAAGAGAATACGAAAATAAATTTAGACATGATGTAATGGCTCATGTTCATACTTACGGAGATAAAGTTCCCGTTGCAAAAGGTATTATTCACTTAGGTGCTACAAGTGCATATGTCGGAGATAATACTGATTTAATAGTTTTTAAAGAAGCTTTAGAACTTATTAAAAAACAACTTGTAAATTTAATTAAAGTAATGAGTGAATTTGCAATTAAATATAAAGATTTACCAACACTTGGATTTACTCATTTTCAACCTGCTCAACTTACAACAGTAGGTAAAAGAGCGACACTTTGGATTCAAGATTTACTTTTAGATTATGAAGAAGTTGAATTTGTTCTTTCTACATTTAGAATGAGAGGAGTAAAAGGAACAACAGGAACGCAGGCAAGTTTTATGTCATTATTTAACAATGATGAAGAAAAAATAAAAAAATTAAATGAGTTTGTATGTAAAGAAATGGGCTTTGATACAGACTTTACAGTAACAGGACAAACTTATCCAAGAAAATTTGACAGCAGAGTTGTAAATGCTCTTGCAGGTATTGCTCAAAGTTTACATAAGTTTGCTACTGATGTTAGATTACTTCAAAACTTGAAAGAAATTGAAGAACCTTTTGAAAAAAATCAAATTGGTTCATCAGCAATGGCATATAAACGTAATCCGATGAGAAGTGAAAGAATATGTTCTCTTGCAAGACATATTATTGCAAACCAAGTAAACCCTGCAATGACAGCAAGCGTACAATGGTTTGAAAGAACTCTTGATGATTCTGCAAACAGAAGAATTTCAATTCCTGAAAGTTTCATGTGCTGTGATGCTATTCTTCAAATAGCGATAAATATCGCAAGTGGTTTTGTTGTAAACGAAAAAGTAATCCATAAAGATATTATGGCTGAACTTCCATTTATGACAACAGAAAACATCTTAATGGAAGCTGTAAAAAGAGGTGGAGACAGACAAGAGCTTCATGAAAAAATCAGGGTTTACTCTATGGAAGCAAGTAGAGTTGTTAAACAAGAAGGTAAACCTAATGACTTACTTGAAAGAATTTCAAAAGACCCTACATTTAATTTGGAATTAAGCGAAATCCACGATATTTTAAAACCTGAAAAATATGTAGGAAGAGCTGTTAACCAAGTTATTGAATTTGTAGAAGAAGATGTTAAACCTGTACTAGAAAAAAATAAAGATTTAATAGGTTATGATGTTACATTAAAAGTTTAAGATTTAGGAGAAATAATGAATTATAAAGATAAAACGCAATTTTTTATAAATTTATTGGAAGAGAAGAAATTATCAAATATATATGCTGTTGATGTTACTGATTTGACTTCAGAAGCAAATGCTTTTATAGTTGCAAGTGCAAATAGTGACAGACAAGCAAAAGCTGTATGTGAATTTGTAGAAGAAAAAGCAGAGGAAAACGGCATATTTCTTGAAGGAAAAGAAGGTATAAAACTTTCAAGATGGATATTAATGGATTATGGAGAAATAGTACTTCATATTTTTGTAAAAGAAGAAAGAGATTTCTATAATTTGGAAAGATTATGGCAAGACGGAAAAATAATTAAGGAGTAAAGTATTTTATGAATATCAGAACAAGATTTGCACCAAGTCCTACAGGATTTTTACACATTGGAGGACTTAGAACAGCTCTTTATTGCTATTTATGGGCAAAACATAACGATGGTGATTATTTGCTTAGAATAGAAGATACGGACAGAACAAGATATGTTGAAGGTTCTGTTGAAAATTTAATTAATGCATTGGAATTTTGCGGTGTAAAACATGATGAAGGTCCAATGTTAAAAGACGGTAAGGTTGTTGAAGTAGGAGATAAGGGACCATATTTTCAATCAGACAGACTTGATATATACAAAAAATATATCAATAAACTTTTAGATGAAGACAAGGCTTATTATTGTTTCTGTGACAAAGAAAGACTTGATAAATTAAGAGAAGAACAAGTAAAAAACAAGCAAACACCAAAATATGATGGTAAATGTAAAAATATACCTAGAGAAGAAGCTGAAAGAAGAATAAAAAACGGTGAAAGTTATGTTATAAGAATGGCTCTTCCTGAAAATGAAGATATTACTTTTTATGATGAAGTAAGGGGAGAGGTTACAATAAATACAAACGATGTTGACGAACAAGTTCTTATTAAAGCAGACGGATTCCCAACATATCATTTTGCGGTTGTAGTTGATGATCATTTAATGGACGTTAACTATGTAATAAGAGGGGAAGAATGGCTTGTTTCTACACCAAAACACATAATTTTATATAATTATCTTGGATGGGAAGCTCCAAAATTTGCTCATCTTCCAACAGTTTTAAACAAAAACAAGAAAAAATTAAGTAAAAGACATGATTCTGTTGCAGTTGAAGACTTTATACAAAAAGGGTATCTTCCTGAAGCATTGATAAATTACATTGCTCTTCTTGGATGGTCTGATCCTGAAGGAAAAGAAATTTTATCAATGGATGAATTAATAAGAGATTTTGATATTTCAAGAGTAACAAAAGCGGGTGCTGTTTTTGATACTGAAAAATTAAACTGGGTTAATGCTCATTACATCAAAGAAAAATCAAATGAAGAACTTATTGCTTTAATTAAACCATATTTACTAAAAGATAATTTAGTAAATGATGATGTTAGCGATGAAACAATGGAATATATTGTTGAAGCCATTAAAGATAAGCTAAATTATTTAGAAGAAAGTATAGAGCTTACAAAAGAATTATACTTAAAAGCAAATCTTGATGAACTTGATGATAAAGCAAAAGAAGTCATGGATATGGAAACAAATGAAACATTGTTTGAAAACTTGATTTCATTATTTGAACAAGAAGAAAAACTTACACCTGAAATTGTTTCAAAGAGTTTAAAATCTATTCAAAAAGAATTTAAAATAAAAGGTAAAGCTTTATATATGCCTACAAGAATAGCAATAAGCGGAATAATGCATGGTGCAGATTTAACTTATATTCTAAGTATATTAGGTAGGGATGAAGTAATTCTAAGACTTAAAAATGCTTTAGATTTTATTAAATAAATTGAAAGAGGATATATTAAATATATCCTCTTTTTTCGTTAAAAATAAGGTTTTTTTGTTATTTTACTTGTAAAAAGTTGAAATTTTTTATATCATATATTATGAGTTATTATAACGAAAGATTGAGGGTTTTTTATGTATAGTTTTACAAATGATTATAGTGAAGGTGCTCATAAAAATATATTGGCAGCACTTATCAAAACCAATTTTGAACAAACAAGTGGATACGGTACCGATAAATACTGCGAAGAAGCAAGTGAAATAATAAAAAAATTAATTAACAGAGAAGACAGTAATGTTCATTTCTTATCAGGAGGAACAGTAACAAATACTGCTTTTATTTCTTCTGCTTTAAGACCTCATGAAGGAGTTATTGCAGCATCAACTGCTCATATCAATGTTCATGAATCTGGTGCAATAGAAGCAAGAGGTCATAAAATAATTGTAAAAGAAGAAAACAACGGTAAACTTTTGGCTTCAGATGTTGAAGAAGTTGCAAAAAAACATTTTGATGATGAAGAAAGAGAACACTGTGTTAAACCTAAAATGGTATATATTTCAAATCCAACAGAACTTGGAACTATTTATACCAAAGAAGAAATTAAGAAATTAAGAGAAGTTTGTGATAATTACGGCTTATATTTATACTTAGACGGAGCAAGACTTGGTTCAGCTCTTACTTGTGTAGATAATGATGTAACTCTTGAAGATATAGCAAGTTTAACAGATGCATTCTATATTGGTGGTACAAAAATGGGAGCATTGTTCGGAGAAGCTCTTGTAATTAATAATGAAGAATTAAATGTTGATTTTAGATATCACTTAAAACAAAATGGTGGAATGATTGCAAAAGGAAGACTTCTTGGTGTTCAGTTTGTTGAACTATTTAAAGATGGATTATATTTTGAAATAGGTAAACATGAAAACAGACTTGCAAATAAATTAACACTTGGTATTGGTAATTTAGGTTATGGTTTTTATTCAATGTCTGCAACGAACCAAGTATTTCCTATTCTTCCAAATGATATTTTGAAAGTACTTTTAAAGAAATATTCATTTGAATTATGGGAAAAATTAAGTGAAGAAAAAAGTGTAATAAGACTTTGTACATCTTTTGCAACAACTGAAAAAGCAGTAGACGAATTCTTAAAAGATTTAGCTAAACTTACAATTGCAAAAGAAAAATTAATGAAAGAGTTAAATGAAGAACATGAAGATGCAGGTATAGAAGAAACAGTAAATGTTACTGAAGATGTTCCTGTTGAAGAGGTTGAAGAAGTTGTAGAAGAAGATTTTCCTAATGATGAAGCTGAAGAAATAGAACCTGTAGCACAAGATGTTGAAGAAATAATACCTGAAGAAGTTACAGAAGAAGAGGAGATAGAAGAATTCCAAGAAGATGAAGTTGTTGAACCTGTTGAAATCGAAGAAGACGACTTCGTTGAAGATTCGAATATTATAGATGAACACAATGATGTTACTTCTGAAGAAGAAAATTTAACTGAGGAAAATTATTTTGAAGACAATTCAATTGATGAAAACTTATTTAGTGAACCTGCCAAAGAAGAAGTTGTTCAAAATGAATATGTAGAAGAAGATATTAAGGAAGAAGATATTGAACCTCAAAAGAGCGAAAGAGTTGAAAGTAAAAAATTAGATTTTGAAACTTTTGAGCCAATGGAAGAAAAAATTGAACCTGCAAAAACTCAAAGCAAAGATATTTTTGAAGATATTTTTTCTTCAGAAATAGATTATACAAATTTTGATGAAAAAGATTCAAAAGAAGATGATAAAGTAATCTTTAAAAAAGATAGTGACATAGACTTTTTCAGTGAATTTGAATTTGAAGATTAATTTTTAAGCATCTTGCATTGCAAGATGCTTTTATATAAAAAATATTAAATAATCATTGACAATAAAAGTGTTTAGTGATATACTCTTTTAGAAAACAAAGTAGAAGAATTGCTTCTCACCAAACAAACATGGATTTAGTTTGGTAAATATATACACATTTATTTAGTGATATATTTAGGTAGCAGTTCTTTGCTATCTATTTTTTTAATCATGGAGGTATGATTCAATTAAAGATTTTCAAATTAATGAACAAATTAGAGACAGAGAAGTAAGAGTTATCAGTGATGACGGCTCAATGCTTGGTATAATGTCTGCACAAGAAGCTTTAAAAGAAGCTGATAAGAGAAATCTTGATTTAGTTAAGGTTTCACCTGATGCAAAACCACCGGTTTGTAAAATTCTCGATTATGGTAAGTTCAAATATGAACAAAACAGAAGAGAAAAAGAAAACAAGAAAAACCAAAAAGTTGTTAACATTAAGGAAATCAGAACTTCTGTTAGAGTACAAGATCATGACTTAGAAGTAAAAGCTAAAAACTGCCGTAAATTCTTAAAAGCGGGAGATAAAGTAAAAGTTTCCGTAAGATTTAGAGGTAGAGAAATGGCTTATGTTGACAGAGGTAAAGAGGTACTGTTGAAATTTGCTTCTATGGTTAATGAGGTAGGAACAATTGAGAAACAACCTAAGTTAGAAGGTCGTAATTATACAATGACATTACAACCTGCTAAAGGTAAAGAAAAATAGTAGGAAAGGACGGATATTAATATGCCTAAAATGAAATCTCATAGAGGCGCTTCTAAAAGATTTAAAAGAAATAAATCTGGCGTTATCAAAAGAAAAAAAGCATTTAGAAATCACATTTTAAACAAAAAAACAACTAAGAGAAAAAGAAAATTAAGAAAGGGTGGCTACGTTTCTGCAGCTGACCAAAAAACAATCAGCTACATTATTGTTAAGTAGTTAAAAGGTAATAATATATGGCTAGAGTAAAAAGAAGTTTAAATAGTAAAAAGAAACATAAAAAAGTACTAAAACTTGCAAAAGGTTATTATGGTGCTAAATCTAAATTATACAGACCTGCAAACGAAGCTGTAATGAGAGCTTTAAGAAGTTCTTATGCAGGTAGAAAACAAAGAAAAAGAGATTTTAGAAAACTTTGGATTACAAGAATTAATGCAGCTACAAGAATGAATGATATGTCTTATTCAAGATTCATTAATGGTCTTAAAAAAGCTAATGTTGAAATCGACAGAAAAATGTTAGCTGACCTTGCTATGAATGATGAAGCTGCTTTTGCTAAATTAGTTGAAGTTGCTAAAAACGCATTATAAAATATAAGAACATAACTTATGTTATGTTCTTTTTTATATAAAAATAAAAAGCCGTAAATTTAATTACAGCTTTTTATTCATTAGGTATTATTTTATTTTTTGCACTCCGACTCCAATAAGTCCAGGTCCCGTATGGACTGCAAGAGCAGGAGATATAGACCCCACAAAAACGCTTTTTACATTTGGAAAATCATTTTTTATATTATCTTCAATTTCTTTTGCTTCTTCTTTTGACCATACATTTACAACGGCAATATTATATTCTTCGAATTGTTTAGCATATTCTTTAGCTTCGTTAATAGCCTTTTTAAGAGATTTTTTTCTTCCTCTGGCTTTTGATACTACATAATATATTCCGTCGCTATTACATGATATAACAGGCTTTAAATCAAGTGCTGTTCCTACAACTGAAGCAACAAGTCCTATTCTTCCGCCTTTTCTTAGGTATTCTAATGTTTTAACACAAAAATATACTTTTGTGTTGTTTATAACATCATCTAATTCTTCTTTTATTTCTTCAAAAGAATATCCTTGTTCAATAAGTTCACCTGCTCTTATTGCAGTGAATCCTGCTCCTATATCTATATTTTTAGTATCTACGAGCATTATATCTAGTTTATCTTCAAAGGATTCACTTGCTATTCTCATTGCATTATGAGTTCCGCTAAGACCGCTTGAAATTGTAACAACAATAACTTTTTTATATCCGTCTGTTAGTACCCTTTCAAAAGTTTCCATTATGTCATCAATTGAAGGAAGAGAAGTTGTAGGTACTTCTTCTTTTAATTTTTCGCATATTGTATTTATGTTTATGTCTATACCATCTCTATAACTTTGATTGTTATAATTTACAATTAAAGGTACAACATACATATTGTATTTTTCGATATATTTTGGAGGCACGTCTGTACCTGAATCGGTAATAATAGCGATTTTTTCTTTATTATCCATGATTATTTCCTTTTAATTTTTAAAAATATTTTATCTGTTATTTAATATTATATTATATAATATATGATACTTTGTCAAGGGCTTTCATGTACTATTGACAACATAAAATCATGATGATATACTTCTAAAAAGGAGAAAAATATGAATACATTTGAAGAATCTGTTTACACAAAAGACATTTTAGAATTTCATTTTCCAAGATATAAGGAACTTCCAAATATTGAATTATATATGGATCAAGTAATAAGCTTTACTGAAGATGTTTTGGAAGTATTTAAGATAAATGAAAAAGAAAAACTTATAACTTCATCTATGGTTAACAATTACGTAAAGCAAGGTTTGGTTTCTCCTCCTGTAAAGAAAAAGTATACTAAACATCATATTGCGTATATAATTGTAGTTTGTTCATTAAAACAAATTTTATCAATTTCTGAAATTTGTGATTTAATAAAAATACAAATAGATACATATCCGATAGAGGAAGCTTATGATTATTTTGCAAGTGAAATGGAAAAGGCTTTTAGAATTGCTTTTATCGGGGATGAAGATATAATAGAAAGTTCAAACAATACTTATGAAGCAAAAATTGTAAGACTTGCGACAAAGTCCCTTGCAAATAAAATTTATTTACAAAAATATTTACTATTTAAAGAAGACGAAGAAAAGCATTAAGCTTTTCTTTTTTTTGATTTACATATACTTAAATTATATTTTTAGTATTATAATGTAAAAAATAATTAAAAGAGAGGTTTTGTTAATGACTGTTGATTGTTTTTTAGGACTTATAATTTTTTTATCGTTTATTATAGCAATAAAATTTATTTTTTTTATTTTAAAAGATTTTAAAGATTATTTAAAATATTTATGTAAGAAGGTTATTATATATTGTTTAAAAAAAGTTTCTTATATTTTTTGTTACAAAATTAAAAAAAATACATATAGAGGAGTATCAAAATCTCATAAAAGAAATAAATACAGTTCAAAATTAATAAATATGCTATATAAATTTTTTTATAATAGTACTATTTATAAAGGGGATAAAGTATATTCGTGTCCTTTTTTATTTTGTAATACTCTTTTTTTTGTTGCTTTTCTAATTTTAATATTATTTAACTATTATGATTTTGTATCGCAAATAATTTTGTATTTTTATATTTGTGTAGTTTCATCTATAATTTTTTGTATTGGTATGAATTATCATTATAAAGTAAAAAATAGTGATATTGATACTTTAAATAAAATTTATAATAAATTATATATGTCTTTTTGACTATCTTTTTATATCTTCTTAAATGTCCGCAAAGCCTTATTTTATCGGCTCTACGGGCATTTTGCTTTTGTGGTAAACCTCACATATCTAGGTCTATC
>NZ_JAYFFH010000013.1:0-4921 GCF_036289385.1 Anaerofustis butyriciformans
TGATTCTTCGGAAGATTTTATAAGTGGAAAGTGGCGAACGGGTGAGTAACGCGTAGGTAACCAACCTCATACAGGGGGATAGCCCAGGGAAACTTGGATTAAACCCGCATAAGACCACGCTATCGCATGATAAAGTGGTAAAAACTCCGGTGGTATGAGACGGACCTGCGTCTTATTAGGTAGTTGGTGAGGTAACGGCTCACCAAGCCGACGATGAGTAGCCGACCTGAGAGGGTGATCGGCCACATTGGGACTGAGACACGGCCCAGACTCCTACGGGAGGCAGCAGTGGGGAATATTGCGCAATGGGGGCAACCCTGACGCAGCAACGCCGCGTGAGCGATGAAGGTTTTCGGATCGTAAAGCTCTGTTCTGAGGGAAGATAATGACGGTACCTCAGGAGAAAGCCCCGGCTAACTACGTGCCAGCAGCCGCGGTAATACGTAGGGGGCAAGCGTTGTCCGGATTCACTGGGCGTAAAGAGCACGTAGGCGGTTAATTAAGTCAGGTGTGAAAGTTTTCGGCTCAACCGGAAAAGTGCACTTGAAACTGGATAACTTGAGTATCGGAGAGGTAAGCGGAATTCCTAGTGTAGCGGTGAAATGCGTAGAGATTAGGAAGAACACCGGTGGCGAAGGCGGCTTACTGGACGATAACTGACGCTGAGGTGCGAAAGCGTGGGGAGCGAACAGGATTAGATACCCTGGTAGTCCACGCCGTAAACGATGAATACTAGGTGTTGGGGTAACTCAGTGCCGCAGTTAACACATTAAGTATTCCGCCTGGGGAGTACGCTCGCAAGAGTGAAACTCAAAGGAATTGACGGGGGCCCGCACAAGCAGCGGAGCATGTGGTTTAATTCGAAGCAACGCGAAGAACCTTACCAGGTCTTGACATCCTTTGACCGTCTAAGAGATTAGACTTTCCTTCGGGACAAAGAGACAGGTGGTGCATGGTTGTCGTCAGCTCGTGTCGTGAGATGTTGGGTTAAGTCCCGCAACGAGCGCAACCCTTGTGTTTAGTTACTAACATTCAGTTGAGGACTCTAGACAGACTGCCCTTGAAAGAGGGAGGAAGGTGGGGACGACGTCAAATCATCATGCCCCTTACGACCTGGGCTACACACGTGCTACAATGGTCTGTACAAAGGGTTGCGAAGCAGTGATGCCTAGCTAATCTCAAAAAGCAGATCTCAGTTCGGATTGCAGGCTGCAACTCGCCTGCATGAAGTCGGAGTTGCTAGTAATCGCGAATCAGAATGTCGCGGTGAATGCGTTCCCGGGCCTTGTACACACCGCCCGTCACACCACGAGAGTTGGTAACACCCGAAGCCAGTGAGCTAACCAATAGGAGGCAGCTGTCGAAGGTGGGATCAGTAATTGGGGTGAAGTCGTAACAAGGTAGCCGTATCGGAAGGTGCGGCTGGATCACCTCCTTTCTAAGAGTAGAAAAGTGACTCGACTCAAATCTTTCTCTTTTAATCTATTGTAAAATTGAATGACCAACTAATGGGGGTGTAGCTCAGTTGGGAGAGCACCTGCCTTGCAAGCAGGGGGTCAGGAGTTCGAATCTCCTCATCTCCACCATATATGAAAATGTGTGGGGGCTTGTAGCTCAGGTGGTTAGAGCGCACGCCTGATAAGCGTGAGGTCGGAGGTTCGAGTCCTCCCAGGCCCACCATGAAGTTTAAGGATTAAAAGTAAGGTATTAGAAATAGTATCTTAGTTTTAACTCTTAAAGAGTTGAGAGATAATTGAAAATTGCATAAGTAGAAAACACGAAAACAAGTATGATTACGAAACGACAAAGAAAAGAAAGTTTGGTTAAAAACTATAATTTCAAGACATTTTGTAAGAATATATCTTAGGATCAAGTTATTAAGGGCATAAGGTGAATGCCTTGGCATCCAGAGCCGATGAAGGACGTGATAAGCTGCGATAAGCTACGTTAAGCTGCAAATAAGCTTTGAGGCGTAGATTTCCGAATGGGGCAACCCACTATGTGAAGACATAGTACCACCAGGTGAATATATAGTCTGGTAGGAGGGAACCCGGCGAACTGAACCATCTAAGTAGCCGGAGGAAGAGAAAGAAACATCGATTCTCCTAGTAGCGGCGAGCGAACGGGGACCAGCCCGTGTATTGAGAGATATAATGTTTAGCTAAAGTGTATGGGAAGGCACACCAAAGAAGGTTACAGTCCTGTAAGCGAAAAGCATTATGTAGTAGATACACCAAGCGAGTACCACGGGACACGTGAAACCCTGTGGGAATATGGGAGGCCCACCTCCCAAGGCTAAATACTACTGGATGACCGATAGAGAATAGTACCGTGAGGGAAAGGTGAAAAGTACCCCGGGAGGGGAGTGAAATAGAACCTGAAACCTTATGCCTACAAGCAGCCAGAGCGCAAGTGATGGTGTGCTTTTTGTAGAACGAGCCAGCGAGTTACGGTGTGTAGCGAGGTTAAGCTGTTAAGCAGCGAAGCCGCAGGGAAACCGAGTCTGAATAGGGCGAAAGTTGCATGCTGTAGACCCGAAACCGTGTGATCTACCCATGTCCAGAGTGAAGCGAAGGTAAAACTTCGTGGAGGCTCGAACCGGTGTCTGTGAAAAAGGCTCGGATGAGGTGTGGGTAGGGGAGAAATTCCAATCGAACACGGAGATAGCTGGTTCTCCCCGAAATAGCTTTAGGGCTAGCGTGTGACGATGAATAATGGAGGTAGAGCACTGAATTGGCTAGGGGGCGTATTGCTTACTGAACCTTATCAAACTCCGAATGCCATATATTTTAGTCATGCAGTCAGACTGTGAAAGATAAGTTCCATGGTCGAAAGGGAAACAGCCCAGATCTTCAGCTAAGGTCCCAAAATTCAGATTAAGTGGGAAAGGATGTATAATTGCTAAGACAGCCAGGACGTTGGCTTAGAAGCAGCCATTCATTTAAAGAGTGCGTAATAGCTCACTGGTCGAGTGATTATGCGCCGAAAATAACCGGGGCTAAAATCTGATACCGAAGCTAAGGATTAGTTTATACTAGTGGTAGGGGAGCATTGTGTAAAGGGTGAAGCCGAAACGTAAGTATCCGGTGGACGTTACACAAGAGAGAATGCTGGCATGAGTAGCGAAAGTGCAGTGAGAATCTGTACCATCGAAAACCTAAGGTTTCCCGGGCAAGGTTCGTCCCCCCGGGGTTAGTCGGGACCTAAGGCGAGGCCGAAAGGCGTAGTCGATGGACAACTGGTTGATATTCCAGTACCGAATATGTTTGTTTGAGAGATGGAGTGACACAGGAGGATAGGTTATCCCAGCTGTTGGAAATGCTGGGTCAAGCAGTGAGGGTGTTAAGTAGGCAAATCCGCTTAACGTAAGCCTGGGCTGTGATGAGTACCGAAATATAGTAGGGAAGTAGCTGATTTCACACTGGCGAGAAAAGCTTCTATTGAGAACATGTTCGCCCGTACCGTAAACCGACACAGGTAGGTGAGGAGAGAATCCTAAGATGAGCGAGAGAAGTGTTGTTAAGGAACTCGGCAAAATCACCCCGTAAGTTCGCGAGAAGGGGTCCCTGTGAGAGCAGGGCGCAGTGAAAAGGTCCAGGCGACTGTTTACCAAAAACACAGGTCTATGCAAAATCGAAAGATGAAGTATATGGGCTGACGCCTGCCCGGTGCTGGAAGGTTAAGGGGATCTGTTAGCGCAAGCGAAGCAGTGAACTTAAGCCCCAGTAAACGGCGGCCGTAACTATAACGGTCCTAAGGTAGCGAAATTCCTCGTCAGGTAAGTTCTGACCCGCACGAAAGGCGTAACGATCTGGACACTGTCTCGACAACACACTCGGTGAAATTGTAGTACCGGTAAAGATGCCGGTTACCCGCGACCGGACGGAAAGACCCCGTAGAGCTTTACTATAGCTTGGCACTGAATTTCGGTATTGTATGTACAGGATAGGTGGGAGACTTAGAAGCTAGGACGCCAGTCTTGGTGGAGTCGACCTTTGGATACCACCCTTATAATGCTGGAATTCTAACCTGATACCGTAATCCGGTATAGGGACACTGTCAGGTGGGTAGTTTGACTGGGGCGGTCGCCTCCTAAAGAGTAGCGGAGGCGCCCAAAGGTTCCCTCAAAATGGTTGGAAACCATTTATTAGAGTGTAAAGGCAGAAGGGAGCTTGACTGCGAGACAGACACGTCGAGCAGGTACGAAAGTAGGGCTTAGTGATCCGGCGGTTCCGAGTGGAAGGGCCGTCGCTTAACGGATAAAAGTTACCTCGGGGATAACAGGCTTATCTCCCCCAAGAGTCCACATCGACGGGGAGGTTTGGCACCTCGATGTCGGCTCGTCGCATCCTGGAGCTGAAGCATGTTCCAAGGGTTGGGCTGTTCGCCCATTAAAGCGGCACGCGAGCTGGGTTCAGAACGTCGTGAGACAGTTCGGTCCCTATCCGTCGTGGGCGTAGGATACTTGAGAGGAGCTACCCCTAGTACGAGAGGACCGGGGCGGACTAACCTCTGGTGCACCGGTTGTCACGCCAGTGGCATAGCCGGGTAGCTAAGTTGGGACGGGATAAGCACTGAAGGCATCTAAGTGCGAAGCCCCCCTCAAGATTAGGTATCCCATTCTTTGTGAAGTAAGAGCCCTGATAGACTATCAGGTTGATAGGTCGCATGTGTAAGTACAGTAATGTATTCAGCTGAGCGATACTAATTGCTCGAGGACTTGATCTAAAGATATATGAACTTGTTAAAGAACTTATGCAATTTATAATTATCTCTTAATGAAGAGTTAAATGAAATAGTTTAATTCCTCGTGACGATAGCGACGGTGTAACACCTGTAAACATTCCGAACACAGAAGTTAAGCCCGTCCACGCCTAGAGTACTTGTCTGGAGACGGACTGGGAGGGTAGGTAGTCGCGGG
>NZ_JAYFFH010000014.1:0-2592 GCF_036289385.1 Anaerofustis butyriciformans
GTTTTAATACCTGCGTACAGAGACATGGACCCATATGATTTACCAGAAGAATTTTCAAACCTGCAAGCACAAGATATGAGCAAATTAGGTTTTATGCAGGACTTAATAAGAGGAATAGATAAAATTCTTGGACAAGAAGAAGATATAACATCACAAAAAATTATTTTAAATGAAAATGTAAGTGTTGACAATCTAATAAAGAGAATTGAGTTGTTTCTTGAAGATAAGGACTTTGAGAGTGCCAGTGAGTACTGTGAAAGAGTTCTTGATATGGAACCTGAAAATGCAAAAGCGTATCTTTATAGACTTTTAATTGAGTATGGTTTGTCAACATTAGAGGAATTAAAAGAATGTAACGAAGATTTTTCTTTAAGCTCTAACTATAAAAGAGTGATGAGTTTTGGGGATGAAGATATTAAACAAGAATTATATTCATGTGTTGAAAGTAATAAATATAATATGAAAAAAGCAGAAAATGACGTTGTTTATAATGCTTGTTTAAGAAAAATAAAATATGCACAAACAATAGAAGATTATCAAGAGATTATAGACGAAATTGAACAATTTTCTGAATTTGAATATTCATTAGAGTTATTAAATAGATGTCATGATGGAATAAATAAAATAATTTATGATAGAGCTTTAGCCGAAAAAGGAAAGAAAACTGTAGAAGGTTATAAAAAAACTATTGAGATGTTGCAACAAATTAAAGGTTGGGGCAATGTTGATAATGAAATTGAAGAATGTAAAAGAAAAATTGAAGAATTTGATAAGAAAAGAAAATCAAAAGATAATAATTATGAAAAAGTAAAAAACATACAAAAGAAAATTGCTTATATTCTTTTTCCTGTAATGGCAGTAATTATTATTGTATTGTTTGTGCATGATATGTATATTAATCCTGAAAAAGATTATAAAAAAGCAATGGAATATGTTCAAATGGGTGATTATGATTCTGCTCTTTATTATTTTGAGTTAGCAGGAGATTATAGTGATGCAAGATATCAGCATGATAAATATTATTCAATGCTTAAGTATGAAGAAGCTGCTTCTTATGAAAAAAATAAAGATTATGGTAAGGCTGCAATTTATTATAAAGAAGCGGGAGATTATAAAGATGCGAAAAGAAAACAGCAAGAGTGTTTTTCTAAAGTTGGAGTAAAAAAACATACGGTTGACTTTATTGATAATAATATTATAGCAGTAAAAAATGATGGTACAGTTTTCTATAATGGTGATTTGTTTGAATATGTAGGAAATGAAAACAATCATAATGAAACTAACATTTCTGAATGGAGAGATATTGTTTCTGTTTCTATATGTGATGATTTTGTTGTAGGTTTACAATCTAATGGAGATGTAGTTTTAAAACATTTAAGTAGCTATTATGATCAATCTTACGATTTAAGAGAATGGAATAATATAAAAGAAATATCTTCAAGTAGCGATTACCTTGTAGGTTTAAAAGCAGATGGCACAGTAATGGTGTTAAATGATGAGGATGGATTGTTTAGTAATGTTTCTAACTGGACAAATATTGTAGATATTGATGTAAGTAATAATCATATTGTAGGGCTTAAAGCTGATGGGACTGTTGTTGCCTGCGGAGATAACAGCAACGGACAGTGCGATGTAGAATATCTAAATGATATAAAAAGTATATGTGTTGATGATTATTCTACAGTTTGTGTAACAAAAGATAACAATGTTAAAGTTGTGGGTTTTTCTGATTATGAAGAGGATATAGTAAATTGGAAAGATATTAAGGAAATTTCAATTAGTGAAAATCATATTATTGGCTTAAAATTGAATGGAAAAGTTGTTGCTGTTGGTAATAATGATTATTCTCAATGTGATTTACAAAATTGGAAAAATATTGAAAAAGTATATGCTGGTAAATATTATTCTTTAGGTATTGATGAAAAAGGTAAAATTTTTGTTAAAGGACAAGAATATGATGAAATTATGGAATTAAATGATAGAGACGATATTATGATTCTTAAAGAATAATTTCATATAAGAAAGAGTTAGGGGAAAAGATGGCAGAGTATAAATGTAAGATGTGTGGCGGCACGTTAAGAATAGAAGAAAATCAAGAGGTAGGAGTATGTGAGTATTGCGGTACAAAACAGACATTACCTCTATTAAATGACGAAAAAAGAGAAAATTTATATAATGCAGCCAGTGAACTAAGAAGGAATAACGAATACGATAGAGCATTAAAGGTATATGAAAGTATATTGGAAGATGACAGCACAGATGCAGAGGCCTATTGGTGTTTGGTATTATGTAAATATGGAATAGAATATGTAGAAGATCCAATAACACAAAAAATAGTACCTACAATAAATAGAACCCATTATACATCAGTATTTGCAGATGGAGACTATAAACTTGCAATAAAATATGCAAGTGAAGAACAAAAGAGAATATACGAAGAACAGGCAAGAGAAATAGACGAGATACAAAAGGTGATACTTGAAATATCAAAGAAAGAAGAACCTTTTGATGTATTCATATGTTATAAAGAAACGGATAAGAATGGAAGAAGAACAAGGGATTCAGTACTGGCTACAGAACTATATCATGAAT
>NZ_JAYFFH010000015.1:0-2416 GCF_036289385.1 Anaerofustis butyriciformans
ACTCAATCTCTTGTCAACTACTTTTTTAACTTTTTTTGTCATTTTTTTTCATTGACAACCTTCTCGTATGCTTTTTCAGCTTACCGCTCGAAACAGCTTTGTTATATTATCACTTTATTCCTTAACTGTCAATACCTTTTTTACAAATTTTTTACTTTTTTATAAAAAACAAAAAAGGACTGTATAAACAGCCCTTAAAATTCATTGTTTACTTTACGGATTCACCCTCTATTATACTATGAGATACTATTATTTTTTTCTCTTTCAAGTCTTCACCTTCAAGCAATTTTACAAGAAGTCGAGCACTTATTGCTCCTACATCATACATATAGTGATTTATACTTGTAAGAGTTGGGTTAATCCATCTTCCAACTTCACAAGAATTTAAACTTGCAATACTTACGTCATCGGGAACTTTTTTACCTGCTTCTTCAATAGCTTTTATTGCACCAAGAGCCATTTCATCATTACCACATATAACTACATCAGGAAGATCTCCTTTTAGCATTTCCTGCATAGCTAAATATCCACCTTTCATTGTAAAGGCATTTTCATATATCTTATTTTTTTCTATTTTCATTCCAAGCATTTTGGATGTAGAAAAAATTACTTCTTCATTCTTCTTAGCATTATAATCTCTGTTCTTATCACCATGTATTAAACCAAGAGTATTATGCCCCTTTCCTTTTATATATTCCATTAGTGCATAAATACCTTGATTATAATCATTTATAACACTTGAATATTTACCTGCAGGATCTTCAACACCACATAATATTACAGGCATATTCATATATTCAAATTTTCTTTTTACAACTTCATCAAGTTCTCTGCCCGCAAATATAATTCCATCACATTGTTTTTGATAAAACAAATCCATAAATTCTTCTTCTTTTTTACTATCTGCATCACTGTTACAAATTATGGCATTATATCCACTCTGCATGCTTATATCCTGTACACCTCTAGCCATTTGTGCATAGTATGGTATTGTAATATCATGTATAACAACACCAACAGTTTCAGTTTTTTGTAATTTTAAGCTTCTTGCTATGGCATTAGGTCTGTATCCTGTTTCTTTTATTGCTTGTAAAACTCTATCTTTTGTTTCTTCATTTACCAAAGGTACATTATTTATTACACGCGATACGGTAGCTATAGAAACATTAGCTTTCTTTGCAACATCTTTAATTTTTGCGCTCAATTTAGCACCTCCATATTTTTAACTCTGTCATTATAAACTTCATTGTCATGTAAAAGTTTAAATTATTCTACCACATCATGTAATGATTTTCAATTAGTTATGATTTTTTAATAAAAATAATTAAAAAAAACTACATATAAATACAAAGTAGATTGAAAATAATGAAAAATTTAATATAATTTTATATAATACATTAAAAATAAAGAGAGTAAATATGAAAAATAGTAATTTAAAATTTAAAAATGTTGAAAATTATTTCAAGTGTCCAATATGTAAAAATGAAATGTATATTGAAAACAACACATTAAAATGTCAAAACAATCACTGTTTTGATATTGCAAAAAAAGGATATATAAATTTTTTATCAAACAGAAAGCCTCAAAAGGGTTATGACAAGAGTTTCTTTGAAAATAGGAATATTATATTAAATCAGGGCTATTATGACCATATATGCGATTATATCCAATCTTATATAAATACTTTTAAACCTGACACAGTTATTGATGCCGGATGCGGAGAAGGTTTCTATGTCAAAAAATTATATAATGAAAACATAGATTTTTTTGCTTTTGATTTATCTAAAGATGCTATTAATGTTGCAGCAAGAGGCACGAATAATATTTGTTTTTTTGTTTCTGACATACAATCTATTCCACTAAAAGATAATTCTATTGGCTGTATGTTAAATATATACACACCAGCAAATTATCCCGAATTTAAAAGAGTATTAAAGAAAGATGGAATTATAATTAAAATTATTCCGGGTCTTTCTCACTTAAAAGAATTAAGAGATATTGTAAAAAATGAATTAAAACATGAGCAGTATGATAATAATGATGTAATTGAATGTTTCAAAGAGCATTGTGAATTATTAGAAATTAAAGAGCTTAATCAAACAAAAGAAATTTCTTTAGAAAATTTAAAATCTTTTTTAGATATGACCCCGTTATTGTTTGATATTGATAAAAGTAAATTTGATTATAATAATATAAGTGAAATAACTATTTCTGCTACTGCATTAATTGGAAAAATTAAATAATGAAAGTTTTTTAAATCTTTCATTATTGTTTTCACAAAAAAAGAACATCAATAAGATGTTCTTTTTTATTTATCATTTACTAAAATTATTCGATAATTTCAGCAACAACTCCTGAACCTACTGTTCTACCACCTTCTCTGATAGCGAATCTTAATCCTTCTTCGATAGCGATT
>NZ_JAYFFH010000016.1:0-1732 GCF_036289385.1 Anaerofustis butyriciformans
AAATTATATATGTCTTTTTGACTATCTTTTTATATCTTCTTAAATGTCCGCAAAGCCTTATTTTATCGGCTCTACGGGCATTTTGCTTTTGTGGTAAACCTCACATATCTAGGTCTATCTTCTTATATTTTCGCTATCAAGCGTGGTTAAAATCGTGGTAAATACTTCTATGCAATTAGACGCTGAACCTCTGATTTTGCGGTATCTATGGACGCATGAGCGTACCAATTCATTGTGATACTAATGTTTGAATGCCCCATGATATACTGTAAATCTTTTGGGTTCATGTTCTTGCTTGCCAGCCTTGTGCAGAACGTATGGCGTAGCGTATGCGGTGTGATATGTGGCAAGGGATTGTCCTTGTGGTGCTTGTTGTATTTCTTTACCATACGGACAAATAAGGCGTTGTAATCAATCGCAACTTTTGGCTTGTCCTTATGATTGACAAATAGGAAATTGCCCCGTCCGTCTATCACAAATGGTTCTGCCTTTGGGCGTTTCTTCATAACCCGTTGAAATGCCTGTATCGTTTCTCTGCTTAATGGTACTTGCCTTATTCCGCTTTTCGTCTTAGGCGTTTCAATATAATAGCCTTGTTCCTTGCTCTTTAGTAACTGGTGGTCGATAATCACAACTTCATTCTTGAAATCAATATCGGCTACTGTCAGTCCGCACAGTTCCGAGATACGAAGTCCTGTTTTTAACAGTATCAGCACATCATCATAATACTTGTGATACACATTGTCCGTCTTGATGAATGAGAGTAAGGCTTGTTCCTGTTCCTCTGTCAATGCAACTTTCTCTTTGGTATCATTTTCTAGGACTTCACTTAACTTGAAATCAAAGGGATTTTTCCTTACGCAATCGTCTTGTATGGCGATATAGAATGACGCTTTTAACGAGCGTTTATGGTTGTTAATGGTATTGTAGGAAAAGCCTTTGTCTTTCATGCGTAACGCCCATTCTTTAGCGTCAGAGGGTTTTATCGTATCAATGCTCCTAGCACCTAACTTATCCTCTTTCAATAACCGCATGAGTTGTTCCCGTTGTTTTATTGTGCTTTTCTTCACATTTGCCCTCTGTGCGTTCTGTTTGGCATAGAGTTGGCAAAGCGTCATTTTCTTGCCTGTGCTGTCGATACCGTCCTCAATATCCCGTCTTATCTGCTGTTCCAGTTCACGAAGTGAGGGTTTTTCCCGTTTTCCCTTTGGTGTCGGGTCTGTGGGTGTCAATCTCCAAGCATACACATATTTTGTGTTTCCAAATGCGTCTACATATTTATATAAGTATTTCCCGTCTGTTCGTTGGCTCTCTCCAGTATGCAGGATACGACCTTTGTTATCCCGTCTTTTTTCTTTCATGGTGTCTGCTCCTTTCCTTGTTGGAAAGAGCCTTGATATGACTTGTGTTCATCATAACACATACAAGGCTCATTTGCATTAGATTGCGTCCAATTTGTCAATAACCTGTTCAAACTGTCGGCGTTTAATCTGTATGCGGTTGCCATTCATAATGAGCCAGCCAGCGTCCTTGTTTTCCTCTGCTAAGCGTCTTAACTTGTTTTCTCCGATACGGAAATACTTTGACGCTTCTTCAATGGTAAGGGTGTATTTTTCCCATACGGGAATATCGTTGTTATTCATCAGATACCCCCTTTCCCATGTTTCGTGTCATACTGGATATAGGGGATAAGGTCGGTGCGGTTTATCCTCTGTAAATGGGCGGTTAATTT
>NZ_JAYFFH010000017.1:0-1709 GCF_036289385.1 Anaerofustis butyriciformans
AATGGAAGATATAATTTGCATTAAAAAGGATTTTAAAAGTAGAGATATGGCAATGGAAATCTTAAAGGAGATAAGCTTTTTTGATATGGTTTTTTCATTAAAACTTATTATTGATAATCTTAAAGGAATGCTTAATATTTCCGATGAAGAGGTAAAAAAGATTGTTAACGGAATAGTTGATGTATCCATACAAATGGAAGAAAAAAAGGGGTAAATTAATGGGAGAAGAGATAAAAGTATTTGATATAGAAGAATGCAAAGAGTGTCCATTTAAAGAACTTGAAATTAATACAACATATTTTTTGGATAATAAACCAAATTATGAAACCGCATTTATTAAGTGTGTACATTTTAATAGTTGTAAAAGATTAGAAACTATATTTAAAGAACAAAAGGGGTAAATATATGAAAAAGTTAAATAAAAATCCCGTGCTTGCTGGGAAACAAAGACACGAGATTAAACATATGTTACTATTACAAATTTTATCATTTATAAAACTGAATTTCAAGTACATATTTTTTACTGCCTTATTTTCTATTATTTCAATGTGTATTGCAGAAATTGTCGGCAGATATATTGCCTATATTGTATGGGGCTAAAAAATGAAAAAAGATGTTTATGATGAATATTTGATACTTGTAAACGGGCTTTACAAAGGGCAGGTAAGTTACATATTTGAAGAGATGATAAACGCACTTAAAAATAATAATAAGGTTATGCTTTTCACTCTCGATATGGAAAGGCTTATGGATCATGTACTTGAGTTAAATAATAATATACAGGCTTTGGAGCTTGAAAAGAAACAATTTATTTATAACTTAAAGAAAAAGTATCCATACATAAATTTATAGATTAATAAGTTTTAAACACGAAGAGGGGACGTGTTTATATAAAAAATTTAAGGAGGTTTCTCCTTGTGGACTTAGTGGACTTATTCCCCTCAAATTAAAAGAATATTATAAGGTGGTATTGCCGTTCAAATATGGGTTGCAATGCTGTCTTTTTAAAAGGAGTACATCATGAAAAACGGAGTAAATTATTTTCCTCTTGATGTATACCTGGACGATAATTTTAAACTCTTGGAGGCAGAATTTGGCTTAAAAGGCTTCGGTGTAATAATAAAACTTTATCAGAAGATTTATGCTGAAGGTTATTTCTGTCACTGGGACTCGGAGGTTATGCTGTTGTTTTCTCACGATATAGGAGTTGGTTGCGGTGTTGTTTCCGAGATAATAAATAAAGCTCTTAAAAGGGGTATTTTTAACAAAGAATTATACGACAAATATTCTATCTTAACTTCAAAGGGAATACAAAAAAGATATTTTACCATAGTTAAGAGAAGAAAGGTCGTTGAAGTTAAAAAAGAATACCTTCTTATTAATAGTATACAAAATTATCAAAATGCAGGCGAAGAAGAGGAATTTGCATACATAAATGACAAAAATGTATGCAAAGAAGAACAAAGTAAAGTAAAGGAAAGTAAAGTAAATAAAAGTAAAGAAAATATATATAAGAAGCGTAAGTTTGTTAAACCTACTATTGCCGAAGTAGAGGAGTATTGCAAAAAGAGAAATAATAATATAAACCCTCTACAGTTTTATAATTTTTATGAAAGTAAAAACTGGTATGTAGGTAAGAATAAAATGACAGACTGGAAAGCAAGTATAAAATCCTGGGAACAAAACGAAAAAGTCAAAAAAAGTAACAG
>NZ_JAYFFH010000018.1:0-1229 GCF_036289385.1 Anaerofustis butyriciformans
AAAAATGGCAAGAGAAAAATACGAAAGAACTAAACCACATGTAAATATTGGTACAATCGGTCACGTAGACCACGGAAAAACAACATTAACAGCAGCAATCACAAAAGTACTACATGAAAGATTAGGAACAGGTGATGCAGTAGCATTCGAAAACATCGATAAAGCACCAGAAGAAAGAGAAAGAGGTATCACAATCTCAACAGCTCACGTAGAATATGAAACAGAAAAAAGACACTACGCACACGTAGACTGCCCAGGACATGCTGACTACGTTAAAAACATGATCACAGGAGCAGCACAAATGGACGGAGCAATCTTAGTAGTAAGTGCAGCAGATGGTCCAATGCCACAAACAAGAGAACACATCTTACTAGCAAGACAAGTAAACGTACCATACATCGTAGTATTCTTAAACAAAGCAGATATGGTAGATGATGAAGAATTAATCGAATTAGTAGAAATGGAAGTAAGAGAACTTCTAGACGAATATGAATTCGATGGAGACGGGACACCAATCGTAATCGGATCAGCATTAAAAGCATTAGAAGATCCATCAAGCGAATGGGGAGATAAAATCTTAGAACTAATGGAAGAAGTAGACAACTACATTCCAGAACCAGTAAGAGATACAGACAAACCATTCCTAATGCCAGTAGAAGACGTATTCTCAATCACAGGTAGAGGTACAGTAGCAACAGGTAGAGTAGAAAGAGGTATCGTAAAAGTTGGAGACGAAGTTGAAATCGTAGGTATCAAAAAAGAAATCAACAAGTCAGTAGTAACAGGTGTAGAAATGTTCAGAAAACAACTTGACGAAGGTGTTGCAGGAGATAACATCGGAGCATTACTAAGAGGTGTAGATAGAACAGAAATCGAAAGAGGACAAGTATTAGCAAAACCAGGTTCAATTCACCCACATACAAAATTCAAAGCAGAAGTATACGTATTAACAAAAGATGAAGGTGGTAGACATACACCATTCTTTAACGGATACAGACCACAATTCTACTTCAGAACAACAGACGTAACAGGAGTAGTAGAATTAGAAGGCGGAGCAGAAATGGTAATGCCAGGAGATAACATTACAACAACAATCGAACTAATCACACCAATCGCTATCGAAGAAGGATTAAGATTCGCTATCAGAGAAGGTGGTAGAACAGTAGGTTCAGGAGTTGTTGCTGAAATTATCGAATAATTTTAGTAAATGATAAATAAAAAAGAACATC
>NZ_JAYFFH010000019.1:0-961 GCF_036289385.1 Anaerofustis butyriciformans
CCTAATGCGTCATGTTCTTCCAAGAAGTAAAAACTTTTGACAGCGGAAATCACGCCACCCTCTGTGAGCCATTGCTGTGTTTCTTCAAGGGAATTTTGCTGTTTTGGTACTTGCAGTTTTAAGACTTCCACAGCCCCTAAAAAGCGTTCCCAAAACCGACAAGTTTTCCATCTGCTCTTATTACTTTCGTTTCTGTTTGGTACGACAAAGCGTAGGTTGTTTGCCAATAGACCGAAAGCCAGTTCTCCAAGTTCCAGCGGTCTTTCCTTGAATGTCATGGCAAAAGCATGAGCCTTATCATCACGCAGTTGCATTTCTGTCCGTTTCCAACTGCCGACTTCCTCAAGCGTCTTATTATGTTTTGAACAGACTTCCTTATCCTTATCATAAAAGCGGTAGGACAATCCCGATTTACCAGCACCGATATAAACAGTCTTTGCGGTGTCGAAATCATCAAACTTGCTTTCGTCAAAGTGGTAGCCCTCACTATTCGAGATAAATTCCTCTTTTTCGCATTTCTTCTTTATCTGCTCTATGGTAAAAAATGGCTTTTCGTTTTTATCATCAATGGCAATATCAAGCCTTGTGAAGTGGAAGTTATCCTGTCCGTATCTTCGCTCACAATGTTTGAACATATCCCCAAAAGTACAATTCCTACTGTCGAGAATACGGAAAATATCATCACACCCTCTGCCGGTCATAACAAGATAACAGCCTAACCCTTGTGGGTTATCCTCTGTTTTTCTTGCGTCGCCCGATACATAAATATCTCCAATCTGCCAGCGTGCTTGATAGGTTTTGTATTTAATGCTTGCCGGATAGACATTGAAAATGTCAGTCGGTAAACCTAAAATGTGCATGATGACATCTTCAGCAGTTGCCGTTTCAAATACAATGCTGATGTAATCAATCTTAACGGATAAATTTTTGTGTGTAGTTATAGTGCATTACTCCTTTCGTA
>NZ_JAYFFH010000020.1:0-896 GCF_036289385.1 Anaerofustis butyriciformans
TTGATATCTGGAATGCCATCTCCGTCTACATCTATGTTAATATCCGGATTTCCATCCCCATCAGTATCTATATTTATTCCCGGATTGCTTGTATCATATTCAGGCTTATCATCTCCATCTAAATCTACATCTTTATCAGGATTCCAGCTGTCATCTACTCCGTCTTTATCTATATCATAACCTGGTCTATATATATGATCTTCATCTACTTTTCCATCTCCGTTAGTATCCAATGATGTATCAGGTTTCCATATTCCGTCTTCATTTCCACCTTCTGTGCTTGGTTTCCATGTTCCGCTGTTATCTGTATCTATATTTACATCTGGTTTCTTGTCTCCGTCAATATCTACATTTACATCCGGTTTCCAGTCCCTATCTGTATCTATATTGATATCTGGGATGCCGTCTCCATCAACATCTATGTTTACATCAGGATTTCCATCTTCATCTGTGTCTACATCTACAAAGCTTAATTTTATTTCTCCTGTGCCTTCACTTGTTGTGTAGTTTGGATCTTCTCCTATATATACTGCTTTTATTTCTTGTATTTCTTCTACATTTGCAATATTACTATCTATTGGTTTCCACTTGATTTGTGCTGTACTATAGTTGTAATTATCTGATGTTGTATCTTTTACATGTTCTGTAACTTTTACGGGATCTCCGTATTTTTGTCCGTTTATGTAAAATTGAACATATCCCTTTGGTGATGCACATGTAGTTGCTTCTCCGTCTTTTGGTCTTACCATTGCGCTTAATGTTATATCACTTCCAGGAGATAATTTCCCGTCTTCTGCTTCTACTCCGCTTATACCAAGTTTTGTTTGTGTGTCTGCTGGTGTAATCTCTGCATATTTATAATATGCTCTATGTCCCCAGTATGCTTCGTTAAAACC
>NZ_JAYFFH010000021.1:0-509 GCF_036289385.1 Anaerofustis butyriciformans
TTAACTTTGGCAAAGGAAATAGGTGTAAGTCAAAGGGCTATAGAGTACTGGGAGAGGGAAAAGAGGGTGCCTAGAATAGAAAGCATTAAAGCTATTGCCGACTATTTCAATATAAGTTTAGATTCATTTTTCTAACATTAACGATTAAATTCCTTAAAGGCTAAAGCCCTTGTCACAAGGATAAATATATCTTTTTATTAGACACATAAAATAATTGATATAGCTCCTAATTTTAAACTTTAATGAAAATCCATGTAAAAGCCGTAATAAATGCTAAATAGTTACTTTGTGGCAGGGATTTTAGCTTTTAGGGAGAAAGGAGGATGAAAAATGCGACCATATTATAAACTTAGAGGGAAGTTAACAGAACAGGACAAGCAAATAAAAGACCTTGAAAAAGTATTAAACCGTAGTAATTACTATATAACACAGGTAATGACCGCAAAAGAGGGAAAATACTTCAGAGAAGACGAGTTATATAAGATTATGGAATTTATAGGCGAACCTAT